>JBCBJZ010000150.1:0-8826 GCA_038522635.1 Pseudomonadota bacterium | reverse complement strand
CGGTTCCGCTTCAAGCTGAAGCGAACCGACTCTAGATCGTCGGGCGACGCTTAACCATCGCCGCGAGCAAACCCACCTTAAGGACCGGCAATCTCTCCCCGCGACGCTGAAGGCGCGGCAAGCTTGCTGCTGGCCGATGCTATCGCGCGGAGGTTCGCGTTTGCGAAGGGAGAGACGATGCCCGCCAGTACGGTGGCGGCCCGGGTGCTGCGCCTCGCGCAGGTGATCCATGGGTGGTTGCAAGTGATTGCCGGCATTGAGGCGGTCCGCCGTCGGCGGGTCGCGCACTACGCCGATGAGATCGCTGGTACCTTGGGGCGCGCGGGCGCGGCGTTTCAAGCGCTGCAGGCCGATCCCGATGATGGTGATGCGAAGCGCACGGCGCTGCGCGAATTGGGGCGTATCCGCGGCTACGTCGAAGATCTGGTGCACACGCTTGATGCGCGCGTCGATGGGCGCAAGCTGGCGGGCGTCAAACGTCGGCTGGCGCATTTAGCGTTGAGCGGCGTGGCGCCTGAGCGGGCGGTGACGCTGAAAGCGGAGCGGTTGATCGGTCAACTTGCGGAAGCCGAAGGCTACTTCCAGGCGTTGAGCGATGGGTTACAGGTTTGAGCCCGAGCCGCCGGCACCTCATATCGGTTCGCGGTCTGCCGCTCATCTTATCGCCTCGGGCGACTCCACTGGGCTCAGAAAGGCTTCAGGACGTGCTTGCCTCAAGCGCCATGGCCAGGCGGTCATCGCCCCAGTAGAGCGCGCCGTCTTGCGTGATGAAGGTTGGCGCGCCGAAGATCCCCGTTTGGGCTGCCGCTTCCGTTTGCGCGCGTAAGGCATCCTTCGTGTCTTGCGCGGCGGCAAGGGCTGCAACGCGCGATGCGTCCTGGCCCGCCCCTGTGACCAGGGCGCCCAGGACGGCGGGGTCGGCAAGGTTCGCGCGGTCGGCGAACTGGGCGGTGAAGGCAGCCTTCGTGAATGCCGGTGCCCAGCCTTCCTGTGCGGCGATCAGCGCGACTCGGTTGGCGTAGACCGTATTCTGCGGGAAACCCTCATCGCCCGGTTGTAGGACGAACGTCAGCCCTTCGCGCGCGGCAAGCCGCTGCACGTCGGTAAACATGTAGCGCCCCTTGGCGGGATAGAGGTTGAAGGGAGAGGTCTCCCAGCCTTGCGCCTTGAAAATCGGCCCGAGCAGGAACGGCTTCCACGCGATCTCCACGCCGGCACCGGCCGCTTGGCGCTCGATCCGCATGGCGCTGATGTAAGCGTAGGTGGACGCAAGATCGTACCAGAAGCTGAGCGTGGGCATGGCGGGGTCCTGGCGGATGTGTGGGGCGGATGTGTGGGCGACGTTCTGGGCCTGGTCTTGGGCGGTCAAGCTGTCTGCGCAAACGAGAACGCGCGGCAACCTCGCATGGTCGCCGCGCGTTCAGCAAGTTAGAGCGCTGCGTTGCCGATCGCTCGATCAGTAGCGGTAGGTTTCCGGCTTGAACGGGCCCTGCTGATCGACGCCAATATAAGAGGCCTGATCGTCCCGCAGTTCGGTCAAGCGCGCGCCGACCTTCTGCAGGTGCAACATGGCAACCTTCTCATCGAGATGCTTGGGCAGCACGTACACTTTCTTCTGGTACTCGGCCGGTTTCGTCCAAAGCTCGATCTGCGCCAGCACCTGGTTGGTGAACGACGCTGACATCACGAAGGAGGGGTGGCCCATGGCGTTGCCGAGGTTCACCAAGCGGCCTTCACTTAACAAGATGATCCGCTTGTTGTCGGCAAACTCGATCTCATCCACTTGCGGCTTGATGTTGTGCCACTTGTAGTTCTTGAGGCCGGCAACTTGGATTTCGCTGTCGAAGTGGCCGATGTTGCAGACGATCGCGTAGTCCTTCATGGCGCGCATGTGGTCGACGGTGATGACATCCACGTTGCCGGTCGCGGTGACGAAGATGTCGGCCTGCGGTGCGGCGTCTTCCATGGTGACGACTTCGTAGCCTTCCATCGCGGCTTGCAGCGCGCAGATCGGGTCAACTTCTGACACCATCACACGGCAGCCGGCCGACCGCAGCGAAGCGGCTGAGCCCTTACCGACATCGCCATAGCCCGCGACCATAGCGACTTTGCCCGCCATCATCACATCGGTGCCGCGGCGGATCGCGTCGACCAGGCTTTCACGGCAACCGTAGAGGTTGTCGAACTTCGACTTGGTGACGCTGTCGTTGACGTTGATGGCCGGGAACAGGAGCGTCCCGTCCTTCTCCATCTGATACAGCCGGTGCACACCGGTGGTGGTCTCTTCCGTCACGCCGCGGATCGCGAGCGCGTTTTTCTCGTACCAACCCGGATGGCTGGCCAGCCGCTTCTTGATGGTCGCGTAAAGGACCTCTTCTTCTTCGTTCGAGGCCGTCTCGAGGAAGGCCGTATCGCCTTTCTCGGCGCGCAGGCCCAGGTGGATCAGCAACGTTGCATCGCCGCCGTCGTCGAGGATCATGTTGGGCGTGCCGCCATCCGACCACTCGAAGATGCGGTGGGTGAAGTCCCAGTACTCTTCCAGCGACTCACCCTTGTAGGCGAACACCGGAATGCCGGAAGCGGCGACCGCGGCGGCGGCGTGATCCTGCGTTGAATAGATGTTGCAGGAGGCCCACCGTAGATCAGCACCGAGCGCTTTGAGCGTCTCGATCAACATGGCGGTCTGGATCGTCATGTGCAGCGAGCCGGCGATTCGTGCGCCCTTGAGAGGCTGGCTCGGCCCGTATTCGGCCTGTGTTGCCATCAGGCCTGGCATTTCGGTCTCTGCGATCTTGAGTTCCTTGCGGCCCCAATCGGCGAGGCTGATGTCTTTGACGACGTAATCATCGGTAGCGCTGGTCATCGGGAATGATCCTTGACGAGGTTTGGGCGTCTTTCGGGCGAGGATGAGGAGTGTTGTAGGGGTGGGGGCTGGCCCGTAGCGGTTTGGTCTGCCGCGCGGCCGCGACATCCCGCTGGTCCCGTTGAACGGGTGGCCGATGGCGGGACCGGCTCACGCACGCATGCAGGTTTGCAGCTGGGCTGCGCGCGCTGCCTCTATAGCGGCTCGTTTGAGCACGCGCAATAAGGATATAAAGAACTCCTTATGTGTTCGCCCTGGCAGGGATTGTCCGGGGATGTGCGGGTCTGTCCGTAGGTTGGTCAAATAAAACGGGCGCGATACTTGCAGGAAATCCGCTGAAAACAGCTTCAAGTGTTTCTGGTTTCTTTCAAAACAAGATAGCATTTGAATAAAAGTTGAATAAAATCAAGTATAAATAACGATATAAACTTGCTCCGATGTCTGTTTTATTTACTAGGCATCAATATCTGCTGTGTAATTTTGCCGAATAACGCGTGATACGTGCAGGAGGCGTATGTTATGTTACATCTACTTCAGGGGAGGCTCGATACAGTGCCCGGGTGCGCCAGCGCCCGCGGTGCCGTCGATCGACCCTCACTTGTCAAACGGTTTGCCGCAGATGACCGCGGCAACATTGCCATCATCTTCGCTCTGACCTCGGCCATCGTGATCGGCATGGTCGGCGGTGCGGTCGACTACGGTCGGGCGCTGCAACTGCGTTCGCAGATGCAGGGTGCGATGGACGCGGCCGTGCTGGCAGCAGCCCGTCACTGGCAGCAGGAAGGCGATTTGACGGCTGCCAAGACCAAAGGCGAGACGCGCTTCGACATTCTGGCGCCTGCGGCGAGCTCAGCGCTGAGCCGGGAAATCGTGTTCAACACGACCGAGTCGACCGTCACCGGGAATGCTTCGGCGGTGCTCAATACGCCGTTCATCGCTGCCGCGATGAACATCATCAACCGATTCAGCTTCACCGGCGATTCGGGCAAGAAGACCATCGAGGTCGACGTGACCGCCAGCGCCTTGCTGGCCGTCGGTGGCAACAGCGAGCTCAACATCGAGTTGTCGATGATGCTCGACGTGACCGGCTCCATGAGCGGCAACAAGATGGCTCAGTTGAAGCTTGCCGCGAAAGACCTCATCGACATCATCGTGTGGGCGGACCAGTCGGAGTTCTCGTCCCGTGTGGCGTTGGCGCCGTTCTCGGAGTTCGTGAACGTCGGCACGGCCTACCACCAGGCGGTGACAGGTGTGTACGAGAGTTCAAACTCTTGGACCTGCGTAGGTGAGCGGAACAGCAGCAGCAACCTCTACAACGACAAGAGCCCAAGCGTCGGCGGCTTCTTCAAGCGTAACAACAACGTGGGGTACAGCTGCCGGCCGAGCGGTTCCAAGATCATGGCGATGACGCGTGACAAGGATGCGCTGAAAGCCCGGATCGACAGCATGGGGACGCAGGGCGGTACCGCTGGCCACCTCGGCATCGCCTGGGCCTGGTACCTGCTCTCGCCGAACTGGAACAGCGTGTTCCCGACGTCGAGCGCCGCAGCACCCTACCCCTCGGGGCACGACTCTGAGGACGAAGAGGACCGCACGGCGGCCTACGAAGCGGTGAAGTTGCGCAAGATCGCGGTGCTGATGACCGACGGTGTGTTCAACAGGGACTATGTCAGCGGCGTCAATTCTTCGACCATGGCAGCAACGCTGTGTGAGAACATGAAGAAGAAAGGCATCGTGGTCTACTCGGTCGGCTTTGAACTGTCGAGTAACTCGGTCCGCGATCTGATGCGCAACTGTGCAACGGCGCCTGAATACTTCTACGACGCCTCAAACGGTGATGAGCTGCGCATGGCCTTCCGTGACATCGCACTCAAGATCGCTAGCCTGCGGCTTTCCAAGTAAAGCCCCAGGGTCGAAAATGCCTCCAGCAAGGGAAGGGGTGCCAAACGGCACTCCTTCTTTGCTTGTTGGGGTAATGCGTTATGGGTGTGGCCGAGCCGCGCTGCGGCCGATCTCACGTCTCGCCTGAATGCTGGTAGCTTGCGCTAACGCTCAGGCGCCGGCTTCGACGTCTTCGCCAAAGCCTTGGCCGACCAACGTCTTCAATGCGCGCACGGCTTCGGCGGCTTGCGGGCCGCTCGCCTCGATCGTCAACCGTGTGCCCGGGCTTGCGGCCAACATCATCAGACCCATGATGGACGTCGCGCCCACGCGCTCATCATCGCGCACCACGTGGATGTCGGCATCGAACTGCTCGGCGCATTTGACGAACTTGGCCGAGGCGCGCGCATGCAACCCTTTGCGGTTACAGATGCAGGCCTCAGCGCGCACGGGAGTGTCAGCCGCCATCACGCTCACTTGCCCGCCAACACTTGGGACGCCACCGAAATGTACTTGCGGCCCGCGTCCTTGGCTTTGTCGACGACGGCATCGATCGGATGATCGGCTCTGATCGAGGCGAGTTTCACGAGCATGGGCAGATTGATGCCGGCCAGCACTTCGACGTGCGCTTCATCCATCACCGAGATCGCAAGGTTCGATGGCGTGCCGCCGAACATGTCCGTCAGCACGATGGCGCCGGCGCCTTTGTCCACATTGCGCACCGCCCGCACGATGTCGTCACGACGTTGTTCGGCGTCATCCTCGGGGCCGATCGAAATCGTCTCGAGCTGGGGCTGTGGTCCAACAACGTGTTCCAAAGCGGCGCGAAACTCGTTCGCGAGCCCACCATGGGTGACGATGACGATCCCGATCATCAGCGCGCCTGTCGTTTGTCCCGGTGAACGCAAGGGCTGCGTTCGCGTGAGCAGCAAGATTGTCGCCGTCTATGGCGCGGTGCAAGAAAAAACTGCTCACCGGCTGAGCACAACTGCTCCGCACGCCCTACGAAATGGGCAAACGAGGGTAATTTACGGTTGTTGTTGCGGTGCAACCGGATGTTTTGCGCATCGGCTGCGGTGGCGCCCGTTGCCCTGGCCAAGTGGCTCAAGACGCGACGGATGCCAGCGCGATCAGCAGCTTTATAGGGGCGGACGCTTCGAACGGGGCGAGCGCCACGCGCGGCACAGCGATCCCGTCCAAGTCGACATGTTCGGGTTCGGGCATGCGGGCAATAGCCGAGGGCGCCACGATGTCCACCACCAAGCGCAGCGGTGTGGGGGCCTGATGGGCCACGGCGATGATGCCAAGCCCGCGCACTTCGAGCTTACCGGCCAGTGTGCCAGGCGCGCTCACCATCAACGTGTTGGCGTCACCCGGCTGGAGCACGCAGCGATCATCGCTGATCAGCGTCGCGCCTTGCGCGGTGAAGCCCGCGAGCGCGCCAACCGTGATGCAGCGCAATGCCAAATCGGACTTGCCGGCACCTGAGGGGCCGCGAATCAAGGCTGCGGCTTGGCCAAGCGCGATCGCGGTCCCATGCACGTTGAGCGCTTTGGCGGGTGTTGAGGAGGCGGCGCTCACGCTGCCGCCTGCGTCGTCGCGCGCGCAGGCTGGCGTTGACGCCCACGCTGGGCTGGACCAAGCGCCTGCAGACGAACGACGAAGCGTGCACCGTGCGATCGGGTGGTCGGCACCGAGGCTTGGCGCAGCGTGCCGGCTTCAGCGGCTTCGACCTCGCCGGCGGCCAGCCGGCGTTGCGGGGCGAGCGGCGTCCCGATGTTCTCAGCCCAGATCTCGCCGCGGTGCGCGTGGACGATCTCGCGCGAGATGCTCAGGCCCAAGCCCGAATTCTTCCCGTCGCGGCCCTCGGTTGCGGGGCGATCGGAATAAAAGCGCTCAAAGATCGTGTCGATCTTGTCTGGCGGGATGCCCGGGCCGTTGTCGGTGACCGCAATTTCGACATGGGCCTGCGTGCGCCGCACGTCGATGTTGACGGTGCCGCCGCGGGGCGTAAACGACAGCGCATTGTCCACCAGGTTGGTGATCACCTGGCTGAGCCGGCCCTCGTGACCTTCGACCGTGAAACGCCGCGGATCATCGGCTGCACCGCCTGACAGGGCGAACGCGACGTTGCGGTTGCGGGGCCGGTAGATGTCGCTCAGCACGTCGGTGACACCGCGCGCCAGATCAGCGATGTCGAGCGGTTCGGTCTCCTGCAGCGCCAGTTCGCCATCGAGCCGCGAGATCGCCGAGACGTCACCGATCAAGCGGTTGAGACGCTGCAACTCGCCCTGGATCTGCTCGATCAATTCGCTGCGCCTGGCATCGGTCTTCGCGAACGTCAGCGCGTCGGCCGTGGCGCGCGCAGCCGTCAATGGGTTCTTCAACTCGTGAGCGACATCAGCGGCGAACTTGTCGCTCGCGGCAATGCGCGCGTAGAGCGTTTTCGTCATCTGCGCGAACGCCACCGAAAGCTGGCCGACTTCGTCGCTGCGTTTCGAATAATCAGGCAATTCATCCGCGGCCGTCAGCGATTGGCTGACATGCTCGGCAGCCGCAGCGAGCCGCTTCATCGGCGTGCCGATCATCTTATGAAGCAGCCATGATGCGAGCAGCGTGACGACCAGCGCCATGATCGCAAGCAGCATGATCAACCTGTCTTCGCGCGCGAGCAGACGATCGATTTCGCCTGGCTGGGTGGAGAGCAGCAGCACGCCCTGCGTGGTGTTCTGCCGCCGGATCGGCACCGCCAGCGAGACCATCTGTTGGCCAGCGTCGTTGAGCATCAGCATGGGCGTCGCGGTGCCACCCATCGCCATCTGCACTTCCACGTAAGCGGTGCCGTTGGCGCCTGGCGCCTCGCGGTAGATCGGGATGTCGGTCGGGAACACCATCCGCCGCAGCACCGCCCATAGGCTGGTCGCTTGGCCCGGGTCCGATGCGGCCTGCGGCTTTGCCGGGGTGCGGCCACCGCGACCGAACAGGTTGGCGGTGTCAGCGATCTCGGTGCCATCGCGGCTGTAGACGCGGGCCCTCGTGTTGGTGGGCTTGATCAAACGCCGCAGGATCGGCGCGACCGTGTCGGCGGACAGCGATAGTTCAAGCGCGGCGAAGGCATCGTCGCGGAACGGGATGCGGGCGTCCTCGACGTTGGGGAGCTTCTCGGGGTCAAGCGTGATCTGATCGCCCGCGTTGAGCGTCGCGTTGGCGGCGATCGCGGCCGCGATGATCTCACCCTGAACGCGCAGGCTTTCCTTGCGCGCCTTGATCAGCCAGGCGTGCTGGCCGCTGAAAAACACGATGCTGCCGACAAAGCAGCACAGCAGGAAAACGCCGATCGTGGCGATGCGGCGCGCGATCGAGCTGAGAAACAGCCAGCTGATCGCCGAGCCGACAACGTAGATGAGCGCGCGCCCCAGCCCCGTCAGACTGAACAGCGGCTCACCGCGTTCAGCATGCTCACGGCCTGCGCGGTGCCCGGCACCGGAGCCGGTTGCGTCGAACGGTTGCCCGGCCACACCACTGCCGGGCCCAGCGAACGCGCCCGAGCGCATCACCCTATCGCGTGGATCACTTTCGACCGCCATCGCCGCAGCGCCGCCATCACTGCTCTTTGAAGCGATAGCCCACGCCGTACAGCGTTTCGATCACATCGAAATTGTCGTCGACCTGCTTGAACTTCTTGCGCAGGCGCTTGATGTGGCTGTCGATCGTGCGGTCGTCGACGTAGACCTGGTCATCATAGGCGGCATCCATCAGCGCATCGCGCGTTTTGACCACGCCCGGCCGTTGCGCCAGTGCCTGCAGGATCAGGAACTCGGTGACGGTGAGGGTCACGGATTGCCCGCCCCAATGGCAGGTATGTCGCTCAGGGTCGAGCTTAAGATCGCCGCGCTCCAGGATGCGGTTGGCTTCCGGTACCGCCGCGCCGCTCTCCTTGGGTTGAAACCGGCGCAGGATCGCCTTTACGCGCTCAACCACGAGGCGCAGCGAAAATGGCTTCGCGATATAGTCATCGGCGCCCATTTTGAGCCCGAACAACTCATCGATCTCTTCGTCCTTCGACGTCAGAAAGATCACCG
>JBCBJZ010000149.1:0-8870 GCA_038522635.1 Pseudomonadota bacterium | reverse complement strand
GCTGCGCGCGTGCCGTGTGGCGTGCGTGCAGCAGCTGTCCTTATCTCTTTCTCGTGTCATGCCGCCTCGACACAATTCAGCGCAAATCACTTCATAACCGAGCAACGGCTTGTTGGTTATGGAGGTTTTGGTCGATGACCAAAGCTGCACCCAGGCGAAAGAACCGGGTCCGCTGAAGGTGCATCACCGCAGGCGATGGGACGGACGGTTGAGCGAAGGGTTTTGGCGCTGCCTCGCTTCGTTTTGCAGCGAGGTCGCTTTCAACGTAGCCGCGACGGCCGCGAAGCAGGAGCAGCGATCCGATGGCCTACGGGACAGCGATTGACTTTGGGGACGGGGTACGCCCTCACCAAGCCGGTTACGACGCGGGGCGAGCGCAAGGCGCTGGCGTAGGTGCGGGGACGGGCGCGCGGGTGCATGCATCATCGATCATCGCAACCTATGCGGCCGGCGGCGCGGTGCTCAGCGTGCTCGTCGGCTCCGCCATGCTGACACATCTGTGGGCCGTTAAAGGCGTCAGCGATGCCGCGCACGCCAGCGCTTTGGCGCAAACGGTGGCCTTAGTGCTGCTCTACCCCGCCACGGGCGTGCTGTGGGGCCTCGCAACAGGAACGCTGTTGTGGCTGTCGGCGTGTCTGCGCGGGCGCCTACCCTGGTGGGAGGCGGCGACGGCCGGATACGCGGTGGCGGCCCTGATCGTGGTGCTGTGGCTAACGTTGCAACCTTTCGGGCAGCGTCCTGCCATTGAGGCGACGCTTGTCGAAGCGGCCTTGGCGATTCCGGCCAGCCTGCTGTGCTGGGTATGGGTCACCCGCGAACGTCAGCCCCGTCATGGCGTGCAGGAGACGGTGGGTGAGGCGCCGGCGACGGCTCCTGCGACGGTTGAAGCGGTCTTCGAGCGGGCGACCGCGCCTTTGCCTGATCCGCTGGTGCGCGATCCAGCGGTTGTGAACGCAGCGTACGACGCGCCCCTGCAGCACGACCAAAGGGCGGGCCACGGCCAGGCCAGTGAGCCGGGGCTCATGGCGAGTTTCGGGCCGCACGCGCACCGTCTTTCATAACCTGATGCGCGAATAAGTTGATGATGTCTCCGGGCAAGCTAGAGTTCATCCGCTTCAGGTGGAATCACCTGAGGCGAAAGATGAACGGCAAAACAAGAGCTTAGATGTCGGTTCCGCTTCAACCTGAAGCGAACCGACTCTAGCGCGCAGCTTGCGCGTTGCAGGTCCGTGGCTGGTGATCGGATCAGCCCCGCCAGAACTCAGGGCGCACAAGCACCAGCAGCGTGAACAATTCAAGCCGCCCAAACAGCATGGCCAAAGCCAGCGTCCATTTCGCGCCTTGAGGCAGGTCGGCGAAACTGCCGCCGGGTCCCACCACCGGGCCAAGCCCCGGCCCCACGTTACCAACCGCGCTGGCGGCTGAGCTGATGGCGGTCACGATCTCAAGACCAAAGCCTGACAGCACCACCGCGACGAGCCCGACGGTCCCGATGTAGCTCACCAGAAAGGCGACGATCGAGAAGGGCACATCACTGGCCAAGCGGCGTCCATCGTAGACCAGGGCGATGATCCGATTGGGACTTAACAGGTGCAGCACATGCGAGCGCGTGATGATGGTGGCGATCTGGAGCCTAAAAATCTTCATGCCGCCCGCGGTTGATCCGGCGGTGCCGCCGACGAACATCAGCAGGAAGAACACGCCGAACGCCAGCGGCCCCCAGATGTCATAATCGCCGCTGCGAAAACCCGTGGTGGTCAGGATCGAGCTGACGTTGAACACGCTGCGGCGTATCGCATCCCAAGTGGTAATGTCGCGATTGACGATGAGCCACAGCGCCATGCCGCCCGATGCGACCAGCAGCAACGTCAAGAGCCCGCGCACCTGACTGTCGCGCGGCAGCGCGAAACTGTCCCCTTTCAAGGCCGCGATGAAGACGAAATAGGGCATCGCCGCAATGGTCATGAAGACGATGACGGCCCACTCGATCGCCGGCGATTTGAAGAAACCGATGCTTTCATCATGCGTGGAAAAGCCACCTGTCGACATGGTCGCCATCGCATGGCAGATCGCATCGAAGGTGGTCATGCCAAGCAGCATGAAGACGGTTGCGGCGAGCAGCGTTAGCGACAGGTAAAGCCCTGCCACGACGCTGACGATGGAGAGCGCGCGGGGAAAGAGCTTTTCGGCGCGCACCGAGCGCTCGGATTGGAAGAGTTGCATGCCCCCCACCCGCAAATAGGGCATGACGATCATGGCCATCAAGATGATGGCGAAGCCGCCGGTCCAATTGAGCAGCGCGCGCCAAAACAGGATGCCTCGCGGAAGGGTGTTGAGTTTTTCAAGCGTGGTGGCGCCGGTTCCGGTGAGCCCTGACATGGCCTCGAAGAACGATGAGGTGACGTCAAGGCCAAGGCCCAGAAACGGCAGGCTGGCAAACAGGGGCAAGGCCAGCCAACAGCCGGCGGTGATCGCAAATAGATCCTTGAGGCCGAGGCTTGGGATCACCTCATCATAGGTGACGAGCAACACCATCGAGCCCACGAAAAAGCTGATGACGCCGGTTGTCAGGAAGATCACCCAGCCGGGGTTGCCGTCCGCGAGGTCGAGCGCGGCAGGAAGCAGCATCAACAGCGCAAGGATGCATAGGAAAAGCGCGATCACGAACAGGATGGGACGCAGCCGCATGTGATCCGCCTCCCCGCTGCGTATCGCGTTGCCGGGCCCCGGCCATCATGTGGCGGGACGCCATCGGTCAGCCTGACGGACGATCGGCTCAAACACGCACGCCTCGACGTTTCGGGCTCACCTGCGGTGCTCCCGATCGATCGCTGAGATGATCTAGGCCCGCGCCGGTTAAAAAAGCAAAAAGGCCCGTTCCGCAATGGGAAGGGCCCCGATAGGCTTAAAGCGCGGGTTCACGCATAGCGCATCACGCTGTGATGTTGAGCCTGGGCCTGACGTGCTTCGCGAAGGGGCATGCTGCGCGACGGGGCCTGCCGCGGGAAGCGCGGCCGGTTTAGCCGCTCACCGCGTCGTCAGTCGATCATCTGCAGGAATTCTTGCCGGGTCATCGCATTTTCGCGAAAACAGCCCAGCATCCGGCTCGTCACCATTTCGGTACCCGGTTTGTGGACACCGCGGGTGGTCATGCAATGGTGCGACGCCTTGATGATCACGCCGACACCCTGCGGCTTCAGGACGTCGTCGATCACGTTGGCGATCTGGGCTGTCATCTTTTCTTGGATTTGCAGGCGTTTGGCGTAGATGTCGACCACGCGCGCGAGTTTCGAGATGCCCACAACGCGCTCGGTTGGCACATAGGCCACCCAGGCGCGGCCGATGATCGGCGCCATGTGGTGCTCGCAGTGCGATTCAAAGCGGATGCCGCGCATGACGATCATCTCGTCATAACCCTCGGTCTCAGAAAACGTGCGTTTCAGCACGTCGGCCGGGTCCTCATGGTAGCCAGCGAAATACTCGCGATAGGCTTTCACAACGCGCGCCGGCGTATCGAGCAGGCCATCGCGCTCGGGGTCTTCGCCGATGTAGCGCAGCAGGATTCGCACAGCGTTTTGCGCCTCCTCCCTTGTTGGCCGTTTGACGTCGTCGGGCATGGTGGATCCGTCCATGGGGGTCTTCCTTGCTGCGTGGCGGGTTGGAGGCATCGGGGCAATAGGGGGATACGTCGCGTCACGTCGCGATTGCGCGCGCCAACACTGCGCCGACCCCACCCCGGAAAGCGCGTGCAGAGCTGGACGCGTCAGGTGAATGGTAAATACGGGGCATGATGGTCGATGGATCAACTTCCATCTGCCAAGGCGTAGCCCGATGCACGACCGGGGGCTCAACTTGCGCTTAAGGTGACGCCGCCAAGGCCTTCGATTTCAAAATGGATGTCATCGCCAGCGTTGATGGTGAACGTGGGCAGCAGGGAGCCGGTTATAATGAGGTCACCGGCTTGCAAGGGTTGCCCGCGCCCGGCGTACAGGTTGGCAACCCAGGCCAGCGCTTCAAGGGGCGTATCGGAAACACCTTGCTGCGGTGGGCCATCGTTGATGCGCAAAGTGCCGGTCAGACCGCTCAACGTTTCTTCGCTTACGAAAGGGCGCGCCTCGCCATAGATCACGCCCGCATTCCAACTGTTTTCAGCGATCAGCGTGAGGGCTTCGGCCTGCGCGTAGTCGGCATTGCGGTCTTCGATGAGCTCAAAAGCCGCCATGACTTCGCCGACGGCGCCCGCCGCCGTTTGTGCCGTGTGAGGTTCCCCGCCTGCTGGCAGGCCATCGCGCAGGCGGACCGCGACCTCGCATTCGATGCGCAAATTGATGTGCGCGTTGAGCGCGACGCGGCTGGGTGAAGCGAACAGCCGATGCGCCAGGATCTGGCCCCCGCACGGGTGATCGATGCCCATCAGCGCCTGCATTACAGGTGTGGTGGTGGCGATCTTGGCGCCGGCGCGCGCGCCATCTCGCTCGGCGTAAAGGGCGACGAAGGCGTCTTGCGCGGCGTAAGCTTCCGCAACGGTGCGCGGGGCGATGCCGGCCGGGAGATTTTGGTAGCGCTCACCGCGGGCATGGGCATCGGCGAGGGCTTGCGCCGCACGGTTGGCATCGAAGGGTGTTGCACTCGGGGTAGCAGCGCTCATCGGATCACTCATGACCTCGTCCAGTGGGGATGTGGACCCTACCGGGCAGGCACGCGAAGGGGAAGCCTGTCCGTGACGTGTGGCGTAGTGGGGCGTGCGGCGCGCGGTGCGCGGCCTTGGGCCTTGAAGGACTAAACGTGCCAGGGCGGCGATGCGGGCGCTTCAGGTGCGAGGGCGGCCCGCGCTTCCTCAAGCAGGCTCACGGGGCGATGGCCATCGCGGCATAGCGCTTCGATGGCGGCGAGCGCGATCGAGGGCGGGTCGACTTCGAAGAACGCGCGCAAGGCAGCGCGATTGGCGCTGCGCCCAAACCCGTCGGTGCCAAGCGTCACGTAGCGCGCGCTCACGTAAGGCGCGATCAGTTGGGGGTAGGCGCGGACGTAGTCGGTCGCCGCGATGACGGGCATCGTGCCGGGCAACATACGTTCAACGTGGCTTTCGCGGGCCATATCGTTTTCGGGCGCGCGATTCGTCTCGCCTTGATCGCTCGGCAATCCCAACCGGCGTGCGCGTTCAACCTCCATCGCATCGCGCGCCACCTGCGAAAAGCTGGTCACGCTGAAGACGTCCGACGCGATGGAAAATCGATCCGCCAGCAGTTCAGCCGCAGCGATCACCTGCAACAGGATCGTCCCGCTGCCGAGCAGACGCACGCGCACCTCCGCATCGCGATCGCCCACCTGCACGTAGCGGTAAAGACCCTTGATGATGTCGTCGCGCGTTCCTTCCTGCAGGGGCGGCTGCGCGTAGGACTCGTTCATGACGGTGATGTAGAAAAACTCATCGCGCTTTTGCTCAACCATGCGTTCAACACCATGGTCGATGATGACGGCGAGTTCGCTGGCGAACGCAGGATCGTAGGCCCGGCAATTGGGTATGGTCGCTGCGATCACGTGGCTCGCGCCATCTTGGTGCTGAAGCCCCTCCCCGCTCAACGTGGTGCGTCCAGCGGTGGCGCCGAGCAGGAAGCCGCGAGCGCGTTGATCGGCGGCGGCCCAGATCAGATCGCCAACGCGCTGGAACCCGAACATCGAATAGTAGATGTAGAACGGTAGCGTCTCGATGCCGTGGACGCTGTAAGCGGTGGCGGCGGCCAACCAGGATGACAGCGCGCCCGCTTCGGTGATGCCTTCTTCGAGCAGTTGGCCGTCTTCCGCCTCGCGGTAGTACAGCATGGAGCCTGCATCCTCAGGCTCATAAAGCTGGCCGACGGGCGAATAGATCCCAACCTGGCGGAACAGGTTATCCATGCCGAATGTACGCGCTTCATCGGCGACGATCGGAACCACGCGCGGCCCGAACGCTTTATCGCGCATCAGCCCGCTCATGAGGCGCACGGCTGCCATCGTGGTCGATAGCGCACGACCTTCGCTTTCAATCGCAAATTTCGCGTAGGCCTTGAGGGGCGGTCGCTCAGGCGCCGGCCGGACCGCATGCAAACGGCGCGACGGCAGCGGGCCACCCAGCGTCGCACGACGTTCGCGCAAGTAGGCGATCTCGGGACTGTTGGCGGAGGGGCGCACGAAGGTGAGCGCTTCGGTCTGGGCATCGGTGAGCGGCAGGCTGAACCGGTCGCGGAAAGCGAGCAGAGCGTCAACGTCAAGCTTCTTGGCTTGGTGTGCGGTCATGCGCGATTCGCCCGCGCCGCCCATGCCGTAGCCCTTCTTGGTCTTGGCGAGGATCACGGTGGGGCGGCCGCGATGGGCTTTGGCGGCGGCGAAGGCGGCGTAGAGTTTGCGCACATCGTGGCCGCCACGCTTGAGCCCGTTGATCTCTTCATCGCTCATGTGGGCGACCAGCGCGGCGGATGCGGGATCGCTGTCAAAGAACCGCGCGCGGTTATAGTCGCCGTCTTTGGCGCCCAGCGTTTGGTATTCGCCATCCACCGTTTCGGCGAAGCGTTTGAGCAGGATGTGGTCGTGGTCGCGCGCGAACAGCCCGTCCCATTCCGAACCCCACAACACCTTGATGACGTTCCAACCCGCACCCGCGAAAAGCGATTCCAGTTCCTGGATGATCTGAGCGTTGCCACGCACCGGACCATCGAGGCGTTGCAAGTTGCAGTTGACGATGAAAGTCAGGTTATCGAGGCCTTCGCGGGCGGCCAGTGTGAGGCCGGCGATCGACTCAGGTTCGTCCATCTCGCCGTCGCCGAAGATACCCCAGACGTGGCGTCCGTCGGTATCTTGCAGTCCGCGCGCCTGCAGGTAACGCATGTAGCGGGCCTGGTAGACGGCGCTGATCGGGCCAAGCCCCATGGAGCCTGTCGGGAACTGCCAGAAATTCTCCATCAGCCACGGGTGCGGGTAGGAGCACAGCCCCCGCTCGCCTGCGCCCACTTCCTGGCGATAACGCGCGATGCGCTCTTCACTCAGGCGTCCTTCGAGATAGGCGCGCGCGTAAACGCCCGGCGCGGAGTGCGGTTGGAAATAGACGAGATCGCCACCAGCGGCGTCCTCGGGCCCGCGGAAGACGTGGTTGAAGCCGACCTCGAAGATTTCAGCCGCCGAGGCGAAGCTTGCGATATGGCCGCCCAGTTCGCCGTAGGCCTTGTTCGCGCGCACCACCATGGCAAGCGCATTCCAGCGGATCAGCGAGGTGATGCGTTCTTCAAGCGCGATATCGCCGGGGTAGGCGCCCTGCTGGGCCAGAGGGATCGTGTTGCGGTAGGATGAATAGGGCATGCCCGCCGTGGTGACGCCGAGCCTGCGGGCATGCTCCTGCACGCGACCAAGGATGAAGTGGGCGCGTTCCAGGCCGTCGGCGCCCGCTAACGCTTCAAGCGCGGCGATCCACTCGCGGGTTTCATCGGGATCGATGTCGCTACGCGCGTTGAAAGGCTGGGCGGCGGTCGGCTTGAGGGGCGCTGACATGGCAGGAGGCTCTTTGGAGGGCTCGGCAGGCAGAATACGGAGGAGGGCACGCTGGCGATGGGCAGAGCTCAGCGGGTTGTGAGCCTGGCCGAGCTTAGCGGGCTAAGCAGTGCCCCTGCGATCAGCTTAGCGCAGCTCTCGCGGCGATTGTCAGCAAATCCATGGCGCGCCACGCCAAAATTGGCGAAATTCGTCGCCATGCGGTACGCAAGTGGCGATGATCGCCAATCTGACCTCGGCATCATCAAAGAAGCCACTTGCGAAAAACGCCATGGACGCCATCGACCGCACCCTCATTCGCACGCTCAAAGACCAAGGGCGCGCCTCCATCCAGGACCTCGCCGCCCGCGCTGGGCTCTCCGCCTCACCGTGCGCCCGTCGCGTACGCGCGCTGGAAGAGGCCGGCGTCATCGAAGGCTACAGCGCAACGGTGAATGAGGCCAAGCTCGGTTACGCGATCACCGTTTTCGTGTCGGTACGCTTGCGCCATCAGGTCGATGATGCCCTGATGACGTTCGAACGTGCCATCAGCGCGTGCCCTGAAGTCGTTGACTGCTGGCTGATGACGGGCAATCAGGACTATCTCTTGCGGGTGGTGATCGAGGACCTCGCCTCGTTCGAGCAGTTTTTGACGGCCCGCCTGACGAAAATCGACAGCGTCGCCTCGATCGAATCGTCGATCCCTTTGCGTCGCGTCAAAGCTGCCCGTTTTCGCGTGCCGTAGAGGTTTTGCAGAGCCAACGTGCCTCGCGGACGCTCGACCAGGAAGGATATGCCCCATGCCCATGGATGCCGGTGAGATCGAAAGCCTGATTAAGGCCAAATACCCGGATGCGGAGATCGAAATCCGCGATCTGGCTGGCGATGGCGACCACTACTCGGCAAGGGTGGTGACGAGCGCATTTGCCGGGAAAAGCCGCGTGCAGCAGCATCAGATGGTCTACGAGGCGCTGGAGGGCCGCATGGGCGGTGTGCTGCACGCCTTGGCGCTGCAGACGGCTGCGCCGAAAACCGGCGAGAATTGACGTTCGCGCACTGGCATACCAAATAAGAAACCTGATTGAGCGCGCTTACGTCCGGTTCGATCTTTCGTTCCAGATCACGGCCGCCCCAAAACCGATGAGGACTTTCAACGCCATGAGCGAAAACGCGCCCGCCGAAGCCGTCCAAGACTGGATCCGCCACCAGATCAGCACCAATGACGTGGTGGTCTTCATGAAAGGCAAAAAGAACCTGCCGCAGTGCGGTTTTTCCGGTCGCGTTGATCAGATCATGCAGCACCTGGGTGTGGATTACGCGGACATCAACGTGCTGGAAGACATGGGCGTGCGCGAAGGCATGCCTTCGCG
>JBCBJZ010000148.1:0-8948 GCA_038522635.1 Pseudomonadota bacterium | reverse complement strand
GCTCGTGAAGCGGATGAGCTTCCTGCCGTTCGTGATCTACCGGCTCGTGCTCGGCGTTGTGCTGTTGGCGATTGCCTACAATCTGACACCGCTCACGGTGGGTTGAGCGGCCGAAACGAGGACCGGTCGCGCGCCGCTGTGAACAGCATCGATCCCACGCTTAAGCAGCGTATCAGCGCCTGCTCACCTAAGCCCGCTTACCTGCTTAGGCCGCGTGCGCTTCATGCGCCGTCAGCAAACGGAAAAGCTCGCCGCGGTCGCGTGCCGAGCGCAGCCGCTCGCTCATATCTGGCTCACGCAGGAGCCGCGAGATTCGGGCCAGCGCCTTCAGATGGTCGGCACCGGCGTGCTCAGGCGCGAGCAGCAGGAAGATCAAGTCCACGGGCTCATCATCCAGCGCGTCGAAGTCGATCGGCTGGCTGAGCCGCGCGAAAATGCAAAGGATTGATGACAGTTGCGGCAGTTTGCCGTGCGGAATGGCGATGCCCTGCCCCATGCCGGTCGAGCCGAGACGCTCACGCTGCAGCAGACAATCGAATACATCGCGCGCGGGCACCGGCGTCAAAGCGCCTGCCTTCGTCGCAAGTTCTTGAAGAACCTGCTTTTTGCTCTTGGCCCGCAGGCCCGCGATGATCGCGTCCTGTGAGATGAGCTCGCCCAAATCCATTGCCATGGTTGTTCCCTTCACGCTCCCGCGCGTACGGCCATACACATCCCGTGCCGGCGCGCTGCGGTGCTGATCGATTAGGTGTCGTTATCGGTTGCCGACGCCGTTTTCTCGTTGGAAGCGCTCGGGTCAATCCACCCGATATTCCCGTCGGCCCGACGGTATACCATGTTCAGGCCGCCGTGAGCAGCGTTCCTGAACACGATTACGGGGTCCTCTACCAGGTCCAATTGCATAACCGCATCACTCACACGCATTTCGCGGTACGGTTTGGCCGTTTCCGCAATGATCACCGGCCCGGTTTCCGGCGGCGCGGCATCATCCTCATCGCGAGGTGCCTGAACAGTGTAATCTCTGGCGAGGTCGAACGCGCGCTCGCCCCGCCCCGCACCATGATGGTCTTTCAGCCGCCGTTTGTAGCGACGCACGCGCTTTTCGAGCCGCTCCAACGCCGCTTCAGCGCTGGCGTAGGCATCGGCGCCTTCGCCATGGGCCTGCAGCAGCAGCCCCGTATGGAGCTGGATGGTACAGTCGGTGTGGAACCGCCCGCGCTCCTTCTCAATGCGGACGTGCCCACCAAGTTCCGGCCCGACGTACTTCTCCAAAACCTCACCAACACGTCCGTTGATGTACTCCTGGAAGGCTTCGCCTGCATCGATATTGCGGCCGGTAACTTGGACGGTCATGTGATCCCACGTGCGCTGCGTTTCAACCTATACCCCATAGAGTGGTGACGAACGCAACTCAACAACCGCCTCTTGCGCTGCCTTATCGACACCAGCCCTCACATATAGACCGAATTGCGGACGTGCGCACGGTCGGCTGTCCAAAAGCACCTTTGCGGGGGTGCGATGGCGCCGGCCACGGCCGTTTTGTGCGCCGTTCTGCTCTGATTGTGGATAAGCAGCCGATGCGGTCGCTGCCACGCCCCTTACAGCAAAACCGCGCGGATCGCGTAGGCAACAACGCCGATGAACGCGACGCTGGCGATCCAGATGCCAACGAACCAGCCAACGCGCGCAACCCAACCCGCCGGTGCGTCAGTTTGCTTAACAGGGGCGTCTGCCCTGGCCCGGTCCGCAGGAGCCGGCCCTGACGAGCGCGGCTCAGCTTTCGCACGCTCTAGCGCATCGGTTTCGCGACCGTCCGGCTGTTCCCCAGGCATCAGTGGTACCCGCTGTCGACGTTAACCTTGCCGCGGAAAACCCAGTACGAGTAAGCGGTGTACATCAAGATGATCGGCAGCAGAAAGATCGTGCCGGCTAGCAGGAACCACAGCGAGCTGTCAGGTCCGGCCGCATCCCAGATCGTCACCGTGTGCGGCACGATGTAGGGATAAAACCCGATGCCAAGCCCGATGTAAGACAAGATGAACAGCGCCAACGCCGCCAAGAACGGCAGGTATTCGTGGCGCGCCACGAGCGACCGCCACAGCACAAAGGCGGCCGCGGTCACGAGTAGCGGCACGGGCACAACGTAAAGGATCTGCGGGAATACGAACCAGCGCGCCATGTAGACGTCGTTCAAGAACGGCGTCCACACGCTGACCACGCCGATCAGACCGAGCGTGCCCACCGCCGTGTACCCCGCATAACGGTAAGCATCGCGCTGGAGTTCGCCCTCGGTCTTCATGATCAACCAGGTGGCGCCGAGCAGCCCATAGCCGACCACCAAGGCGACGCCCGTCAGCATGGAAAACGGCGTCAGCCAGTCCCACCAGCCGCCGGCGTAAGCGCGGTTCGCCACCGGAATACCCTGGATGAGCGCGCCCAGCGCCACCCCTTGGGCAAAAGTCGCCGCATAGGAACCGGCGGCAAATGCGAAGCTCCACATGCTCTTGTGGCCCGCAATGCGCCACCGGTACTCGAACGCGACGCCGCGGAATAAAAGCCCCAGCAGCATCACCAGCAACGGGGCGTAGAGCGCCGGCATAATCACCGCGTAAGCGAGCGGGAACACGGCGAACAAGCCGCCGCCCCCCAACACCAGCCAGGTCTCATTGCCATCCCACACCGGAGCGACGGTGTTCATCGCGACGTCGCGATCCTCTTCGTCCGCAAGGAACGGGAACAGCACGCCGATGCCAAGATCGAAGCCATCGAGGATCACGTAGAGCAGCACCGCGACCGCGATCAGGCCTGCCCAGATGAACGGTAGGTCGAGTTCCATGACGGTTAGGTCTCCTGCTGTGGCCTCATGATGAAGGCGCTCAACGGCTTAGCGCTGGCGGGCCCAAGCCCTGACCTCAAGCCCTGGCCCCAGGCCCTGCCCTCAAGCCCTGGCCGCAAGCCGCGCACGCACGGCCAACTCACTCGCCAGGCGCTGGCACCTCGGGGCGCGAGCCCGTTGCGGCAACCGGCGTGATCCCGGCTGAGCGGATCGGTTTGTCATCGTCCTCGGCCGCCGGCGCACCGCCCTGCGGCGGGTAACCCATCAGCACCAGCAGGTAGTAGGTGCCGATCCCGAATAAGATGAAATAGACGACGATGAACGCGACCAACGACGCCCCCACCGCGGCCGCGTCAATCGGCGAGATCGAATCGGCCGTCCGCAGCAGTCCGTAGACCGTGTAAGGCTGGCGGCCGACTTCTGTGGTCACCCAACCGGCGAGCACCGCTACGAAGCCGGACGGCCCCATGAGCATCGCCGCACGCTGCAGCCATGGCGCGTCACGTAAGCCCCCCTGTCGAAACCGCGCCACCAAACTCCATAACCCGATCAGCGCCATCAGGAAGCCGATCCCCACCATGATCCGGAACGAATAGAACACGATCGCCACCGGTGGTCGGTCCTCCTTCTTCCATTCCTTCAGCCCGCGGACTTCGCCGTCCCATTTGTGCGTCAGGATGAAGCTGCCGAGTTTCGGGATCTCGAGCGCGTAACGGACCACCTCGGCTTCGGCATCCGGAATGCCGAACAGGATCAGTGGCGCACCCTTTTGCGTTTCGAAGTGGCCCTCCATGGCGGCCACCTTGCGCGGCTGGTGCTCCAGCGTGTTGATGCCGTGGAAATCACCGGCCACGATCTGCAGCGGCGCGACGATCACGGCCATCCACATCGCCATCGAGAACATCAACCGCGCCACCTCATCGCGCTTGTTGCGCAGCAGGTGGTAGGCCGCGACCGCGCCGACCACGAAGGCGGTCGTCAGGTAAGCGGCGAGCACCATGTGGACGAGGCGGTAGGGGAAGGACGGGTTGAACACCACCTTCCACCAGTCAACCGGCACGAACTGGCCAACATCGTTGATCGCGTAGCCGGCCGGCGTCTGCATCCAACTGTTGACGCTCAAAATCCAGAACGCACTGCCGAGCGTGCCCACCGCGACCATCAACGTCGCGAAGAAGTGCAGGCCTTTGCCGACCCGGTTCATCCCGAACAGCATGATGCCGAGGAAGCCCGCTTCCAGGAAGAACGCGGTGAACACCTCGTAGCCCATCAAGGGACCCAGCACGGGACCGGTCTTGTCTGAGAACACGCTCCAGTTGGTTCCGAACTGGTAGCTCATGACGATGCCTGAGACGACGCCCATGGCGAAGGCGACGGCGAAGATCTTCTTCCAGAAGTTGAAGGCGGTCAGATAGATGTCGCGCTTGGTGATCAGCCACAGCCCCTCAAGCACGGCGAGGTAGCTGGCGAGCCCGATGGAAAACGCCGGGAAGATGATGTGGAAAGAGACGGTGAATGCGAACTGGATGCGCGCCAGCAGGACTGCGTCAAACCATTCCATGGGGAGCCTCTATGCGATTGCCGTCACAATGTCGTTATCGGCGATATTACAGCGCCCTGCACGGCTCGCGCAGACGCGACATCGTCCCTGCGGCGATACGCACCTTTGGGTCGGTTCACTTCAAGTAAAAGCGGGCTTGGCTTGAACCAGCACATTCTGGCTCAGCCGCTCCTGCTGCAACCTCCGCTGGATCCATGTCAGCCCATCCCCGTCCAAAGCCGGAGCGGCACACGCGAAAGCGTGAACGCGCGTGAGTTGCCGCTTTCATGGGCAAACTTCAGGGTAGGGGGTGAACGACGGATCAAGCACCGTGAGGCTTCCACCATGCCCACACGACGTCACGTCATCAAGCACGCGCTGGCCGTTGCTGCCTGCAGCGGAACGCTTGCGACGTTGCCCACCGCACGGACCGCATTTGCCGGTGCGCCGAAGCTGACGTTTGATGCGTCCCTCGTGCCGCGCGCGCTGAAAGAGCTGCTGGCGCGCGCTGAACCGACCGATGCGTTCTTCAGCGCGCTGATGCGCCGCCTGACGCTCGACCACAACTGCGATCGCACCTTCATCTACATGCGCGATCCTCAATCGAGGCTCGGTGCGGTCACCCACGCCCAGGTGCGCGATCCTAAGCGTCCCACGTTGATCTATGAACGGTGGAGCGTCGAAAGCCCCGGATACGCCACGCTGGACCCGATGTTTGTCACCGCGCAGCGGACGCCGCGCGCCGTGATCGTCGACGACATCGAAACGGCAGCACCCGGCGTTCTTAACCGTGCCCATGAGCGCGATTACTTCGCACACCGCGCGTTGATCCATGCACCGATTTGGTTTGAGGGACGCTTGTTCGGGATCCTCGAGCCCTGCGTTTTCGATGCGCCGCGGCGCTGGTCGGCGCGCGATGCAGCGATCACCGCGGCGACGCAGATCGCGATCGCTGAAGCGACCGCACGCTACGTGGCTGCCGCGGTGGCCCGGGTGCGTGGGCAGGCAGGGGGACGGCGCAAACGCTGAACGCATTAAGGCGGTCGATTGCGGCGCATGCTGTTGAGCTCGCGGCCTTAGGGTCGGTTCGCTTCAGCTTGAAGCGGAACCGACATCGTTGCAGCCGGGGCTGTGGGCTGCTATCGCCCCCGCGGCGGGCCTCGCGTCACGCTGACGCGCCTATCCGCCTACCAGGCCAGGCTCGGCTGACGCTAAACACAACCACGAACCCCATGTTTGACGCCAGCATTCGCCGCATCATCGATGCGCCGCTCAACACCGCCGGTCGCCGCTTGGCCGCGCTTGGCGTCAGCGCGGACACCGTCACCATAACGGGGTTCGTCCTGGGCATGGCCGGTTGCGCGCTGATCGTGGCCGATGCACCGCTTCTGGCGCTCGCCGTCATCGGGTTGAGCCGGTTGGCCGATGGGCTTGATGGCGCTGTGGCGCGCGCAAGTCAGCCCAGCGACTTCGGCGGCTTCCTTGATATCGTCCTCGATTTTATCTTTTACGGCGCCGTTCCGCTCGCTTTCGCGATCGCCGCACCGGAGGCGAACGCCCTCGCCGCGGCCGTCCTGCTGTTGAGCTACTTCGCGAACGGCAGCACGTTCCTCGCCTACGCCATCATGGCTGAAAAGCGCGGCCTCGAAACACGCGCGCAGGGTGTCAAGTCGCTCTACTACCTGGCAGGGCTCGCCGAGGGCACTGAGACGATCGCGGTGATCGTCTTGTTCTGCCTGTTCCCGGACGCGTTCGTGTGGATCGCATATGGCTATGCGCTCGTCTGCTTCGCGTCGGCGGCTGCACGGATCGCGATGGCCTACCAAGCCCTTCGCTAGAGTTCATCCGCGTCAGGCGGAAGCGCCTGAGGCGAAAGATGAACGGTAAAACAGAAGCTTAGATGTCGGTTCCGCTTCAAACTGAAGCGAACCGACCCTAAGGCTGCCGTGCCGCTCTCATCGTAAGCCGTGCGCGCTGCAAAGGTCGGTGGCTCAGGCCACCTGTTCCACGCTCGGCACAATGCCGCGCAAGGGGCCGGTCATGTCCTTGGCGAGGAACGGCTGGCCGAACAAGAAGCCTTGCATATGCGTGATACCGATCTCTTTCAGCAAGGCGGCCGTCTTCTCATCGCCCACCCATTCGGCCACCGTCTCAAGCCCGAAGGTGCGCGCCAAATCGACCATCGACTTGATGAACACCACGTCAGAGGGCTCATCCAGCAGGTTCTTCACGAACGAGCCGTCAATTTTCACCATGTCGACGTTAAGGTGCTTCAGGTTCTTAAAGCTCGTGTAGCCCGCGCCGAAGTCGTCGATCGCGACCTGGCAGCCCAATTCTTTCAGCGTGTCGACGAAGTTGATCGTCTGATCGAGGTCGTGGATCGCGGCCGTCTCTGTGATCTCGATGATCAGGCGCTCGGTCAACGCGCGTCGACCGCCAGTCAGCCGATGCAGCGCGATCAGCCACTCGTGGTCGCTCGCTGTCAGCCCTGAGACGTTCAGCGACAGCCGCATGTCGCCGTGACGCTTTAGAATGTCCACCGCAAGTTCCAACGTGCGCCGGTCGATCAGCCGCGACATGCCGAGTTGCTCGGCAACCATGATGAACATGCCGGCCGAGACAACGCTGCCGTCAGGTTGCTCCATGCGCAGCAGACACTCGTATTTGTCAGCTTCGCGCGTCTCGCAAGAGACGATCGGCTGCAACGCCAGCAGCATGCGGTTTTCATCGAGCGCCGAGGTCACCTCATCGGCGATGGTGATGTTCCGGCGGCGCTCCGATTCCTGATTGGCGTTGGGCTCATACGTCATGAAGCAGTCCTGACGCTTGAGCTTTGCCTGATCGAGCGCCAGCAGCGCATGGCTGACCGCCTGTTGCACCGTTTCGCCCTGCTCGGGCAGCAGCACGCCGCCAATCGAGATCGTTGCCGACACCTGGCATGCGCTCGTTTGCACCGTGCTTTCGCGCACCGCCTGCATAAACCGCTCAGCAGCGATCCGCATGGCGCTGACCGAGCAATCGTTCAGGATGATCCCGAACTTGTTGGACGAGTAGCGCCCGATCGTATCGCCACCGCGCAGCTTGCTTTTGATGATGCGCGCCGTCGCAGCGATCACCTCGTCGCCCACATCGAAACCGAAAGTCTCGTTGATCAGCGCCAGATTGTTGACGGCGGCCATCAGGAAGCCGGAGCTTTGACCGCTGTTTTCACATTGCGTGAGCACTGTGCCCAAGGCTTCGGTCAGCCGAATGCGGTTGAGCTGGCCGGTCAGATCGTCATGGTCGGAGCGATAGAGCAGGCGCTGCTCTTCCCAGTAGCGCTCATTGATCACCCGGATCACGCCACGCGCGCGCTGCGGCACACCTTCGGCGTCGACCCACACGCGACCATGATCCTCAAGCCAAAGCGAGCTGTCGCTACGCCGACCGCCCGGCAAGAAGCGGTACTGCACGCGAAACGGCAGACCGACGGACGCATCGGCAAACTTCGCCTTTGTCAGCACATCGGTGCGACGGCGCACGTGCTCAGGCGCGATGAGAAAGTGAAAGGCTGCACCGCTCTCGATCGCCTTGATGCCGCGCACGGCCAGCACGTCGCGGGCGTTCGTTTCCCACTCGATGCGATCGCTGGTGATGTCCCAGTGGTAGGCCGTTTCCTGGACGGCGGAGAGGATGCCGACGAGATCAAGGGGGGCCGCCTTGAGGACCGGCGCCTTGGTGATGCGTTCATCAGCGGCGAGCGCGCCCTTTTCAGACAGCAGATCGGGGATCGTGACCGCATCGAACGGTGTTGCCGTCGCGGACGATGCCAAATCGAGCGCGCCGGAGCGGCTGCCCAACGTCGCCGCGCGCCCCGCATCAAGCGGCGACATCGCGTCTTGCACTGGCGTCAGGGCGCCGGCTTGCGGGTTTGTAACCGCTTGGTCCTTTGAAGCGCTCAACGTCCTCGTCCTGCGAAAGCCGCGGCGCCGCCCGATGCAACGCACCCCGTCAGGTGCGCGGATGGGGCCGCAGGGTCATGGGACAGCGCCGGCAAGAGGGCCGGAGCGTGAAACAAAATCTGGCGTCGGTTTCGCTTTCACTCGATGCGGACCGACAGGTGTGCGCGACCGCCCGTGGTCGCGGCACTACGCTTGAAGTTAGCTTCAAATTCCTAATGAGGTTTGAAAGGTCTTTCGGCGCTTGCGCAACACAGCCCAGTGGCCACGAAAAAAGGCGGCGCACCGGGTGCACCGCCTTTCACATGAAGCCACCACGCGTCCCTCTCGAAACCGGGACGCAGGTGAAAAGCCGCTGTTGCAGTCCAGATCGACGCTACAGGCCGCCAGCGCCGCCGATGTTGAGGTCGCGGCGGGCGGTGCGAATACCGATCGTGTAACCGGCCACCACATCGATCAACGCGGCCACCATGATGAAGAAGAACACTGACGTCGCCGCGCGATCGATCAACAGGAACTCCACCAGGCAGGCGATGAACACCAGCATCGACAGGCCGTGATCAACGAGTGACACGCCCGTGGTGTAGGTCGACTTCAGGAGTTCCACGAACAGAGATCGGAAGCACACGTCTGA
>JBCBJZ010000147.1:0-8948 GCA_038522635.1 Pseudomonadota bacterium | reverse complement strand
GACCGAACCGTCGCCCACGTCGATCCCGGCATCGTTGGTTGGCGGGGCGGCAGCCTCAACGTCAGCCGGCGCGCCTTCCGGCGGATCGCTTACCGCCGCGGCTTCAGGCGAAACCCGCTCGCGATGCGCGCGCATGAAGGCGCGGGCGGCCTCCTGATCACGCGCCAAATCGCTGTCTGCCGTGCTTTCTTCGACAGCGGCTTCAACAGCTGCCGGTGACGCCTCACCCTCATCTTCGCCAGAAAGGCCGAGCGCGGCCGTCACGCCCGCAGCACCGGCGGCCATCGCGCCGACCGCCGCAGCAGCCGTGCCGGTGCCGCTGACGCCATTGCCGTCGCCATCGCCGTCGAGCACAGCGCGCAACCGCGAAGGTTCGCCCTCGCCGCCAGGCGTTGCCCCCGTGGCCCGGTCGTAATCACGCGAATAGGATGTGTCGCCACCCTTGGCGAGGATTTGCGCCTGCTCAATCCAGTTCTCGCGCTGGATGCGCCCGCCGCCGCCCATGGCCTGATCGAAGTGCTCGATCTCCGGCTGGTTCCAGGCGGCGATCTGGCTGTAGCGCGTGATCCCACGATCATAGAGCGCGCGCTCGCCCGTATCATCGATGCCGCGTATGCGCTTCAGATCATCGTAGCGCTCTGCGGGGATGCCGCCGGCCGGCGCGGACGCGGCGGCGGCAACGGCCGAAGACGCGGGCGCGGCAGTATCGTCGACCCGATCGCCACCATTCTCATGATCGCCGTGCGTGCTGTAGACGGCCGCGGCCACGCCCGAGGCGACCGCGAAGCCCGCCGCACCGGCAGCGACCACTCCGGGGTTTGATGCGCTCTCTTGACCGGATGGCCCGCTGTCAGGGGCCGGTGAAGCGTCAGGGACGGTTGCCGATTCAGCGGCTGGCAGCGTCGGGGTTTCGTCGGCGGCTGCCGGCTCGACCGGTGCGGCAGGCGTGCCAGCATTTGTGACGGGGCCAGTGCCGGCGATCGCGCCGACGGCGGCAGCACTGATCGTGCCCGGAGCACCGCCCTCCTGGTCCGGCGTTGGGAACGCGGTCGCGGCTTCACCACGCAGCCGCCGTGCGGCAAACGCGGTCGGCGTGCCGGCTGCGAGCATCTTCGCCTGCTCGATCCAGTTCTCACGCTGCACGCGCCCTTTGAAGCCGAAAGCGGCATTGACCTGCGTCACGGTCGCCGCATCCCAGGCGGCGATCTGATCAAAGCGCGTGAAGCCCATCGCGTTCAGGCGCTGCTCCAAATCGGGATCGATGCCCTGGATGAACTGGAGGTCCTCCTGTCCATCGGCCACGGCGGCGGGCGCGACCGCGGGCGCGCTCTCAGATTGGGGCGCAGGCTCCGGCTCGGCGACGGGTGGCGGGGCGTCGTCTTCGGTTTCGCCTGAAGCGACCGCGACAGCAGCTCCGGAAGCGGCCAGCGCCGCGGCGGCGGCGGCGGCCGCGATCGCCGCATGGTCGTTCGTCTCGGGCTCGGGTTCCGGCTCAGTTGGGGGCGCGGCTTCAGCAACCGGCTCAGGCTCAGGCTGGGGCTCAGGCTGGGGCTCGACAACCGGCGTGGTGTCCACTTCGATGTGCGTCGGCTTGGGCGCTTCCATCTCTGTCGCGACCGGCTGGGCGGCGGCGACCATGGCCTCGTCCATGGAGGGTTGTTCGGGCTCGGCCGTCTCAGGTTCGGGCGGCGGCTGCGGCGCGGCCTCGCGATCTGATGAGACGGTAGCGGCTGCGACCGCGGCGGCAGCAGCAGCGGCGGCTGCGGCGAGGGTCGCGTTATCGCGCTCCTCCTCGACCGGCGCTGCGGATGGCGGCGCGGGTTCAGGTTCGCGTACCGGTTCGATTGGCTCAGCCGGCGTTGGCGTCGGCGCGATCGCTTCCGCAGGCGAACCGGTGAGCGCGCGCTCAAACCGATCGGCCTGCGGCGCTGGACGAACGGGCGCAAGAGGCTCGGCGGGCGAGGGCTCGGTGGTGCGAATGGTCACCGTTTCTTCCGCGCGATAGCCGGTCGTGCTCGCGGCCCCCGCGACGGCGGCACCGGCGGCCGCGACGCCTGCGCCGGTCGCAATGGTGGCACCATGGCCGCTGCTGCGCGGACGCCCCGAAGGCGCGAAGAGCTTGCGCAGAAGGCACGCGAAGCAGGCACCGGCGATGTAGGCGCCCGCCATCAGCAGGGCAACTTGCACGTAATACAGGGTGGCTTCACTCATCGCTCAAGGGTCCTTGGTGCCGCGCGCAGGCGGGAAAACGAGGGCAGCGCGTCGGGCGTGAACGCGCTCATCATGAAAGCACTATTGAGGGCGCTTGGGGTGGACGGCGGCGCGATCGACAGCAGATCAGCATGCGACCGCGAGGGTGAGCCAAAGCTAACGCGGCGGAAGGTCCAAGCGGCAGCTCGAGCGGTGGCGGGAAGCGCTCAGCACGCACCAGGCGGCCAGCGCTGGCCGCAAGCGCGTCAGTCCGCGTTGCGGCGCCCACAGGAGATCCAGCCGACCACGAGCCCCGTGGCGAAAGCCCCCAACAGCCAATAAAAGAGCTGGTAGATCAGATAATCCATGCGCGTTCACTCCTACGCTCGCCGATGGGACCGGCCAGGGCGGTGCCGTTGCGAACGGCGCGAACCCAGCCTTGCCCCCTCCCCCTCATGTTAGACGCACGATGCGCGCGACGCACTTGGCAGCGCGCACCACCCGGTAACCCGACCACGCATCGTCACTTTGTGGTCACGCGAAACTCGATGCGGCGGTTGCGCTGCTTGTTACGCGGCGACGTGTTGGGAACGATGGGACGCGCTTCGCCAAAGCCCACCGCGCTCAGCCGGTCGCGGGCAACGCCTTGACGCACCAAATAGCGCACCACGGTTGAAGCGCGACGTTCTGAGAGCCGCTGGTTACGCGCGGTGGGGCCATCGGCGTCCGTATGGCCTTCGATCGTCACGCTCAAGTTCGGGCATGTGTTGGCCGCCCGCGCGATCTGATCGAGCGTCGGACGGCTGCCGCGCCGCAGCGTTGCAAAACCGCGCCGGAACAGGATGGTGCCGGTCCGCGCGACGCTTTGCATGGCGCTTTCGCACTTTTGCCGCTTGGTCTCGCGCGCGTTGAGGGCGGCCTGGCGTGCTGCCTCTTCGCGCTGGCGGGCGACGCGCGCGGCCTTGGCCTGCTCAGCTTCCTGGCGAGCGGCGGCAAGACGTGCCTCTTCGGCGGCCTTGCGACGTTCCTCTTCGGCCCGTTCCCTGGCCTGCTGCTCAGCACGCCGGCGTGCTTCCTGCGCGGCGCGTGCGGCTGCGATCGCTTCAGCGCGGCGACGCTCCTCTTCTTCGGCTCGTTGGCGCGCCAGTTCAGCCTGGCGGCGCGCTTCCGCGGCAGCCTCTTCCGCGCGGCGGCGGGCGGCCTCTTCAGCGCTCAACTTGGCCAGCGCCGCAGCGCGCGCCTTTGCGGCACGTTCGGCTTCGGCGCGGCGGCGCTCCAAGGCGGCGCGGACACGGGCACGCGCCTCTTCGGCTTTGCGCGCAGCCTCGGCGCGCTCACGCGCGGCGGCAGCCTGACGGGCAGCAGCAACCTGACGGGCAGCCTGGCGGGCGGCCTCGGCGGCCGCTTCTTCAGCCTTCGCTTTACGCTCGGCTTCCGCACGGGCCGCGGCAAGGGCTGCGACGCGGGCGGCCTCGGCGCGCGCACGTTCGGCCGCCTCACGCTCGGCGATCCGGCGCGCTTCTTCTTCGCGCGCCTGGCGGGCGGCGGCTTCACGGGCACGGCGCTGCGCTTCTTCTCGGGCTGCCGCGTCACGGGCTTCGCGTGCCTGACGCTCAGCTTCAAGACGCTGCCGCTCGCGCTCAGCGCGCGCACGCGCTTGCGCTTCACGGGCTGCCCGTTCGCGCGCCTCACGAGCCTCGCGCTCGCGCTCCAGCCGGCGGCGCTCGCGCTCTTCGCGGCGCTTACGCTCGGCTTCTTCACGCGCTTTACGTTCCGCTTCCGCTTTCGCGAGCGCCTTGCGCTTGGCTTCCTGCTCAGCCCAGATCATCGCGTCGGACTTGATGGCGATGTCGTTCTGACCAGCATAGCCGCGCGGTAAATCCTGTGCGAGCCGCCCGCGGATCGCTGTCACGATCGTCGTGTCGGCCGCTTCGCCGCTCAACTGCAGCACTTGCCCCTCAAGCCGCACCTTCCCGGTGCGCAACCGCCCTAACAGGTCTAGACCGGTCGCTGCGACCTGACGCCATTTCTTCGGGTATCCGGGCTTCACCGTCATGCGGTCGATGACGCGCGCCTTGGGGAACAGCTTGCCCGCCCGGCGCACCAGCATCGTCTTTGTCGCAAGGCTCGGCACTTCGCCGCTCATGAGGACTTCGCCTTCACCGGTCCGATCCACACGCCAGATCAGGTTGGGCTCGGGCGGCGCCACGAAATCGACCCGCACATCGGCATCGCAGGATCGCCCGGCAGACGCGCGCACCTCGCCCGCGAGCGCGTTTGCAATCGCCTCATCGCGCGTGCTCCCGGTGACGGTGAGACGCCGATCGCTAAGCTCGAAGCGCCCACCCTTGAGTTTCCCAAGCGCGGTCACGCCGATGCCCGTGCAAAGGCGCCAATCGCGCGGCGCCCCGGCGGCAATCTGCATGCGGTCCACCACCGCGCTCGTCTTGAAGCGCGCCTTAACGGCATCGACCAGCGCTTGCCGGCGCTCCTGCGAGGGCACAAAGCCGTTGAGATAGACAGTGCCGGCGTTGATCGACATGGAGGTGGTGAACGGGCTCACCGGCTTGATCTCAGCTTCGACGAAGGTCAGCTCGGTCTTGAGGCGGAAGCCGTTGGGGAGCCCCGACGCCAGATTGGCCGCGATCGATTTGGACGTCTTCTCCTTTTGCGCTTCACCCACGAACTTGAGCTGCGCGTCGGTGAAGCGTGCCCAACCCTTCGTCGTCCGTGCCAATTCGCGCAACGCTACGTTAACCGCGCTCAACCAGCCCGGCGGATCGCCGCTTGCTGTTTCCAGCCGGTCGACCACGGCGACGTTCGGGTAGGCCTTTTTGGCCATTGCGGTCAGCGCTTCACGCGCACTTTCGCTCGGCACATGCCCCTTGAGAACCAACTGGCGACCATCGTAGTCCGCACGCCAGCGGAACGGCCTTGCAACCGCAGGCTTCACCTCGGCCTTGGCGAGCGTCACACCCGTCGGAAGGCCGTTGCGCAAGGCCGTCTGAACGGCACGGTACGCGCCGCCGTCGCGGGCCTGGCCAAGCACCGACAACTGCGTCCCGTTGAGCTGCGCAGCACCTGTATCCAGGAAACCCAGTTGGCGCAGGGCGAAGCTGACGCCACCAAGCCAGACATCGCGGGAGGGTACACCGCGGGCAAGCTTCATATTGTCGTCGATCTGGCGGTTGGGGAAGTTTGCCTTCGCGGTACCGACGATCGCCTGGCGCAGCTTCAAGTTGGGAACATAACCGGTGAGCTTGATGCGGTTGCCGCGCAGCGCTGCACCCCACACGTAGGCTTCGGCCTTATCGATTAGGCCGGCGCGGTTATCGACCACCCGTACGCCCCACACGCGGGTTGCGATCGTGCTCGCCCGGCGAAGCTCTTCATCATCGATAGCGCGGCCGGAAATCGCACCGTCAAGACCGCTGAACTGCGTTTTCGCCCAGCTCAGCCCGGCGGCTTGCAACGCCACCTGCGTGCGCGTGCTCAGGTCCGCGTGGATGCGATCCTGCTCCAAGGTGGCGGCGAGATAGGTGAGGGCCAAGACCAGCGGGAGCCCCCAAAGCCAACGCCAAGGTCTGCATTTCATCGCTGCACTCGCTCCTTGATGTCATGCCGTTTGATGTCGTGGTGCGGCGGCCCGGCACAAATCGCCAGCACGAATGGCCGAACGCCGCTGTTGCCGTCGCCGCAATCGGCGCCTAACAACGCTGCCCGGGCCGACCCCGGCCTAGCTCGCTTGGTTCAACCAGGGCTCAACCGGCGCCCTGCCCTGTACCGCCTCAGATCGAGCGGTTTCACGCCCGAAACGCGACGGTCCAGAGGTTTGATGATACGCTATCGAACTGCGCGAAGGGCTTACACTTTTGTCCCGGCAAAGGCTAGCGCCAGGTGGCCCGGCGTGCGCAGGGCAAGCGTGCCAATCCCTTGTTTCAAAAATGTAATTGGCAGCGGACCTGCCTCAGCGGCGCCCCTTGACAAAAGGTCGCGGCTTGGCCCAGGCGCTACGATTGCCCAGCGCGCCCGCGTAAAGGGCGCGGATAAACTCTTTGTATGCCGTTCATCTTTCGCCTCAGGTGGTTCCACCTGAAGCGGATGAACTCTTTGTTTGCCGTTCATCTTTCGCTTCAGGCGATTCCACCTGAAGCGGATGAACTCTAGGCATCGGTTTGAGTTGTCGGCACGGCGCGGGTCTGCGTCTTGCAGCCGCGTGCGAACATGGCATCAGGCGCTATCCCTATCCCGGCTTTGAAACAATGCATCGGCCGCACTTACATGCGCACGGCGCCGCTCGAGTTCGCCCGCTACGCGTTCCACTTCCCCGTGCAGCGCCTGAATGCGCGCCTCCAACTCATCCACCGACAAGCGGCTTAAGTCTTCGCCCAAGGTTGCCTTCGGCGTGGCCGCGCCCACCGGCTCATCTGCATCGCTCGCCATAGCCTGCTTCGCCCCTCTTTCCATGCCGCGCATCATCGGTGTGGGATGCGCTCCACAGGCGCGGCCTCATGGCCCGCGCTGCATCCTTCTGACGGTTCGCCGGTTCCAACAATGGAAGCGCCCGTGTATGCGTGGTGCCACCACCCACCTGCCCAGCCGAACGCGAGGCCGCGATGACCACCACCAGCACGCCCACACCACCCCCGACCATGACGGCCGTGCGGATCGACGGCAAGGGCGGCCCTGAGGTTCTCAAGCCGGTCGCCTGGCCAACGCCGTCCCCTGAAGCCGGAGACGTGCTGATCGAGGTCGCCGCTGCCGGTGTCAATCGCCCCGATGTGGTGCAGCGCAAAGGCCTCTACCCGGCGCCTGAAGGCCATAGCGACACGCCCGGGCTCGAAGTCGCCGGCACGGTCGTGGCTTGCAGCCCTGGAGCCGACGCGACCTGGCGGCCGGGCGACCAGGTGATGGCGCTCGTCAACGGTGGCGGTTACGCGCAGTACTGCGTGGCACCCGTGGGCGCGTGCCTCGCCATCCCCGACAGGCTGTCGATGGTGCAAGCCGCCGGTTTGCCCGAGACCTTCTTCACCGTGTGGCACAACCTATTCCAGCGCGGTGGCCTGCGCGAAGGCGAGACCTGCCTGATCCACGGCGGCACGAGCGGCATCGGTGTCGCTGCGATTCAGATCGCGAAGGCGCGTGGGGCGCATGTCATCATCACGGCCGGATCAGATGCCAAATGCGATGCCGCGCTCAAACTCGGCGCCGATCATGCGATCAACTACCGTACCGAGGATTTCGTGGCCCGCGTCAAAGCCATCACCGAACGCCGCGGCGTTGATGTCATCCTCGACATGGTGGGCGGCGACTATGTGGATCGCAACATCGTGGCGGCGGCGCCAGATGGGCGCATCGTCAACATTGCCTACCAGAAGGGTGGCGAGGTGACGGTCAATCTGCAGCGCGCGATGGTGAAACGCTTGACGCTGACCGGCTCCACGTTGCGCGCACGCTCCGATGCGGTGAAGGCTGATATCGCGCAAGGCCTGCGCGACCATGTGATGCCCGCTGTGGCTGCTGGCGACATCGACATCGTCGTCGATAAGACCTTCGCGCTCGAAGATGCCGCTGCCGCCCACGCGCACCTTGAAGCGGGCGAGCATGTCGGGAAAGTTATTCTCACGGTCGGCGCTTAGGGTTCATCCGCTTCAGGTGGAATCACCTGAGGCGAAAAATGAACGGCAAAACAAAAGCTAGATGTCGGTTCCGCTTCAGCTGAAGCGGACCGACTCTAGGCGCGGCTTGCGCGCTTTGAGCGGCGATGCCAACAGGAGCACACGGTCCATGCCCAAGAACCCTACCGGCTTCGATCACATCGTCGTCGCCGTGCACGATCTTGAAGCCGCCGCCGCGCGCTATACGCAGCTTGGCTTCACGCTGACGCCGCGGGCCGAACACCCGTGGGGAACGGCCAACCACATCGCGCAGTTTTCAAACGGCAGCTTCATTGAGTTGCTCGAGGTGGATCGCCCGCACCTGCTCAGCGAGCACGCTTTCGCGGCTTCGCCTGCGCGGTTCAGTTTCGGCGCCCATAACCGCGATTTCCTGGAGGCGGGCCATCAAGCCATCGCAGCAGAAGGCGCGCCTGGCGCGGAAGGCATGTCGATGATGGTCTACAAGGGCGAAGACGCCAGCGCCGATGCCCGCGCGTTCGCCGCCAGCGGGCTGCCCACCTACGAGACGTTTCCCTTCGAACGCGCCACCACGCTGCCCGACGGCACGCCCGCCCGCGTGGCCTTCGAACTGACCTTCGCAACCCACCCTGCCATGCCGCGCGCCGCCTTCTTCACCTGCCACAACAAGTTTCCCGACGTATTCTGGAAGCCGGCCTTTCAAACCCACGCGAACAGCGCCACGGGCCTGCGCGAGGTGGTGATGGCGGCAACCGCCCCATCGGATTATGCCGACTTTGCGCAGGCCGTCACGGGCGTACCAGCGCAGGCGCACGACGGCGGCATCGCCTGCGTCCATGATGGCCAAACGCTATCGATCCTGACGCCGGACGCCACGGCTGCGCGCTTTGACGGGCTCGCGCCGGATCTCGATCGAGGGCCGGTGTTTTGCGCGATCGTCATCGACGTGGCCGACGCGCCGACGAACGCTAGCCGCGCGCTGATCCCGGCCGAAGCCGCGCACGGCCTCGCTATCGCATGGAACGGCTAGATCATCGGGCGATCGATCGGGATCACCACAGGTGAGCCCGAAATCGCCCAAAGATGATCTAATCGTAAAGTGCAGAGCAACTTTGGGCGCAA
>JBCBJZ010000146.1:0-9071 GCA_038522635.1 Pseudomonadota bacterium | reverse complement strand
TTCAGGTGGAATCGCCTGAAGCGAAAGATTAACGGCAAAACAAAAGCTTAGATGTCAGTTCCGCTTCAATTTGAAGCAAACTGACTCCAGACGTCGGCTCTGCTTCAACGCAGAATGCAAGCGCCCGTTGCTCTGACGCAGGACGGATGCGGCTCAGAGTTTCGCCCGGAAATGCTCAGCGTAAGTTCTGAGCTGCTCAGCGTCCTTGTTGCCGAGCAACAAAAAGTCGTAGCCGTCCTTGGACCACCGCGCGGCGTTGAGCCCATCGTAGCGGGCCGTCGCGACGTCGCCGCTACCAGAAGAGCCTGCGGCGCGGATGATGCACAACGCGATCGGCACGCCATCGCGTGACAGGAAGGCGAGCTGGATCAGGGGGCGGCCCTCATAGCCCAGCACTTGGGCCCGCTTGTAGGCGAGGTCTTTGAGGCTGCGCAGATCGGCCGCGTTGAGCGGGCGGCCTAGCGCGGATGAGACGCGTGCCAGTTCACGTGCCTGCCGGGCTGGTTCGGCGATCACCGGCGCCAGCGTCTGGCGGACGTAGAGGGCGTGATAGGTGGCCGCCGCGCTGTCCCAGCTTTGCGCCTGGCTACCGGCGGCCAACCAACCGCCTAACCCGCCAAGCAGTGCGAAGCCGGCCGCACATGCCGCCCATGCGAGCGCTCGCACGGGGCGGGTGGGTGTAACAACGCCGTCGTGGCGTCGCGCGCGGCTCGGCCCCGCGGAACCGCCCTGAGACGTTGCGTCTCGCGATGCCCTATCTTGAGATGTCACGTCTCGCAGTGCCGCTCGTTCGGACGTCTCTGCTTCTGAAACGCGCATGCGCCCGCTCTCGGCCGCATCCACCGCCGCAGGCGCTGGCGGCGCCGAGAGCAGCAACGCATCAAACGTCGCCCGGATCGCCGCGGCATCGACCTCCAGAGCCTGCAAGCGCGCGGCCAACGCCGCATCACGCTCCAACGCGCTCTCAATCTGCGTGCACAACGCCGCGTCTGCCTCGCCATCAAGGTAGGCCGTCAACTGCTCGTCGCTGAACGTCAAGGCGCTGCTCATGCCCGCTTGCTCGCTTGTTCGCTGTCCTGCGCGGCTAGCTTCTTGCGCGCCGCCGCCAACCGGCTCATCACCGTGCCGATGGGAATGCCGATGATCGCGGCCGCCTCCTTGTAAGCATAGCCCTCAACGTAAACGAGCAACACGACAACACGTTGCGCTTCGGGCAGCCGCAACACTTTGCGTAACAGCTCACGGGCGGAAAAATTCATTTCCGTATCCGCTTTTTCATCGATCAGATCGACATCCTCGATGGGGGCCAGGCCACCGCCGCGGCGCAGGCGGGCGGCACGCAGCTCGTTCAGCCAGATGCGATGCGCGATCGTGAAAACCCAGCGGTCCAGATGCGTGCCAGGTTCAAACAGATGCGCACGTTCGATGGCGCGCAGGCAGGCCGCCTGGGCGAGGTCATCGGCATCGGCACGGTTCGCCGTGAGCGTCAGGCAGTAACGCCAAAGGCGCGGGAAAACGTCGGCGAGGCCGTGCCGGACATCTGTTTGCGCTGGGGAGCGATCGCGCATCCGAATAAACCTGCCGCCTCGTGTGTTCTTAAACGCGGGCTCAAACGTCCACCAACAACGACGCCCGACAACGAAGCACAAACGAGGAGACCTCATATGAGGATGTTCGCTTTCGCCGTAGCCGCCGCACTGCTGTTCGCACCGCTTACGGTAAGCGCCCAGGAAACGCCATCGGCACCCAACGCCAGCGTGTACTTCATCAACCTAAAGGACGGCGATACCGTATCAAGCCCCGTCACGGTGCAATTCGGCTTGAAGAACATGGGCGTCGCCCCGGCCGGCACTGAGAAGGCGAACACCGGCCACCACCACCTGCTGGTTGACCGCCCGCCGCTCGGCAAGGGTCCAGATGGCGCTGATGAACTGACGAACGCGCTGCCGAGCGATGACAACCACCTGCACTTCGGCAAAGGCCAGACCGAGACGACGCTGACGTTGAAGCCGGGCAAACACACGATGCAACTGGTGATGGGCGACTGGACCCACGTCCCCCACAAGCGCCCGGTGGTTTCAGAGGTCATCACGATCACGGTGAAGTAGGTCTCGGGCGGAGAGGATGACAGCGTGCGTAGCGCGGTCTTTGGCGTCAACGAACCCTGTCATCCTCACCTGCCGCCTGGGGCGGTGCCGCGCGGGCCGCTTCGAACAACCATGTCATCCTCGCCCTCGTGGCGAGGATCTAACGCTCAGCGAGTCCAGGCCTGGCGGTGGGATGCCGCTCGCATAACGAGCGCCGCGTCCCGACAGACCACGCTGGTTGAGAGATGGATCCTACCCACAAGGGGTAGGATGACAGCGGGGGGTGCCGGGGCGTCGGCGGTCACGACGGCTGCGGTGTCGGCGCGTTCACGGCCACAGGGTCGAGCGGGTGCCGTGCAGGCTGCGGCCACCAAGGCCGGCAGGCGTTCACGAGGGTGACGGCGCAAGCGCGCAGCTCTATTCGGCTGGCAGGACGGTCTCGCCGCCATGGCCGTTGTGGCGTGGACCGGACGCCGGCGCTGCCGTTGCGCCCGTCGCTCCTGCAGCAGCACCCTGTCCCTGCGACGGCGCAGCGGCGGCTGACATGGACCGCCGGACGCCTCCCGATGAGGCTGCGAGCCGCGTCGTGATGGCGTTGATGATCGCCTCGCGGTCGAGGGCGGCTTCAACCGTCTGTTCGGACTGCGAAGCTTGATGAATGAACCGATCGGGCAGGCGCAAGCTGACAAGGCGGCCCGACGCGAAGTCGAGGTTCTGGCGGTGAATGCTCGCCATCACCTGCGTGGCAAAGCCGCCGATCGAGCCCTCTTCGACCACAACGAGAAACGCGTGCTCGCGGGCAAGCTGCGCGATCAGAACGTCATCGACCGGCTTGGCGAACCGCCCGTCGGCGACGGTGATGTCAATGCCGCGCGCACGCAAAGCATCGGCAGCGGCCAGCGCTTCGGCGAGGCAAACGCCATAGCTGAGCACGGCGGCCCGACGCCCCTCGCGCACGATGCGCCCGCGGCCGATTTCGAGGGGTACGCCATGCTCGGGCAGCGCGACACCGGTGCCGGCACCGCGCGGGTACCGCACCGCGCTGGGGCGATCGTCGATGGCGCAGGCCGTCGCGACCATGTGCACCAGCTCACTTTCGTCTGACGGCGCCATCAATACGAAATGCGGCAGGCAGCCCAGGTAGGCGATGTCGTAAGAGCCTTGGTGGGTCACGCCATCGGCACCCACCAGCCCGGCCCGATCGATCGCGAAACGCACCGGCAGCTTCTGGATCGCCACATCATGGACGACCTGATCGTAGGCGCGCTGCAGGAACGTCGAATAGATCGCCGCGAACGGCTTGAACCCTTCGCACGCGAGGCCGGCGGCAAAGGTGACGGCATGCTGTTCCGCGATGCCGGCATCGAAGCAGCGATCGGGATAGGCAGCGCCGAACTTGTCAAGCCCGGTCCCCGACGGCATGGCTGCGGTCACCGCCACAACCTTCGGGTCAGCCGCCGCTTGCGCGATCAATGCGTTGGCGAAGACGCCGGTGTAACTCGGCGGACCACCGCCCGCGCCCTTCTTCTGGACGCCCGTTGCAGGGTCAAACGTTGCGACCGCATGCCACTTGTCATCAGCCGCTTCGGCCGGCGCATAGCCGTGGCCCTTGTTCGTCATGACGTGGAGCAGGACGGGCTCTCGTGCCGCTTTCGCCTGCTCAAGGACTTGCACCATTTCTTCCACGTCGTGCCCGTCGAAGGGGCCTGCGTAACGCAGGCCGAAATGGTCGAACATGGTGGCGCCATCGGCGAACGATGGAAGCGGCTGCGCGGCGAGGGCCGCATGGCGCGTGGCCGCATCAGGACGGCGCGCGCGCAGATCGCCAAGATGGGTGCGCAACGCGCCGGAGGGCGGCGCGATCGACATGTCGTTATCGTTGAGGATGATGATGAGCGGGCGGCCCTGAGCGCCAGCGTTGTTCATCGCCTCAAAGGCCATGCCACCCGACATTGCACCATCACCGATGACGGCGATGACGTTGCGCTCTTCCTGCGCCAGATCACGGGCGGCCGCAAAGCCGAGGCCGGCGGAAATCGATGTGGAACTGTGCGCAGCCCCGAACGGATCGAATGCGCTTTCACTGCGGCAGGTGAACCCGGAAATGCCGTCCTTCTTGCGGACCTTCAGCATGGCTTCACGCCGGCCCGTCAGGATTTTGTGCGGGTAGCACTGGTGGCTGACATCCCAGATGATCTTGTCGTGCGGGGTATCGAACACCCAATGCAACGCCGTCGTCAGCTCGACCACACCCAGGCTTGCCCCGAAGTGCCCGCCGGTGCGTGAAACGATCGAGACGAGGTCATCGCGCAATGCGTTGGCGATCGCTGGCAGATCGGCCCGGGGTTGGCGGCGCAGGTCTGCGGGCAGGGCGATGCGGTCCATGCGCGAAGCATCGGCACCCGTGCCTTCGGCGAGCGAACATGCGGCGCTCTTGCTCTGCGCCTGTGTGGAAACCGATGCGCTTGCCCCCGGCGCTGCAGCGTTCAACGATATCGATGCGGGATCTTCGCGACCCGTAGGAGGCGCCGGCGCGTCGCGCTGATCCCCATCGGCTGGATTGGCGTCAAGACGATCCATCAGGCGCACCCTCTCTCGTTCGCTTAAGCCCGCGGGCGCAGCGCTCAAAAAAGACACCGACACCTGGGGACCCTACCCATTAAACCGCCAGAGGGCCGCAGTGTAAATTATTATTTACGTCCATTTCTTGCGACACCGCCTGCATGCGGAACCAAGGCGCCCGCGTAATTGGCCGTGGCGAACCCGCGCGGTGTACGCTAAAGTTGACAGACACAGCTTGTCCGCCTTGCTCAAATGCCACTGCGGATCTCCAACGCCGCCCGCCCGCACCCGACCACACATGGCGAGGACCACGAACCGCGATGTCAAAACCCTTTCCCTTCGCCGCCATCGTCGCGCAGGACGAGATGAAACAGGCGCTTTTGATGGCCGCAGTGGACCCCTCGCTCGCCGGCGTTCTGGTGTTCGGCGATCGTGGCACGGGCAAATCGACAGCCGTGAGGGCGCTGGCCGACCTGCTGCCATCCGTGACGGCGCGGCGCGACTGCCCTTGCCATTGTGGACCCGACAGTCCGCTCACCGGTTGCCTGCCCGCGTGCCAACAGCTCGGCGAACGCGAGACGTTGACGCGCCCGGTTCCGATGGTCGACCTACCGTTGGGCGCCACCGAAGACCGGATCGTGGGGGCGCTTGATCTGGAACGTGCGCTCGTTGCCGGAGAACGTGCGTTCGAGCCGGGGCTGCTCGCGCAGGCCAACCGCGGCTTCCTCTACATCGATGAGGTGAACCTGTTGGAGGATCACCTGGTCGACCTGCTGCTCGATGCGACCGCTTCGGGCGAAAACGTGGTGGAGCGCGAAGGCATGAGCGTGCGCCATCCCGCGCGTTTCGTGATCGTGGGCAGCGGCAATCCCGAAGAGGGGGAACTGCGCCCGCAATTGCTCGACCGTTTCGGGCTCTCCGTCGAGATCAGCACGCCGCAGGACATCGATACGCGCATTGAGATCGTGCAGCGACGCGATGCGTTCGAGCGCGACCCCATCGCCTTCCACGCCACCTGGGCTGAGGCCAACGCCCGTGTTGCTGCGCAAATTGTTGAAGCTAGAGCGCGGCTTACGACGTTGGAGGTCCCACACGCCCTGTTGGAGCAGGCCACGCAGCTTTGCCTGGCACTCGGTACCGATGGGCTGCGCGGCGAGCTGACGCTGCTTAAGGGCGCGCGCGCGTTGGCCGCCCTCCAACCGGAACTCGGTGGCCACGGGAAGGGCAGCGTGGGCGGCAAAGGTCGTGGTGAGGGCGAAGCCGTCACGCTTGAGCATGTGAAACGGGTGGCGCCGTCCGCGTTGCGCCATCGCATGCGGCGGGACCCGCTCGATGACACGGGCAGCACCGTGCGGGTGGAAAAGGCGATGGCCGATGTCTTCGCGTGAAACCGCTATCATGCCACCGATGGGCGAGCATCATGCGGGGGTCGCAAGCGCACCCGTTGACGCGGACCTGCGCGAACCTGGCGATCTACGTGCTGACGCTTTGGCCCGCAGCGCTGCGCAGTGGCGCTTGGCGATGAACGCGTTGCACGTGTTCGCGGTCGACCCGCACGGGATCGGCGGTCTGATCATCAAGGCACGCCATGGCCCGGTGCGCGAACGGATGCTGGCCCTGGTCAAGGATGCGCTTGGGCCCCATCGGCCGCTTGTCGCGCTACCGCCGCATGCGGATGCGGCGCAATGGCTTGGCGCGCTAGACCTCTCCGCAACGCTCAAAGCGGGCCGACCGGTCCATGCGACGGGTTTGCTCGCGCGCGCGAAGGGCGGCTGTGTGCTGCTGCGGCACGCAAGCCGCTTGGGCGCCTTGCAGATGGGTCTTGTGGTGCAAGCGCTTGACCAGAGCACGGGAGCGGATGGCATCGGGTTTGTCGCGCTTGATGAAGCGGCAGGCGATGAGGAGGGCTTGGAGAGCGCATTGTTGGCGCGGACGGGGTTGTGCGTCGCCTTGGATGGCGTCGCGCTAAGCGCGCTTGAGGGAGATGCGCTGCACGCGCTTCAACGAGATGGGTGGAGCGTGCTTCCAAGCAGCTCACCACCGTCGGGCGACCCCGCGATCGACCTTGATGCAGCCCGCGCGCTTTACCCGCACGTGACCCTCAGCCCGGATGCCGCAGCCGTGCTGTGCAAAGTCGCTGCGGCCTACGCCATCGACAGTGTGCGCGCGCCGTTGAAAGCGCTGCGCGCCGCCCGCGCCCACGCCGCTCTGCAAGGGCGTCAGCGCGCGCTCCCCGAAGATGTCGAAGCGGCCGCAGCGTTGGTCTTCGCCTGGGCTGCACGAGCGTTGCCTGAACCGCCTGAGCCGCCAGCCGAGACCGACGAGGCTCACGAGCCGCCGCCACCGCCGCCAGCCGATAGCCCTGATGAGGCGACCGACCTAAACCAAGCGCCGCAGCAGCCGGATCCGACCGCCGATCGCATCGTCGATGCGACGCGCGCTGCCCTCCCCGCGGACTTGCTGGCGCGCCTGCTTGCCGGCCAGCCGATTGCCAAGCGGTCGGCGGAAGCGGGAAGCCGCGCCGGTATCGAGCAGCGCGCGCCCGACGGGCCTGTGCGCTTGGGCACCAAGCCGGGGCGCCCAGGTGGCAAAGCTCAGGTCGCGCTCTTTTCAACGTTGCTCGCCGCAGCCCCACGCCAACGGCTCCGCGAAACCACCGGGCACGCAACCGCGCCCGCCCCCGCCGCCGAACGCGACGCCGAACGCGACGCGCACCCCGGTGTCTCACCCCGGTTGCAGGTGCGCGGCGAAGACATCCGCATCTACCGCAAAAAGCGACGCCAACCCTCCGTCACCATCCTCGCCGTCGATGCATCGGGTTCACAGGCGCTGACGCGGCTGAACGAAGCGAAGGGCGCGGTCGAACTGTTGCTCAGCGACTGCTACGTACGCCGTGATCAAGCCGCGTTGATCGCGTTTCGTGGCGATGCCGCCCATGTGCTGCTGCCACCGACGGGCGCGCTTGCGCGTGCCAAGCGCAGCCTTGCGGTGTTGCCGGGCGGGGGTGGCACGCCGCTCGCCGCAGGTCTGGCGCAAGCCCGCCTGCTCGCGGAGCGGTGCGCGGCGCAAGGGCGCACGCCGTTGGTCATCATCCTGACGGACGGACGCGCCAACATCGCGCGCGATGGACAACCCGGTCGCGCGCAGGCGCAAAGCGATGCGCTGGAGGAAGCTGGTGCCTACGCCCATGCGCGCTGGCGCGCGCTGCTCGTCGATACGTCAACCTTGCCGGACCCCCGCGCCAAGCAGTTGAGCGATGCCATGGGCGCGACCTACCTGGCGCTGCCACGGGCCGACGCCGCCGGCATTCAGCGTGCGGTGGAAACGCAGCGCTAGAGTCGGTTCGCTTCAGCTTGAAGCGGAACCGAGTCTAGCGCTGCGTTTTGCCGTTCATCTTTCGCTTCAGGCGATTCCACCTGAAGCGGATGAACTCTAAAGTTCATCTGCCGGAGGTCGCGCCGGAGGCGATGGGATGAACGATGAAACTGATAGACGCTGTCTCGCGGCTGACAGTGAACCCGCCACCCGATCGCTGGAGGGGGCCGATGGTCAAACACAACGACGACCTCGTCTGGGAGCGTGACGGTGCAAGCTGGCCGCTGAGCCAGCACAGCCGTTTCGTTGAGAGTGAGGGCTTGCGCTGGCACGTCCAGATCATCGACAGCCCAGGCGCCGCCGACGCATCCCCTGAGACGCTCGCGCTGATCCACGGGACCGGCTCCACAACCCACTCGTGGGCTGCGGTCGCGCCGCTCCTCGCCAACACCCATCGCGTGGTGATGATGGACCTCCCCGGCCACGGGTTCACCGCACCGTTGAGCGCCCACGCGATCTCACTTCCGGGCTACGCGCGCCGCGTTGCGACCTTGTTGCGCGACCTTGACCTCGCACCCACGGCAGTCGTCGGCCATTCGGCCGGGGCCGCGATCGCGGTACGCATGGCGCTTGACGGCGTGATGCCGGCGTCAGCACGCCGGATCATCGGGCTTAACGCAGCGCTGCTCCCTTTCCCGGGCCCCGCGGCAACGCTGTTTCCCTTCCTTGCGCGCCTGTTGTTCACGAACGCCCTCGTGCCGCGCCTTTTTGCCCGTCGCGGTCAGGATCGTGAGGCCGTGGCGCGGCTTCTCGCTTCCACCGGCTCCACGCTCGATGACGATGCTATCGCGCGCTACGCCCGGCTGTTTCGTAGCCCCGTGCACGTCAAAGCGACGCTCGATATGATGGCTTACTGGGACCTTGCCGGCCTTGCCCGCGCCATGCCGCGCCTGGCGTGCCCGCTGTTGCTTGCGGCCGGCGGCCTTGACCAAACGGTCTCGCCTGAACGGGCCTACGAGGCGGCGAAACTAACCCCTCAGGCCCACGTCGAACTTGTCCCCAAGCTCGGTCACCTCATGCAGGAAGAGGACCCACAGCAGCTTGCCG
>JBCBJZ010000145.1:0-9277 GCA_038522635.1 Pseudomonadota bacterium | reverse complement strand
TGAACCGTTGAGCGTCGCAAAGCTGCTGAAAGCCGTGATCGCCGCTGAAGAACCGGGCCTCGTCATCCTGGATCAGGATGCCGCGGTCAGCGCCCATCGCCAGCGCGGTGCGGATGGTTTCCTGCGCTTTTTGAGGCCCGATGGAGACGGCGATGATTTCGGACGCGGTGCCGGCTTCCTTGAGGCGGATCGCCTCTTCCACCGCGATTTCGTCGAACGGGTTCATCGACATTTTTACATTGGTCAACTCAACGCCAGACCCATCCGCCTTGACGCGGATCTTCACGTTGTAGTCGACGACCCGTTTGACCGGGACCAGGATTTTCATCGTTCAACTCCGAAAGCACGTGCGGGGCACGACGGCGCCCCAGCGCCACCGATTACGGTGCGGCGCACAATCTGCGAAAGCCTGACGCAAACACCCTTTTTGGGTCGCCGGAGCCTAGGAGTCGCCAACCGACAAGTCAATCGCCGCAAGCGTCAGCGCGCCGCCCCGCGCCATCATGTTGCAGGCGCGAATGATGGGCCGCCCGTTTGGGGAGTTTGCACCGCTTCCGGCGAGACCCAGGCGCGGCAAAATCGCGGCCGTTCAGCCCAGGGGGTGGGACAGGGCGTGGCCGCGAGGGCGGGCCGGTTTAGCGCCCGCGCCACTGCGGCTTACGCTTGGTCAAGAAGGCGTCCATACCCTCCTTGAAGTCCGCGCTCGTATAGATCTGCGCGATCATGGCCTCATCGTCGACGTCGCCCGGCGCCTGGTCACGCAGCGCGTGCAGCAGCGTCTTGGTGACCCGCATGGTCAGCGGGGCATGACCCTTGAGGTCACGGGCAAGGCTCATCGCGTGCGTAAGGCAGTCTTCGCCCGTCTCGAACACCTCGCTGACGAGGCCGACCCGCAACGCCTCGTCGCCCCGCATCAGCCGTGAGGTGATGATGAGGTCCTTGACGCGGGCTTCCCCCATCAAGGTCTTGAGGCGCGCAAGCGTCGCTGCGGACAAGCAGTTGCCAAGTGTGCGGGCGATCGGGAAGCCAAACTTGAGGTCCGCGCTCGTGTAGCGAAGGTCACAACAGGCCGCGATGCCCGCGCCGCCCCCTGTGCAAGCCCCGTTGATCGCGGCGATCGTGGGCACCGGGCAGGCTTCGATCGCCGACATGTTGCGATCGGCGGCCTCCTCGTAGGCGATGCCTTGTTCAGGCGTGGTGAAGTCGCGAAACAGCGAAATGTCGGTGCCGGCTGCGAACGCCTTGCCGCCCGCACCGTGCAGCACGAGCGCGTGGACGCTGCCGTCATCCGGAATGGATGAGCAGATCCCGGCGACCTGTTCGTACATGCTGAAGGTGAGGGCGTTGCGCGCCTGCGGGCGGTTGAAGGTGATAATGCCGACGCCGTCTTCGATCCGGTAGAGGAGATCGCCTTCATCGATCGGCGTGGTGGCCGTCGCGGCATCAGGTGAGGGCGATGTGCTCATTCGGCGGCCCGCCCGGTTGCGGCCGCGCTGCCTGCGGTCTCGAGCAGCAGGTCCATCGCGGCTCTGACGCCGCCTGCCCCATGCGGCACCTGCGCCAACTGCAAGCCCATCTCCACGCCGCTCAGCGTGCCCACCAACGTCAGATCGTTCAGGTCGCCCAGATGACCGATGCGGAAGACTTTGCCCGCAACCTTGGACAACCCGGTCCCGAGCGACATGTCGAAGGCGTCCAACGTGATCTGACGGAAGCGATCGGCGTCGTGGCCCTCCGGCATGATCAGCGCGGTCAGCACCGGTGAGACATGACGCGGGTTCGCGCAGAGCACATCGAGACCCCAGACCTTGGCCGCCTCGCGGGTGGCGCGGGCGTGGCGTTCGTGGCGTGCGAAGACGTTGTCGAGGCCCTCTTCGTGGAGCATCGCGATCGCTTCCTTGAGGCCGTAGAGGAGCTGGGTTGCGGGCGTGTAGGGGAAAAAGCCGTTGGCGTTGTTGGCCAGCATGTCGTCCCAGGCCCAGTAAGACTTGGGCAACGTCGCCGACTTGGAGGCTTCTATGGCGCGGTCCGATAGCGCGTTGAAGGACAGGCCGGGCGGCAGCATCAGCCCCTTTTGTGAGCCCGATACGGTGACGTCGACGCCCCATTCGTCGTGCCGGAAATCGGCCGAGGCGAGGCCAGAAATCGTGTCGACCATGAAGAGCGCGGGATGACCGGCGGCGTCGATCGCCTTGCGCACTTCATCGATGCGTGAGGTCGCGCCGGTTGAGGTCTCGTTGTGGACCACGCAGACCGCTTTGATCTCATGGGCGGTATCGGCGCGCAGGCGCGTTTCGAGCGCGTCAGGATCGGCGCCCGCACGCCAGTCGGAGGCGATGAATTCGGGCTGTAATCCCAGGCGTTCGGCAAGCTGCTGCCACAGGTAAGCGAAGTGCCCCGTCTCATACATGAGGACTTTGTCGCCGGGCGAGAGCACGTTGACGAGTGCGGCTTCCCACGCGCCGGTGCCGGATGCGGGATAGATGATCACCGGGCTTTGGGTCTTGAAGATCGTCTTGATGCCGGCGAGCACGTCGTGGCCGAGCGCCTGGAAGGTTGGTCCACGGTGATCGAGGACGGGCATGTCCATCGCACGCAGAATGCGATCGGGCACTGGCGATGGCCCGGGGATCTGTAAAAAGTGACGGCCGGGCGTACGCATTTTGCAAGGTCCTTTGCGCTAGATGAAGCGTGGCGTGGCAGAACGGTAGCGGCCGGGTGCGATGATGCGGAGCTGGCCCCCGCGGTGCACCGGCGTGCCGCTTGTTGGCAGGGTGGACGCGCGCGCAAGTGTTGGCGTGCGGCACGTGACTTGACGGCGCTAAAGAAAGCCTGAAGCGTTGAGGCGTCAAGTGCGGGTGTGGCAACGCATCGGAAGCGTGCGTTTCACCGCCCACTGATGCATGGTCCCGCCGTGGGACGCCAAGGAATGATCGCCATGAACATGCACGTACCGATCAATCACGCGCTGCGGGCGCGGCTTGAAAAGGCGATCGAAGGCGACGTGCTGTTCGACCGGTTCTCGCGGGGCCGCTACGCGACGGACGCGTCGATTTACCAGATCGAGCCGGTGGGCGTGGTGATCCCGCGCTCCACAGCCGACGTCGAAGCGGCGTTGGCGATCGCACGCGAAGAGGGCGTGGCCGTGCTGCCCCGCGGTGGCGGTTCCTCGCAGTGTGGGCAAACGGTCGGCCGCGCTCTGGTGATGGATTTCACCAAGTACATGAACAAGCTCGTCTCGGCCGACATCGATGAAGGCACCTGCATCGTTGAACCCGGCATCGTCATGGACGAGGTCAACCGGCAGCTCAAATCATCAGGGTTGTGGTTCCCGGTGGATGTTTCCACGTCGAGCCGCGCGACCATCGGCGGGATGGCCGGGAATAACTCCTGCGGAACGCGATCGCTGCGCTACGGCATCATGCGCGACAACGTGTTGTCGATCGACGCGTTGCTGGCGGACGGCACGGCGGCCACATTCGGCCCGGTGTGCGGTGCAAGCGACTTGGCCGCCTTGCCAGAGGCTGCCCGCGGGATCGCTGATGATGTGTTTGCGCTGGCCCGTGCGAACGCCGCCACGATTGAAGGCGCGTTCCCGGAGGTTTCGCGGCGCGTTGGCGGGTATCTCATCGACGCGCTGCTGGAACAGGATGGCACGCCGGCCAACTTGGCGACGCTGCTTTGCGGATCAGAAGGCACGTTGGCGCTTTCGACCAAGCTGACGTTGAAGCTGAGCCCGCAGCCGGTCAACAAGGCGCTCGGCATCTGTCATTTCCCCACCTTCCGCAGCGCCATGGAAGCTGCGCAGCACATCGTGAAGCTTTCCCCGGTGGCGGTCGAAGTCGTCGACCGCACGCTGATCGAGTTGGCCCGCGACATCGATATGTTCCGGCCTGTGATGGAAGCGTTTGTGCGTGGCGCGCCGGATGCGTTGCTGCTGACGGAGTTCGCGGAAGCCGACCAGGGCGAGAACCTTAGGCGGCTTGCACAACTCGAAGAGCTGATGGGCGATCTGGGTCATCCAGGCGCGGTGGTGAAGGTTGAGGATGCGGCGCAGCAGAAGGCCGTGTGGGGCGTGCGCGCCGCCGGCCTCAACATCATGATGTCGATGAAGAGCGAGGGGAAACCGGTCTCCTTCATCGAAGATTGCGCTGTGCCGCTTGAGCATTTGGCCGACTACACCGAGCGGCTGACGGAGGTTTTCACCCGCCACGGGACCAAGGGCACCTGGTACGCGCACGCTTCGGTCGGGTGCTTGCACGTGCGCCCGGTGCTGAACCTCAAGCAGGAAAAGGACGTGCGTGCGATGCGCGCGATCGCCGAAGAGGCGTTCGCGATGGTGCGTGAGTACAAGGGTTCGCACTCCGGCGAGCACGGGGATGGTCTGGTGCGCTCGGAGTTTCACGAAGCGATGTATGGCCGCGAGACCACCGCGCTGTTTGAGCAGATTAAGGACCGTTTCGATCCGCGTGGCTTGATGAACCCTGGCAAGATCGTGCGCCCGCCGCGCATGGATGAGCGACGGCTGCTTCGCTACCGCCCGGATTACCGCAAATCGGTGCACGCGCCGCACTTTGATTGGCGCAGTTACCCCAGCGGCGCCGCCGGTTTTCAGGGCGCGGTTGAGATGTGCAACAACAACGGGGCTTGCCGCGAATTATCATCCGGCGCGATGTGCCCTTCCTATCGCGTGACCCGCAATGAACGCGATCTAACGCGCGGGCGGGCCAACACGCTGCGTCTGGCGCTGTCAGGCCAATTGGGCGGCGAAGCGCTGATCAGCGATGACATGGCCGAGACGATGAAGCTGTGCGTCGCGTGCAAAGCCTGCAAGCGCGAGTGCCCGACGGGCGTCGACATGGCCAAGATGAAGACCGAGGTGCTCGCCGCGCGGGTCGAAGCGCACGGGCTTGCGCTGCGCGAGCGGTTGGTGGCCTACATGCCGCATTACGCGCCGTGGGCTGCACGCTTGGCGCCGCTTGCGAACCTGCGCGATCGCCTGCCCGGCGCAGCAGCGCTTAGCGAGCGCATTGCTGGCTTCAAGGCTGAGCGGCCGTTGCCGCGCTGGACCACCCGGCCCTTCAAACGGCGCGCGAGCGTCGCGGCCGGCACGCAGGGCGTCGCCGCCGATCCGCGCGATGTCGTTTTGTTCGCTGATACCTTCAACCGTTACTTCGAGCCGTCGAACCTGTGGGATGCGGTCGACGTGCTGGAGGGGCTCGGTTATCGCGTGCATACCCCGTCGGCCGTGGGGCGCGATGCGCGACGTCCCTTATGCTGCGGGCGCACGTTCTTGTCGGCCGGCTTGGTGCGGCAGGCCCGAGCCGAAGCGAAGCGGACGGTGGCCGCGTTAAGCCCGTTCGTTGAAGCCGGCGTGCCGGTGATCGGGCTGGAGCCGAGCTGCCTGCTGACGTTGCGCGATGAGTTCCCCGCCATGCTGGCCGGGCGCGCCACCGATGCGTTGGCTGAAAAGGCGGTATTATTTGAAGAGTTCATCGCCGCCGAGATGCGCGCCGGTCGCTTAACGAAGCCGGTCGGCAGCCTGCCGACGCGCGTGCTGCTGCACGGCCATTGCCACCAAAAGGCGTTCAGCGTGATGCCGGCGGTGCAGGAGGCGCTGAGCTTGATCGACGGTATCGGTGTGGAGGTCGTCGAGAGCAGCTGCTGCGGCATGGCAGGCGCGTTCGGCTACGGCGCGGAGACCCACGAGGTTTCGCTGGCGATGGGTGAGTTGAGCTTGCTGCCGGCCGTGCGGGCTGCCCCGCCGTCAACCGTGATCGCGGCAGACGGCTTCTCGTGCCGCCATCAGATCGCTGACAACACCGAGCGCTCAGCGCGCCATGTGGTGAATCTGTTCCGTGACGCCATGCGCGCGGCTTCTGCGTCTTAGAGTTCATCCGCAGCAGGTTCTCCTGATGCGAAAGATGAACTGCAAAGGGGAGAGTTCATCCGCAGCGGGTTCACCTATGCGAAAGATGAACGGCAAAACGCTGGCTTCGATGTCGGTGTCACTTCCGCGTGCACCGCATCGCATAGACCTCGTTGCGCTCGTTTGTTGCTGACCCTGCGGCGATGGGGTAGACCATGCTCCAGCGCGTTGTCTTTCTGGAATGCGCCATGCACCCGTAGCTCAGCTGGATAGAGCGCTGCCCTCCGAAGGCAGAGGTCTCAGGTTCGAATCCTGACGGGTGCGCCATCGCTTTGCGGGGAGGCAGAGCGCACGACTTCAAAAGAACGTCCTAGCGGGAGCGACGATGACCGAGACGGCGCTTTGGTACCTGTTCGTCATTCTCGCGGCCGTTGGCACGCTGACTTTGGTGTATCACGTCCTACCGTTTCGTGCGCCCGGCGAACGTAAGCCCGCCTTTGCGATGTTTCCGAAGTATGAGACGCGCTACGCACGTCCCGACGCGGAAGTGCGTGCGGCCCTGGCCCGTCTTAAATTCGCGCCCGCAACCGGCGATCCCAACGTGTTCGATCGCGGCAAGATCTACGGAGACTTCGATGCCCGTGCGATCGCGTTGCGCGTAACCCTCGACCCGCAGGCGCAGACGTTCAGGCTTGGCGCAAAAGCGTTCGGCGTGCTGTTCGACACCGGTGATCTTTGGAAGGTGGCCCACGCGATCAACCACAGCCAGCCTGCCGTCGATGAGGGGGCTTGGGCTGACCCCGCTTGAACGCGTCTTGCCTCGGCGACGCCGACGGCGAAACGGCCCGAACCGCCGAAGCCCTCAAGGCGCGGTTGTCAGATGAAAGTCTTGTCATTTGGCCCGATAGCACCTTTGAGGTCTACTACGATGACGGCAGCTTGTTTTGTGGATACGCGATCCTTGTGCAGGCCAGCTTGGCTGAGGGCGCAACGCAAGCCGAGATTTACCGCTGATCGCACCGGGCATGCGCGTGTGCTCCTAACTGGCGCGGTGAGCCCCTTGAAGCCGTAGTCCCTCAACGATCTGACCACCTGATGCAAAGGCGTTCGCCATGATCCCCCGTCGCACGTTCCTGCGCACGCTGGCCGCCGTCGGTGGCGCGCTTGCGCTCCCGGCCACGCTGCTGCCCGCCACGGTGCAGCGCGCCTGGGCCGCCCGTCAGCGCACGCCCACCTCCACAGAAGGACCGTTCTATCCGACGCCGTCGATGCGGTTTGCCGATGTCGACAACGATCTCGTCAAGGTCAAAGGCGTCGTGGAGCGGGCTGGTGGCGAAGTGGTGCGTCTACGGGGCCGTGTAATCGACGCGGCTGGACAGCCGGTGGCGGGCGCCCGCGTCGAGATTTGGCAGTGCGATGGCAACGGGCGCTATCTGCATGCCGATGAGGCCGGAAAGGCAGGTCACGACCCGGGTTTCCAGGGGTTCGGCTACGTGGTCACGGGTGACGATGGCGTCTACGCGTTCCGCACGATCAAGCCGGTGCCCTATCCCGGTCGCACGCCGCACATCCACGTTAAGGTGCTGCACGGGGGCAGGGAACTGACGAGCCAGTTCTATACGGCCGGTGACCGGCGCAATGCGCGCGACTTTCTTTTCCGTAGTATGACGCGTGCGCAGCAGAACAGCGTGCTGATGGCGTTCAAGTCGCTCCAGGGTGAAACCGAACCCACCGCGATCGTCGACATCGTTGTTTGACGCTCTGTGCCACGGGCCAGGACACATTGGTTCCGATCCGAAGAAGGGACGGTGCCCCCGGGCATGCAGGAGCTGGCGTGATGGATGAGCGGACGGCCCGCCTTTTTGAGGCACTCAAGCGGGCCAACCGGATCGCGACGATTGTGACGGTCGCCAGCGCGCCGCTGATCACTTTTGTGCTCTACGCCATGTACAATGCGGTGGACGGCTCGGGATGGGCCTATGTGGTGCTGTTCGGGCTGGTGGCGCTGGCGCTCGCCTATCTGGTGCACCAGACGGCGTATTTCGTCGCCGTGCGCATGCTCGCGCCTGACGTCGAGGCGCTGCGCCTCTCGGAGCCGACAACGTCGCGACGCGGTAAGGTGGTCACCACGGCGACGTTCAAGGCAACGGGTGACGATGATCTTGATGCGCTGCTGCGGGCCTATTTTGATGCTGCAACGAACACCATGTGGCTGTCAGGCGCGATTGTGTTCGGCGTCCTGATTTTCTTTGCCGCTTCATGACGTTTGTTGCACGCGCCGTTCCCATTCAAAGCCGCTTGGCCACCTCTTCGAGCATCACTTCGGTGGCGCCTCCGCCGATCGCTTGGACGCGGGCATCGCGGGCCATACGCTCGATCGCCATCCCGTGCATGAAGCCGCTGCCGCCATGGAACTGCACGCAGTCGTACATGACCTCATTCACGAGCTCGCCGCAGTAGGCTTTGATCATCGAGACCTCTTTGACGACGTCGTCGCCGGCCGCATCACGACAGGCGGTCGCGTAGACCATTTGACGGCCGGCCTCGACCTTTGCGCTCAACATCGCCAGGCGTTGACGGATGCCCTGCTTTTCCCACAACGGCACGCCGAACGCATGGCGCGTGCGCACGTGCTCCAACGTCAGATCAAGGGCGGCCTGCGCTTCGCCCATGGCCATCGCGCCGATCACCAGACGCTCGTTTTGGAAGTTCTGCATGATCGCGTAGAAGCCGCGGCCGGGCGCGCCCAGCACGTTGGCGGCGGGCACCCGGCAGTCTTCAAAGATCAGTTCTGCGGTGTCCGATGAATGCCAGCCGTGCTTGGCAAGTTGGCGACCCACGCGGAAGCCCGGGGTGTCCTTTTCGACCAGGAACATGGTGACGGCCTTGCTCTGCGCACCTTCGCCGTCGTGTGAGCGGTCCTTGGCGGCGACGCAGTAGAGATCTGCGTTGACGCCGTTTGTGATGAAGAGCTTGCTGCCGTTGATCACGTAGTGGTCGCCATCCTGGCGGGCGGTGGTGGCGATGCCGCGCACGTCTGAACCCGCGCCCGGTTCGGTGACCGCGACGGCTGTGATGATGTCGCCGCTGACGATGCCCGGCATGTAGCGCTCGTGCTGGGCGGGGGTGCCTGCATTAAAGACGTGGACGGACGCCATGTCGGTATGCACCAGGACGGTCACCGCGACGCCTGAGTAAGTGGAGCGGCCCAACTCTTCGGCGAGCACTACCGAGCCGCGCGCATCCATGCCCGCTCCACCGTAGGCTTCGGGATATCGCACCCCGAACAGGCCAAGCGCGCCCATGCGCCGGAGCAGCGCCCGCGGTGTGTGACCGAGCGCTTCAAAACGATCACCCTCGGGCCGGATCTCTTCATCGACGAAGCGCCGGACCTGTTCGCGCAGCATG
>JBCBJZ010000144.1:0-9332 GCA_038522635.1 Pseudomonadota bacterium | reverse complement strand
GTCAACGCCTTTGCTGAGCCGAACTGAAGTTCGATGCCGCCGGTGTGCTGGCTGGTCAGCACGCCCATGTCATAGAGCTCCATCGCTGCGCCAACCGTCGCCCCGAACGAGATTGGATCGAGCCCTTGTTCGTTGCAGATGAAGTTGGCGTAGGTCAGCGCTTCGAGATCGTTGACACCGGTTGCAGCGCCGAGTGCCCAGGCGGCCTCGTATTCAAGCCCGCCTGACGCATGCCAGTACTGCGGCTTGTTTTGCACCGTGTAGTGCGTCTGATCGATCTTGGAGATGCGCCCGCACGCGATGGTGCAGCCAAAGCAAGCCTGGTTGGTTTGCAGGTTGGGTTGGCCGTCGGTTTTGCGCGGCTCGGCCATCGCCTCAGCCGAAATGTCGTGGGCGCCCTCGAACTGCACATCGCGGCTGTTGCGCGTGGGCAGCGCGCCGGCTTCGTTGATCACGTTCATCAGCACTTGCGTGCCATAGGTGGGCAGGCCCTGGCCGGTAACAGCGTTGTCCTTCAGGACCTGCTTGGCGGCATTCGTGGTCGCCATGAAGTCACCGAAGTCGCGCACCTTGACGCCGCCCGTGCCGCGCACCGCGATCGCCTTGATGTTCTTGGAGCCCATCACCGCGCCAACGCCTGAGCGTCCGGCCGCACGGTGCAGGTCGTTGACCACGGCAGAATAGAGCACCTGATGCTCGCCCGCGACGCCGATGCCGGCGACGTGCATCATCGGGTCTTGATGCGCCGACTTGATCCAGGGGTCCATTTCCCAAACGGACATGCCCCAGATGGGCGAAGCATCGCGCAACTCAACGTCGCCATCGATGATCGCCAGGTAAACCGGCTTGGGCGATTTGCCTTCCAAGATCACCATGTCCCAACCGGCGAACTTGAGTTCCGCACCCCAATAGCCGCCAGAGTTTGAACACGCGATCGCGCCCGTCAGCGGGCCCTTCGTGATGACCGAATAACGCCCACCCGTGGACGCGCAGGTCCCGGTGAGCGGACCGGTTGCGAAAATCAGTTTGTTGTCGGGTCCGAGCGGATCAACCTTGGGGTCAATCTCTTCAACGAGGTACTTGGAGGCGAGGCCGCGCTGGCCGAGATATTTATCCGCCCACTCCATGTTGAGCGGCTCGTCTTTGCAGGTCCCATTGGTCAGGTCCACGCGCAGGATTTTTCCGGTCCATCCCATAGCGTTGCTCCTTCAGCGTTCCATACGTTTTGGCGTTCAATCGATGCGGTGGCGTAGCGCTCTTATGGTGCGCTGGCGCCAGCGCCCGCGTCGGTTTTCTTGGCCCACATTTTCATCTTGTCGTAGCCGGCTTGTTCCGCGTCCGTGTAGGTGATCGCGTCGGTCGGGCAGGCGTCCGCGCAAGCTGGCGAGCCTGCGCACAGATCGCATTTGATCACTTTGCCGCTGTCCGCGTTGTAGTTCACGGTGCCGAACGGGCAGGCGATCGTGCAGACCTTGCAGCCCACGCAGAGGTTTTCGTGGACCACCTTGACGCCCATGCCATCGGTGGTGATGGCGTTGACGGGACAAGCCTGTTGGCACCAGGCTTCAGCGCATTGCGTGCAGGTGTAGGGAACGAAGCGCGCGTCTTCGTGGAAATCGAACACGCGGATGCGCGACTTGGCGACGTTGAACTCGCCTTCCTTCACGTACGAGCAGGCCAATTCGCACTGCTTACAGCCGGTGCACTTTCCCGGATCGATGACGAGCGCTTTGAGCATCAAACGTCCTCCCTGTGGCGGTGGCGGGCGCCACCTGATGTGGTCGACGCTTCAACCGCGCCGCATCTTTTTATTTCGACTAGTTCTAATGCAACAGGCCGCAAGCGTCCAAAAGAAAAGGTCGCCATGCGATAGGAGCCGGTCGGTGGAAGCCCATTCATAAGGCCCAGGCATGGGGGCCCAGGCATGGGGGCCCAGACATCGGGTCCCAGGCGTGCGGGAGGGACTTACGTCATAAGGACCGGTCATTAGGCCCGGGTGCTTGCGGCGAGGTCATCCTCAACCCAACAGACCGGGCCCCCTTGCGGCGTCTGCCTCGACCTGCGACCACGGCACGAGCGCAAGGCAACCAGCATCAGCGCTGCAGCGCGACAGCGTTGCGAAGCCACCACGCGACCGTGCCACCCTCCCCTCACACCAACACGAAGTCCCCATGCTGACATTTATGGCCGCGGTCTTTTTCCTGTTGATCACCCCCGGCCCGGGCGTGCTCACCACAGCCGGCGTCGGTGCTGGCTTCGGCTTCAAAGCCGGGGCGCGCTACACGCTCGGCATCGTCGCGGGGACGGTCCTGGTGATGATCCTGATCGCCTCCGGTCTGGCCGCCGTGCTCTTCACGCTGCCCGGCCTGCGCATCGCGTTGCTGATCGGCTCCACGCTCTACCTGCTGTGGATCGCCTATAAGGTCGCGGCCTCGGGCAACCGTGTGGGCTTCATGGAGGCCGAGCGGGCGCCCCAGTTCCACGACGGGTTCTTGCTCTCGCTGATCAACCCGAAAGGGTTCGCGGTCTTTACAACGCTCTTTTCAAGCTTCCCGCTTTATCCCGACAACCTGCTCGTTGAGAACGTGATCAAAGGCATGTTGTTTGTTAGCGTGTCGCTGCCGGTCCATTTCCTATGGCTGTATGCCGGCATATCGCTAAAGCGCCTGGCACCGAGCGAGGGCACCGCGCGTGCGATCAATTACGCGATGGCAGCAGCGCTGGTGGTCGTTGTGCTGCTCGCCGTGGGCGCACAACTATGAAGCGGGTTTACGCGCGATGAACCGCTCCCCACATCAGGTTTGTTAGGAGCCTCAACATGAGCTGGAACCCTGCCCTCGATCCGCATTGTCCCACCGGCGACGAGGTCGACCGGATCGAGACCTTGATCATCCCGCGCGCGCGAGACATCGGCGCATTCGAAGTGCGCCGCGCACTGCCCTCAGCTAGACGGCAGATGGTAGGCCCTTTCATTTTCTTCGATCAGATGGGGCCGGCGGAACTGCTGACCGGCCAGGGTATGGACGTGCGCCCGCATCCCCACATCGGCCTTGCCACCGTCACCTACCTCTACCAAGGCGCGATCCAGCACCGCGACAGTCTGGGTACCGCGCTCGAGATCGAGCCCGGCGCGGTCAACTGGATGGTGGCCGGCAATGGCATCACGCATTCAGAACGCACCGCGCAGGAGCGCCGCAACACGAACAACGCGCTGTTTGGCATTCAAACCTGGGTGGCGCTGCCGGATGAGGCGGAGGAGACCGACCCCGCGTTCCACCATCACGCCAAGGACGCGTTGCCGCTGATCGAAGGCGAAGGCAAGCAGGTCCGCCTAATCCTCGGGCGGCTCTACGGGGAGCGCGCGCCGGTCAAGACGTTCTCCGACATGTTCTACGCTGATGCGGTGCTGGAGGAAGGTTCGCACCTCGCGCTGCCGTCAGATCACGAGGACCGCGGGCTCTACATCGTCACCGGCGAAATCGAGGTGGCGGGCGAAGCCTACGGGGCGGGCCAGATGATGGTGTTCCGCCCCGGCGATGAGATCGCGATCAAGGCCGTCCAGGCGAGCCGGCTAATGTTGCTCGGCGGCGAGACGCTGAACGGGCCGCGCTACCTGTGGTGGAACTTCGTCGCCTCATCGAAGGAAAAGCTTGAGGCCGCAAAAGAGGCGTGGCGCGAAGGCGACTGGCAGAACGGTCGCTTTCACTTGCCGCCAGGCGATGATGCGGAATTCATCCCGCTTCCTGACAAATAGGCGTCGCCGGGTTCAAGCCGACGCGCCACTTTGTGCCCCTTGCTCTCGTCGCTTCGATCAGAGGCTGAGCGCGCGCAACGCTGCACCGGCGTCCGCCGCCTCATCGAGCGTCAGCATCGCCGCCTCCATCGTGGCCGCCCGCGCCGGGTTCACCAACATGGCCGCGTTATCGCGAAACTTCGCCACGATGTCGTCGTTCGACAGCGGTCGGTTCGCGGCACCACGGTTGATGTGCTCGCGATGCGAAAGCGTGCGCCCATCGCTCAAGGTCACGATCACTTCGCCGGAGTAGGCGACCGGGAACGCACTTTCGGGGTCGGCCCGGTAGGTCACCTTATCAGCGAGCGCGAGCACATCCGGTGCTGTCAGCGCAGCCGGCTCAAGCTCAGCCAGCGTCAGGCGCGCGCGCAGGAGCGCGGTCGCGACCAGATAGTGCGTTGAGAACTTCGCGTCGTAATCATTGGCCGGACGCTTCTTATTGGCGACCGGCTCGCAGATGGTTTTGATCGTCTCCGCCGGCACCAGCACCTCAATGCTGCGCACGCTGTCAGGCCCGTCGATCTGATCGCTGAGCGCAATGCCAGCATCGATGGCGCCATGCGTGAAGTGGCACACCGGGAACGGCTTGATCGCCGTGTTGAGCAGTTCGTAGCTCTCGCCCAGACCACGCGTTGCAAGTGTGACGTCGGCGGTATCGCGATGCTCACCCATGAACGCGTTGTAGAGACCGAAGCGGCCCTCATAGGGTTGATCGGAGCCGACAAACCCTTCGCGCGCCAACGATGCTGCGGTCAGCCCGCATGCCGCGGCCCAACCGGGGTGGAACCGCTTGTTCCAGGCGCCATCTTCAAGAAATTGCATGTTACCGGCCGCCATCGACAAGGCGAGACCTTGCGCATTTTTGAGTTGCTGCGCGTTCAGCCCCAGCAAGCGGCCCGCGGCGAGCGCTGCACCGAAAATGCCGACCATGCCGGTAGGATGGAAACCGACCTGATGGAACCCTCCTTTGGCAACCTGCGCGATACGCGCGGCAGCCTCAACGCCAAGGACGTAGGCGGTGACCATCGCGCGCCCTCCCGCTTGCGTCATACCGGCTGCGGCCATCACCGCGGGGAACACGCTCGCGGTCGGGTGAATGATCCCGGCGATGTGCGTATCGTCGTAATCGAGGCCGTGACAGAGGAAGCCGTTGAGGGTCGCCGCATCGCGAGGCGAAAGCGTTGCGGCCATGCCGAGCACGGGGAAACTGCCGCCCTCGCCCAGCGCGCGCAAACCGGCAAGCGTCTTGTGCGCGAAGTCATAACGCGTTGACGCGAGCGCGATGCCGGCGGCATCCAGCATGTGGTGACAGGCGCGCAGGCGCACCTCGGTGGGGATGGCGCGATCGGGCGTTTCGGCAGCGTAAACGGCCAGTTGATGTGCAATTTGCGCGGTAGCCGTCGCGTCGCTCTCAGGTACGCCGGCAAGCGCCCCGGGCGTGGTATGGATGTTCATGGCAGCCGCTCCCCTCAATGGCGCCGGCGGGTTGCTGATCCTGAGACGGGGCCCGACTGGCGCACTCTTCGGTTTTGACGAAAGCCTGACATAGATTGCCGACGCAGGCAAAAGCCGGCCGCTGCGTGATCGCAATCGCAAAGGCCTCAAGCAAAAGGCGGCACGCCCAACAAGCGCACCGCCCTTTTGTGTTGCTCTTCACTTCAGCGCCCCGGCCTGGTGGGAGCGCTTCCTCGCTAGACGCGTTTGAGGCCGCGCATTCAGCGAAGGTAAGGCCGCGGATTGACCGGCTTTGACCCCTTGCGCAATTCAAAATGCACCTGCGGGCGGTCGACGGTGCCGGTCTTACCGGCTTTCGCGATCACGTCACCACGCTTCACCTTGTCTCCGCGCTTCACCATCATCTCGGCGTTGTGCGCATAGGCTGTCACCCAGTTGTCCGCATGGCGGATCAGGATCAGGTTGCCGTAGCCGCGCAGTTCATCACCGGCGTAGGCGACCACACCATTCTCCGCCGCCTGCACGGGCGTGTTCATGGGCACGGCGATGTTGATGCCATCGTTGTGCGTGCCATCACGGCGCGGACCGAACTTCGAAATGATGCGACCGGTGGCCGGCCAACGGAATTTCGATGCCGAAGAACGCGGCGCGGGTTGCAGCGCGATCGGCGCGGGGCGGGTACGCGTCGCGCGCCGGGTTGGCGTTGTGCGGGGGCGCACGGTCGCGACCTTCACTTTGCGCGGGCGATCAGCGCGGACGGTCGGCTGACGACCATCGCGACGACCGATGATGCGCGGTCCGCCGAAGCGCCGTGGCGCGGTCCGCACCGGCTGCGCATCACGGGCGGCGATCGGGCGAACAGCGGGACCACGTTGACCGGGCAACCGCAAACGCTGACCCGCCCTTAGGCTACGCGCATCGGTGATGCCGTTCGCATCCATGAGCGCCGACACCGAAACCCGGTGGGTCCGTGCGATCGAATAAAGCGAATCACCGCGCTGAACGAGGTAGCTACCGCGCGCCACGGTCCCCCGCTGCGGCTGCGCGCCGTAACGCACGGTCTGCCGCGGGGCGCTGACGCCGCTGCTGCGCGGGCGTGGCGCTGGACGCACCGCCGTGTTCGCCGGCCGTGCTGTGCCGGGCAGGCGCAAACGTTGACCAACGCGGATCGACGGCGACGTGAGGCCGTTCGCTTGCATCAGCGCACGCACCGACACGCGATGGCGGCGCGACAGCCCGTAGAGCGTGTCGCCGGACGCAACCGTGATCGTACCGCTTGCCGGCGCGGCCGTGGGTGTCAGGGCAGCGGTGCGCACCGGGTTCGTGGTGCGGGTGCGGCGCACGTTGGCCCGGGCGCTCGCGAAAGGACGACGCTGCGGGGTGCCAACCGGCTGGACCGGCCGCGGGTCAGGCAGCCGCGAGATCCGGTCCGGCGCAGCGGGAGGCGGTGAACCTGCATAACTGGGTCCGGGCTTCGGCAACCGGCGCGGCGCAACGCTTTCGTTGGCGCGGCGGTCATCGTAGCCAGCATTACGGAAACCGGCGCCACCGCGTGACGCATCCGGGCGATCGACACCTGCCGTCGATGTCTTGTCACCGTCGCTATAGCTGTAATTTGAAAGATCGAAGCGTTCCACCCCGGCGCTGCAGCCCGCAAGACTGGCGCTCACGACGATCGCGCTGGTGATCAAAAGAAAACGGCGCTTACCGGAAGACGACATATGGTTACGCATGGCACTCAACATTGGTACACCTCTCCACCACGCATCCCTTAACCGGTTAACGGTTAACGCCCCGTTAATCGCCGCGCCGACATGCTGATGGCCCCCTGTGATGGGCCGGGCCGAGGGTGAAAAAGGCGAAGCGGCTGAAGGCTTTGGCCTCGTGCAGCCGAACTCTTCGGTCTGGCGCGTCGCTCAGGCGACAACGACTTTGCCCAAAGGTCAGCCTTTAACCGAAAACCACGACCGGTTAATGCCAAGCAGCCAGCGCGCGTATTTCGCTTTAACCCCTCATTCCAAAATTCTGCGGGGCGTCTGCATCTTGTTAAAACTTATGAACAACGCCTCCACACCCTCAGCCCTAGGGTGTCAATGTGAGAATAAGGCGGCCCGTATGGGGCAATAATCGGGCTTTCGCGAGGGGTTAAGCGGTGCAAGCGAACCCCAAGCGTCAACAGCTTCTCCTCAGCGTCTCCACATTTGCAGCGCTAGCGCGGTCGCATCTGTGCCACTGCACCCTCGATCGTGGCGAACGCTTCGCGCTGCGTCAGGTCAGCATGCAGCGGCGTCACGGAAATCTTGCCGTCGTAGACCGCGCGCAGATCGGTATCGGCAGCCGGGTTCGATGCGACGTTGTCAAACCCGATCCAGTAGTAAGGCCGCTGGTAGGTGTCGCGACGCTCGTCGATGTGCAGCAGGCTTTGATCACGCCGGCCCTGGCGCGTCACCACCGTCCCTTCAACACCGTCGGGTTCTGTGTCCGGGAAATTGACGTTGAGCAGCACACCTGGGCCCCACGCCACGTCGTACAACGCCTTGATCAGGGGCGGGGCAAGGGTGCGCGCACAATCCCACCGTGCCGGACCGCCGTTCGCAAAATCGATCGTCTGCGAAAGCGCGATCGAACGCACGCCGAGCACCGTGCCTTCCATGGCGCCGGCGACCGTGCCCGAGTACGTCACATGCTCGGCAAGGTTCTGCCCCCGGTTGACGCCCGACAACACGAGATCAGGCTTACGTTCGCGCAGGATGTGACGCACGCCCATGATGACGCAATCGGTCGGCGTGCCGCGGACCGCAAAGACGCGCTCATCAAGGACCCGCATGCGCAAGGGTTCCGACAACGTCAGCGAGTGCGACGACCCGCTTTGGTCGGTCTCCGGCGCCACCACCCAAACATCATCGCTGAGCGCCGCTGCGATATCGCGCGCCACGGCAAGGCCCGGCGCGTTGATGCCATCATCGTTCGTCACCAGGATGCGCATGCGCACTCCCCCGCTCGTGGCCGCATACGTCGCGACGCTTCAGTTGCACCTTAGTTCGGCGATGCCGCTTAAGCTGCCCCAAGCACGTCGCGCCCGCCCAGATAGGGTCGCAACGCGTCTGGAATGGCGATCGCGCCGTCGGCCTGCTGATGGTTCTCGATGACCGCGATCAACGCGCGGCCCACGGCAAGGCCCGAGCCGTTCAGCGTGTGCACGAAACCAACCTCTTTGCCACCCGCCTTGCGGTAGCGCGCGTTCATCCGGCGCGCCTGGAAGTCGCCGCACGTCGAACAACTGGAAATCTCGCGATAGGCCTTCTGCGCGGGCAGCCAGACCTCGAGATCATAGGTCTTGCGGGCGGTGAACCCCATATCGCCGCTGCTCAGCACCATCACGCGGTAGGGTAGGTCAAGGCGCTTCAAGACTTCTTCCGCACAGCCCGTCATGCGTTCCAACTCAGCATCGGACGTTTCAGGCGTTGTGATCGACACCAACTCGACCTTGGTGAATTGATGCAGGCGGATCATGCCGCGCATGTCGCGGCCCGCAGCCCCCGCTTCGGAGCGAAAGCACGGCGTCGCCGCGGTGACCCTGCGCGGCAGGCTCTCCTCCGCCACGATCTGTTCGCGCACGAGGTTGGTCAGCGGCACTTCCGCTGTCGGGATCAGCCAATGGTCTTCGCCGGCGCGAAACAGATCATCGGCGAACTTCGGCAACTGCCCGGTGCCGTAGAGTGCCGGATCGCGCACCAGGAAAGGCGGGCTTACCTCTTCGTAACCGTGCGTTTCGGTCTGCAGATCGATCATGAACTGGGTCAACGCCCGCTCAAGGCGCGCAAGCCCGCCGCGCAAGGCCACAAAGCGCGCACCCGACATCCGTGCGGCCGTCTCGAAGTCCATCTCGCCCCGCGCTTCGCCGATTTCATAGTGATGGCGCGGCTCAAAATCGAAGGCGCGCGGCTCACCATGGCGACGGACCTCGACGTTCGCGCTTTCATCATCACCTTCAGGCACGTCGGCCAGCGGCAGGTTGGGGATCACGCTGAGCGCTTCCCGGATCTCTTCATCGATCGCGCGTTCGGCCTGCTCGCCCGCTTGC
>JBCBJZ010000143.1:0-9369 GCA_038522635.1 Pseudomonadota bacterium | reverse complement strand
ATCAAGCCCTCCTCGGTTGGAGCGCTTGAATCAGTGTTCGTCGGAAAACGGAATCCCGATTATGAGTTTATGGCCTAGGGTCCATGCGCTCGCGGTGCTACCATGCGGGCGGATGGAACCAGGATGTTGAGCCGCATGCGCACCTACCTCGACTTTGAAAAGCCGATCGCAGAACTTGAAAGCAAGGTCGCCGAACTCCAGTCGCTCGAAAACGACGAGGAGAACGCGGTCTCGATTGGCGATGAGATCGAGGTCCTGAAGCGTAAAGCTGAGCAGGCGTTGATCGAGGTCTACGGCAAGCTGACGCCGTGGGAGAAGACCAAAGTCGCGCGCCATCCCGATCGGCCGCACTGCCTGGATGTGGTTGATGCGCTGATCGAGGATTTCACGCCGCTCGCGGGCGATCGCTATTTCGCAGAAGATGCAGCCGTGCTGACCGGCATCGGCCGCTTTGAAGGGCGCTCGGTCGCGGTCATCGGACACGAAAAGGGCTCCGACACGGAAAGCCGGATCCACCGCAACTTCGGCATGGCCCGGCCCGAAGGCTACCGCAAAGCCGTCCGTCTGATGGACCTGGCCGATAAGTTCGACATGCCCGTGCTCGCATTCGTGGATACGGCGGGGGCCTATCCAGGCGTTGGCGCGGAAGAACGCGGCCAGGCCGAAGCGATCGCCCGCTCGACGGATCGCTGCTTGTCGCTCGGCGTGCCGCTGATCGCATCGGTGCTGGGAGAGGGCGGGTCAGGAGGCGCGGTGGCGATCGCGTCAGCGAACCGCGTTTTGATGTTCGAGCACGCCTTTTACACGGTCGCCTCGCCAGAGGCTGCCGCATCGATCCTGTGGCGTGACAGCGATCGCAAGATGGATGCGGCCACGAACATGAAGATCACAGCGCAAGATCTGCAGACGTTCGGCGTGATCGATCACATCGTGCAGGAACCGGTGGGCGGCGCGCACCGCGATCGCGAAGGTGCGATTACGGCGCTGGGTCAGGCGATCGAAGCCAGTCTGAGCGCGTTCGACGGGCTCACGCGTGAGGCGATCAAGCAGCAACGGCACGAGAAATTTCTCAACATCGGCCGTAATTTAACGTGAGCGGACCACCGCCAAATCGCCGCGACCTTGCCTCGATCGTGCCTTCTGCGTCACGCAAGCGCTAAGGTCTGACGCGGCGGGGACGATTCGCATGGCCCGGCCACAGCGTTAACTTTATCTTAACTTTGCTTTCCCATGTGTTAACGGCGCGTGGGTGAAGCCGCGCGGCGTGGATTTGAATGACCAGGTTCGGTGCCATGAAGCGGTGGTTAAGCGTTCCGCTGTTAGCGATTGTGGCGTTGGCGCTAGCCGCCTGCGCAGGACAGCCGTTGGACCCGGCCAAGCGGCCGCTGTCGATGCAAGCGATGCATCTGCTCGGCAAAAAGGGCATGGATGCGCGCGCTTCGATCTTCATCCGCATCTTCAAGGAAGAATCCGAGCTTGAGGTCTGGAAGGCGCGCGCTGACGGGCGGTTTTACCACTTCAAGACCTACCCGATCTGCAATTGGTCGGGCGGGCTCGGGCCCAAGCGCAAGCAGGGGGACAAACAGGCGCCCGAAGGCTTCTACACGGTGCGTGCCCACCAGATGAACCCGAACTCTAAGTTTCATCTGTCGTTCAATCTGGGGTACCCTAACCGCTTTGATAAATCGCACCGGCGCACCGGCAACTTCTTGATGGTGCACGGGAAATGCAAGTCGGCGGGCTGCTACGCCATGACCGATGCGCTCATGGAAGAGATTTACGCGTTGGCCCGTGAGGCGTTTCGGGGCGGGCAGAAAACAATCCACGTGCATGCGTTCCCGTTCCGCATGACCGATGCGAACCTGGAGCGGTTCCGCAAGCACCGGTGGATCGGTTTTTGGCGTGAATTGAAAACCGGATATGACGATTTTGAATTAACCCGCACGCCGCCAAAGGTTGCGGTTTGTGGGCGTCGTTATCACGTCAATGTCGATTTCAAGCTGCGCAGCGGTGCGAAGCTCAAGGCATCCGCGCAATGCCCTCGCTTCGAGCGCGCAAAGCTCGTCCCTTTCTTTCCGACGAATCCGACCGCACAGCAATTGGCGAAGGAACGCGTCGTCGCACCGGGGCCCAAACGGCGTAGCTTCGCGGACATTCACCGCAACGCGCCGCGCTATGGGCTGACCCGCGCCAAGTGAGGCTGCGGCGCGGGATCGGGCGCTGTTTGCTTGCGTGCAAGCGATGGCGGCTTCAGGGTTCATCGGTTCAGGACTCTTAGTAAAGGCTCACGGTGATGGCGCCTGCAGATGAGGCTCGCGAAGCAAAACCGAGCGAAAAGCGCGGGCGCTACCGCCGGTCACTTGTGGCGCTGGCCACGGCGGTGTGCCTGCTGATCGGTGGCGCCATGGCCGTCCTGGCGTGGACCGGCACATCGTTCATCGATCAGGCAGACCGTTTGGTCATCGCCTATGAGCGCTACACGCGGTTGGCCGCCGCCCGCGCCGGCCGCACGCTACGCGGCACACCCGACCTCAATGCGCTCGACCAGCGGCTCAGGGATCGCGGCCTTAAACGCGGCGACGCGGTTTTTTTGCGGATCTTCAAGCGTAATTTCGAACTTGAACTCTGGATGCGCAAGGGCCCATCGTTCGTGCGGTTTGCGACCTATCCGATTTGCGGATGGTCCGGTCGGCTGGGGCCAAAACTAAAGGAAGGCGACCGCCAGGCGCCGGAAGGCTTCTATACAGTGTCAGCGCGGCAATTGAACCCGAACAGCCGTTGGCATCGCTCGTTCAACCTGGGCTTTCCGAACCTCCACGACCGCCGCCACGGGCGCACGGGCTCGTTCCTGATGGTGCACGGCGGTTGCGGCTCGATCGGCTGTTACGCGATGACCGACCCGGTGATCACGGAGATTTGGGCGCTGATCACAGCGGCACTGAAAAACGGCCAGCGGCGCTTTCACGTCCATGCCTACCCGTTCCGCATGAGCGCGCGCGCGCTGCGGTTGCGTGGGGGGCATCGCTGGAGCCCCTTTTGGCGTGACCTCAAACGCGGGTCGGACCTGTTTGAACGCACCCGGCGGCCACCGCGCGTGCAGGTCTGCCGGCGTCGCTATCAGCTTAGCGCCGACACGGGCCCGCGTTTGACGGCCGATCACGCGATCGTGGCGCGCTGTTCGCCAACGCGACGTGAGGCGTTGTTGACGCGCACTCTGGTTGACTGACGCAGGCCTTTGTGCGGTTGGGTGTGGTTGAAACTGACCCGCCCGGCATGTTTAAAGACCACGTCGACATTCGGTCTTTATTAACTATGCGGCCGGTTTTGCCATCCGTGCAGCCTATTTTCAACGCAATCTCGACCTAGGGCGGCAATACTGGCGTGATCTGTGCCGTCTAAGGTTTTGGGGCTTTGGACAGGTGTAGTCGGGTGGCAATGGCGCCAAGCTGTGGTCAGGGTCGCCGCAAAGTTATTGAGTAGAGTTGAGTGGCATGATCGCATTGGGGTCACTGTGCGCACGCAGACCGTCGGGGGGCGGGCTCGTTTGGGTTCTCGCCGCACTTTCGTTAGCGTTTGCTGGCGGTGCCGCGCCCAAAGCTCACGCGTTGTCGATCGAGTTGGTCGATGTCGCCCCCGATCGCATTGAGCGCCAGCGGCGTTTCGTGCGCGGCGAACAGGTCTTCAAGCGCAAGCCCGATACCAAAGCCCTTTGGAAGCGGCTTAAGGCCAAGAAGTTGAAGCTTGGCCGCGCCATTTTTGTGCGCGTTTTCAAGGCAGAATCCGAGCTTGAGATCTGGATGCGCAAAGGCAAGCGCTACACCCTGCTCGACGTCTACCCGATCTGTCAGTGGTCAGGCACGATCGGCCCCAAGATCGTGGAGGGCGATCGGCAAAGCCCCGAAGGCATTTACACCGTCAAATGGCGGCAAACCCGGCGGGTCGGCAAATGGCCGAAGATGTTCAACATCGGTTACCCCAACCGCTTTGACCGGGATATGCAGCGGACGGGCTCTTATATTTTGGTGCATGGCGGGTGCTCGTCGGTTGGCTGTTTTGCGATGACAGACGATGCGGCGGCTGAACTGCATCGGTTGGGCCGCGCGGCGCTGCGCACTGAACAGCGGCGTTTCCAGGTGCAAGTGTTCCCGTTTCGCATGACCGACAAGAACATGGCGCGCTACAAGGACCACCGTTGGCACGATTTCTGGTCGAACCTGCGCCAGGCTTACGATCACTTTGAGCGCACGAAGGTGCCGCCGCGCGTTAGCGTTTGTGCGGGGCGCTATGTGGTGGATCGCGCATGGAGCGTGCGTGATCAGGGACCGATCCTCGCGTGTCGGCCCGAGGATGTCGAGAAGACGGTGCTCGCCAGCGCCGCGATCACGCAACGCCCTGATTATCGGGCGGTTGCGCGGGTGAGCGCTGCAGTTGTCACGCGCAAGGCACGGCGCACGCTGCGGCGCAACCTGCAGGCTTCGGATCGTTCGATCGACGAGTGACGGCAGGCGCGTACTAGCGATGGTAAGCTCGACTGATCGCCACGTTTCCTGGGAAATGAGCCGACTTCAGAGCGGCCAGACGAGCAAGATCATCGGGATCGAAATCGCGACGATCAGGATTTCGAGCGGCAGGCCCATGCGCCAATAGTCACCGAATTGGTAGCCGCCCGGGCCCAGGATGAGCGTGTTGTTCTTGTGCCCGATCGGCGTCAGAAACGCGCACGACGCTGCAATCGCAACGGCCATCAAAAATGCGTCGGGTTTGACCTCAAGCACCCGCGCCACGTCCACCGCAATCGGTGCGGCGATGACGGCGGTGGCGGTGTTGTTGAGCACGTCGGACAGAAACATCGTCACGATCATCAAGATCATCAGGACGACCCATGTCGGCGCGCCGAGCGAGAGGTTGACGAGTGCATTGGCGATCAGGCTGGTCCCGCCCGACGCTTCAAGCGCGGTACCGATGGGAATCATACTGCCGAGCAACACGATCACCGGCCACTCGATGCTGTCGTAGACCTCGTTGACGGGCACGATGTTGAGCAGCACGAACAGAACCGCGACGGCCGCGAGGGCCACCGCCAGATAGAGCACGCCGAAGCTCGCCAGCGCGATCGCCGCCGCAAACATGCCGATCGCGAGCAGCGCTTTGCCCTGGCTGACCTCTTTGAGCCCACGGTCGGCGAGCGGCAGCAGACCAAGGCGCTCGCTCATCGTCATCAGCCGCGCGCGCGGCCCAAGCAGCAGCAGAATGTCACCCGCTTCAAGGCGCATCTGGCGTAAGCGCTCATGCACGCGCTGCCCGCGTCGCGACACACCCAGGAGTTTGATGTTGTAAAGACTGGAGAGGCCCAGGCGCCGCGCCGTATGGCCCTCGATGGCCGCGCCCGGTCGCACGACCACCTCGATCATCGCCTGATCACCCTTGGTCAGGCTTTCAGGGACCTCCGCATCTTTGTCCTCTTCGAGCACCGCGTGGCTGATCTTCAGGTCGTTGGCAAATTTGCCGATCGCCTTCGCATCGCCCTCGACGATGATCACGTCGTTGGCGGCAAGTTCGTGCATGCGATGCCAACGCAGACGGTGGCTGCCGTGGCTCAGCACGCCGAGGATGGTGACGTCGTTGTTGTCGCTCGCTTCATCGAGTTCGGCCACCAGTTTGCCGATGACGGGGCTTTCCTCGTTGACCTTCAATTCCGAGATGTAAGCGCCCAGATCGAAAAGCTCTTCGCCCGTGTTGACCTCGCGCCGCGCCGCCGGGATCAACCGCCACCCGATCAACGCCACAAAGGCGACGCCCGCAACCGCGCAAACGAGACCAACCGGCGCGTAGTCAAACATGCGGAAGGGCTCGCCCAAGGTCTGCTCGCGGTAGCCGGAGACCACGATGTTGGGTGGCGTCCCGATCAGCGTGACCATGCCGCCAAGGATGGTGGCAAACGAGAGCGGCATAAGCGTTACGGCAGGTGAGCGCTTGGCTTTCTCGGCAGCCTGCATGTCGACGGGCATCAGCAGGACGAGCGCTGCGACGTTGTTGATGACGGCGGAAAGGGCAGCCCCGACACCGGCCATGATCGAAATGTGCGCGGCGAGCGACCGGCCGGTATCGACCACGTAGCGCGCGATCAGATCGATGGCGCCCGAGTTCGAAAGCCCCTGGCTGACCACGAGCACCAGCGCGACGATGACGGTTGCGGGATGGCCGAAGCCGTCGAACGCCTTGTCGGTGGGCACCACGCCGGTGATGAGCGCGACGGTGAGCGCGCCGAACGCCACCAGGTCGTAGCGAATACGCCCCCAGATCAGCAGCGCGAAGACCGCAAACAGCAGGCCGAACAAAATGAGCTGATCAGTGGGCATGCGGTGGGTCTCTCCCGAAGATCAACGTGGAACGTGATGGATCGGTTGTTGGGCGCGCGTGTTGGGCCTTAAAGTTGGGCGACCGGGTTTCAGCGGGCGCCAAGGCGCAAGGAATGCGCCGGCCGTACGCAGCCGGATGGCCGCGGTTATGGCGCGAAAGATGAGGGATGGGCAATGGATGTTGCGGTGAACGGCATAACGATGAACGTTGAAGTCTCGGGGGCGGACGACGCGCCTGCGGTGCTGTTGCATCATCCGCTCGCGACGAATTTGAGCTTGTGGGACGAGCTGACGGCCGCTCTTGCGCCGACCTATCGGGTGGTGAGGTTCGATGCACGCGGGCATGGGCGAAGTGAGGCGCCGCAAGGCCGTTACCCTTTTGAAACGCTGGCGGGCGATGTGCTCGCGCTGATGGATCAATTGGGGATCACAAAGGCACGCTATCTGGGGCTTTCCATGGGCGGTATGGTGGGCCAGTACCTCGGCTTCATGGCGCCGGAGCGCTTTCACGGCCTTGCCCTTGTGTCGACGGCGAGCGCGGTGCCGGCCGATGCACGCGCGCTATGGGACGATCGCATCGCGACCGCGCGCAAGGTGGGTATGGCGCCGCTCGTGGAGACGAGCCTGGCGCGATGGGTGGCGCCGGCCAAGCAGGGGGATGAAGCTTTGTTGACGCGGCTCAAGGCGATGATCGAGACGACGCCGCCTGAGGGTTACGCGGGCTGGTGTCAATCGATCGCGGAGCTCAACGTGACGGGCAAGCTGGCGCAGATCACGCTGCCGACCTGCGTGATCGTGGGTGCGGAAGACCCCGCGACGCCACCCGCTGCCGCTGAAGTCATCCACGCGCAGATCGCCGGCTCGCAGTTGATCGTGATGCCCGGCGTCTCACACATGTTGTGCGCGGAGGAGCCTGAGGCCTTCCACGGTCACGTGCTTGCGTTTTTCGCCTCGCTCGATCCGCAGTCTTGAGGCGGATGAATGTTGGAACCGATCTACCGCACGGCGCTCGGTGCATCGACGTTCGACGCGCTATCACCGATGGTCCAGGCGGTACACCGGGTCGGTCCCGCTCTCACGGTGTGGGAGGGCGAGGTCGATGTGGAGCGCGGTCGCTCCTGGCTTGCGAAACTCGGTTGTGCCGTTGCGGGTTTACCGCCTGAAGGCGGTGGCCAGGCGATCACGGTGAGGTTCCGCCGTGAGGGTCGCTGGGAGCGCTGGGAACGGGTGATCGGTGCCAAAGTGTTCCGCTCCTTCCAGCGCGTTGACGGCGACGCCATCGTCGAGCGGGTCGGGACCACCGATTTGCGTATGCGCGCCTACGTGGAAGAGGGCCGGCTACGCCTCAAGGTGATCGGCCAACGCACATTCGGCGTGCCCCTCCCGCGCTGGCTGTGGCTGACGATCGCCACGGCGGAGCATGAGGAGGCGCGCGAGGACGGCGCCCGCTACCGCTTCGATGTGCGTGCGAACTTGCCCGGCGGCGCGCTTCTCGTGCACTACAGGGGATGGCTACGGGCCTCGCGCGCGATGGAGGATGAGACATGACGACAAGAGTGATGCTGGTCACGGGGGGCAGCCGTGGCATCGGCGCGGCGACGGCGAAGCTCGCAGCGGCACGGGGCTACGATGTTGCCGTCAACTATGCCGGGCGCAAGGATGCAGCCGATGACGTGGTCGCCGCCGTTGAAGCGCTCGGGCAGCGCGCGGTCGCCATCCAGGCTAACGTGGCGGACGAGGCGGCGGTCGCCAAGCTCTACGCGACGGTCGATGAGACGTTCGGCCGACTTGATTGTCTGGTCAACAACGCCGGCATTCTGGAAGCCAAGTCGTTGGCGGTCGACATCCCCCTCGAGCGGTTGCGCACCGTGCTGGCGGTCAATGTGGTCGGCGCGTTCCAGTGCGCGCAAGAAGCGGTGAAGCGGATGGCGCGTTCGCGCGGTGGCGACGGTGGTGCCATCGTCAACCTGTCGTCGATCGCGGCCCGGCTTGGCGGCGCCGGTGAGTACGTCGATTACGGCTTATCGAAGGGTGCGATCGATACCCTCACGATCGGGCTTGCCAAAGAGGTCGCCGGCGATGGCATTCGCGTCAACGCGGTGCGGCCTGGGCTCATCTATACCGATATTCACGCCCGAGGCGGTGTGCCGGACCGGGTCGACCGGTTGGCCGACCAGGTGCCGGTCAAGCGCGGCGGCACCGCGGAAGAGGTGGCGGAAACCATCCTCTGGCTCGCGTCCGATCAGGCGTCTTACTGTACGGGCACCTTCGTGGATGTGGCCGGCGGTCGCGGGATTTAGCCGCTGAGCGGCGCTGCGCGCGTGTGGGATGCTCGAAGGCTCACGGGTGACCGTGGGACAGCGACTGAAAGATTGCTAACGCTGTTGCCGAAAGCGCTCCCCGCCTCGCGCATCCGCTCAAGGAAATCGTAGCACCCCGTGCGTTACACTCCCGCGTCGTAGGTTGGCGTTTAGGGGGCGACGCGATGATCCGGGTGGAGCAAGACGACAGGCGGTTGCGGCTTGAAAATGCGGCCCTGTTTTCAAGTGGCCTTTCGCGCCGGCTTAACCTGCAGATCGCCTCGCCGGTGCTGTTTGGGCTCACCGCCCCGGTGATCGTCTTGGGGCTGCTGCAACCCTCGATCCTGCAGCACGCCACGTTTCTCATCACGTTGATGCTGGGCTGCAGTTTTCTGGTGTGCGTGGCGATCTACATCTTTTCGGTGCTGACGGTTGGGGAGACCGTGGCCGTCACTCTCGACCGCCGGGCGAACGTGGTGGAGGTGCTACGGCAGGGCCCGTTCGCACAACGCGCTGAGGGGATCGCGCTCGACCAGGTTGCTCGTGCTGAGATGGCGCAGGTCTACGATCGCGATGGCTACGCGACGCTGTCGGCTCAGCTGGATTTGCGCGGCGCGCCGGCGGAGGCTTTGCCGGAAGGCACGCATCAAGGCCATATCGAGGTGCTGAACGCGTGGTTGCATCGCGCCAACTAGATCATCGGGCGATTT
>JBCBJZ010000142.1:0-9391 GCA_038522635.1 Pseudomonadota bacterium | reverse complement strand
CCCGCACGACTGGACCCAAACGACTGGACCCAAACGACCGGGCCCAAACAACTGAGCCCGACGCCCTCCTTGGCGAGCAGCTCCCGCTGAACACCCAACCATGGCCTCAACCCTATGACCTCGATCAGCCTCATCGGCGGCCACGTGCTCACGCCCGACGGCGCCCTCGAGCCCGCCGATCTGCACATCGCCGACGGCCGCATCGTGGACGCCGCGCCCGCGCGTCCCACCCTCACGCTGCCCTGCGACGGCCTCACCGTGCTGCCCGGCATCGTCGACGTCCACGGCGATGCGTTCGAGCGCGAGATCGCCCCGCGCCCGGGCGTGAAAATCGACCTCACCATCGCGTTGCCCGCTGTCGACCGCCTGCTGCTCGCCCACGGCATCACCACCGCCTTCCACGGCCTCACGCTGACGTGGGAGCCGGGCGAGCGCAGCCTTGATGCCGCGCGCCGCTTCATGGATGCGCTGCCCACGCTGCGCGGCTACCTGCGGGCCGATCACCGCGTGCAGTTGCGCTGGGAGACGTTCGCCCACGATGCGATCGATGATGTTGCGCGCTGGTTGCGCGATGGCGCGCAGCCGACGCCCGCGCTGGCGTTCAACGACCACACCACCGGCACGCTGCATAAGATCCGCAAGGGCAACCACAAGAAGCTCGATCAATGGGCGCAGCGGGCCGGCCTCACGCGCGCTGCCTACGCCGAGCTTGTTGGCTCGATGGAGGTGCTCAGCGATGCGGTGCCTGCGCGCATCGAGGAGGTCGCGGCGCTCGGGCGCGCGGCCGGCGCGGTGATGCTGTCGCATGATGAGATGCGCGTGGACGAGCGTGCGGCGAACCGCGCGCGCGGCGTGGGAGTGTGCGAATTCCCCATGGCTGAGGCCGTCGCACGCGATGCGGTGGTGCACGGCGAGGCGACGGTGCTCGGCGGGCCCAACGTGGTGCGTGGTGGTTCGCATACGGGCGCCTTGGGCGCACAGGACGCGATCGCTAAAGGCCTGTGCACGGTGTTGGCGTCTGACTACTACTATCCGAGCTTGCTGCATGCGGCGGAGCGTCTCGTCGATGACGGTACGCTCGCGCTGCCCGACGCCTGGGCGCTGATCTCCACAAACGCGGCGGCCGCCATGGGCCTCGATGACCGCGGTACGCTTGCGCCGGGGCAACGCGCCGACGTCGTCGTCATCGACACGCGCGGCCGCTGGCGCCCCCAACACACCATCGCCCACGGGAAGCTTTATTGAGCTCACGGGCCGCACCGGGCGCTGCCGCGCCCTGGCCCTCCGCTGGGGCGGCGCTTGCGCCGGGCCGCTTGCGGCCTTGGGTTCGCTCTCACGCGCGCGCGTGCTCGCTTTCCAGCCAGAGCTCACCTTCTCACAGCAAGCATTGCCGTCGCAGCATGGCCGGCCCGCTCAACCGTCGCAGGGGCGCAGCCCCGAAGGCGAAAGTTGAGCGGCCAAACAAAGGAGTGAGCAATACTATGCCGCTTCGGCTTGATCATAGCGGAGCGCGGGCCAGTGGCTGGCGAACTGCTGGCGGATGTGGCGGGCGAACTCTTCCGCGATGGGTTCGGCTGCGGGGCGCGGCAGATAGAGGTTGATGTAGAACGAGGGCAGGCGCGGCAGGCCAGCATCATCACCGATGATCGCGATATGGTCGGGCACGCATGACAGCAGGTAGGCACTGACCGCTATGTCGGCTTCGCACGTCGCCAGCAGGGCTTCCTGAAGCTTGTTGGCCAGCACCTGTCGCCACGGTCGCTCAGCGTCCTGCAACGCCTTGATCATCACCGGCCTAAACGCGCAGCGCTCGCTCCCCAGGGACAGCGGTAGCGGCTCACGCAGCGCCGCCTGGCCGTTACGCGCCCCGATCCACACGAGGCGATCGCGCAGCAGCGGTTCAGCGCGCGCGCTCACGTCCTTTTCCGTGGTCAGCGTGAGGTCTAACTCACCCTCGTCCATCGCCTGGATGAGCGCGGGCGAACTCTCGCACCTGAGGCTGACACTCACCTTCGGCCACGCCTTGTCGAAGCTCTTGAGAACCGCCGGGATGAAGGTGCCCACGATGTCGTCGGGCACGCCGATGCGCACTTCGCCCTCGTAAGCCGGCGTGGTCATCGCTTCCCACACATCATCGTTCAGCGCCAGCATGCTGCGCGCCTTGCCAAGGAGTTGCTCGCCCGCGGGCGTAGGGCGCATTTGCCGGTGTTCACGCGTGAAGAGCGCCGCGCCGAACAGCTCCTCCAGCCGTTTGATCTGCTGCGAGACGGCAGCCTGGGTGAGGTTCAGCCGTCGCGACGCGCCGGTGACGCTGCCGCCTTCGACCACGGCCACAAACGCCCGCAACAGGGCGACATCGATATCCCGGCGCATCCTGCTTGTCCTCGCTTTCTGGGGGGGCACGGGTGGTTCCGCATCCATAACGAACGGTGATGCCCAAGATAAAATACATTCGTTTTTCTTATGGCGAAAGGCCGCTTATTTCAAGGCCTCGATCGCGCTCATGACGCACCTGAAGCGGTGCAGCGGGCGCGGTTGCGTCGCGGCGGAAGGGCCGCCCGGCGGCGAAGTCATGAAAAGGATTTGTGACATGGCGACTTCGATCTCCAGCGTGTTCACGCGGCACACAACGTTCGGTGGACGCCTCTTTTCTCGCCTTTCCCCGCGCCCGTCGCATCGGGTAGGCCGCGGCAATGCGGTGATGAACCGTGTGCTGCTGATGTTGCAGGTGGCTGGCGAGCGTCAGCGCCTTGCGCAGCTTGATGCGCGTGCACTTGCGGATCTGGGCTTGGATCGCGCGGCGGTGGCGCGCGAGGTTGAGCGCCCGTTCTGGGATCTCCCGCGCGACCGCCTGTGAGGCCCGCCGCCTTCTTGACGTTTGTCGGCTGACGTGAATTGCGTTGCCAACCCTATGACGCCGCCGGATACTGACGCGCTCAGATGCGTGACGTCAGGTCCGGCGGCTTTTTGTTGGCGGCCGGCCACAGATGCTACCAGTCGTTCGACATCATGAAGAAACATCAGGGAGAGGGTGCGCAGATGACGGAGCAAGCGGACGCGTCTGCTCAGACCACCTTGCGGCACCGTGTGATGGCGGGCGAGCTCGTGAAGGGCGCCATGATCTTCGAGTTCGTCTCGCCGGGTCTACCGCAGATCCTGGCGCATGCGGGCTGCGCCTACGCGCTCTACGACATGGAGCATACCGGGCTCAGCTTTGAGACCATCAAAATGCAGACGGCCCTGTGCCGCGGCCTCCCGGTGGCGCCCATGGTGCGGGTGCCGCGCGGCGACTACCCTTTCATCGCGCGCGCGCTCGATTGCGGCTGCGAAGGCGTCATGGTGCCGATGGTGGAAAGCGTGGCGCAGGCTGAAGCGATCGTGGAAGCGAGCCGTTATCCCCCGCGCGGGCGGCGGGGCGCGGCGTTCGGTTTCGCGCACGACCACTACGCCGGCGGCGCACCGCAGCAAAAGATCGAGCATGCGGATGCGCGTAACCTGATCATCGCCCAGATTGAGACGGAGCGCGGGCTCGCCGAGGTGGACGCCATCGCGGCGGTCGAGGGCATCGATGTGCTCTGGGTGGGCCACTTCGATCTGAGCAACTTCCTCGGCGTGCCCGGCCAATTCGATGCGCCGGTTTTCAACGAAGCGGTGACGCAAGTGGTTGAGGCGGGCCGCCGGCACGGCAAGGGCTTAGGCTTTCTCGCGACCGATGCAACGTGGATGGCCGACTTCCGCGCGCGCGGCTTCAACATGATGGCGGCGGGCACAGACATGGGCCTGCTCATCGAAGGCATCCGCGGCGTCCTGAAGCCGCTGGAGGACGAGGCATGACGTTCAAGGTCGGCACCACGCGTGATCTTCTGACGGCGAACGGGGAACCCTGTTTCGGCCCGAGAGCCCTCGAGATCCTCAAAGCAGAGCCCGCGATCACCTGGGAGTGGATCCCGGAAGACGTGGACGAGATCACGCCCGATATCGCCGCGCGCTACGATGCGCTGCACGTGAACTTGCCCCGCGTGACGGCCGCGTCGGTGGCGCGAGATGATTGTCGGGTCAAAATCGTTGCCCGCAACGGCGTCGGCTACGACACCGTCGATATCCCGGCGCTGACCGCGAAGGGAATCGCCCTCACCAACACGCCGTTGGCGATCCGCCGTCCGGTTGCGGTGGCGGCGCTTACGATGATCTTCGCGATGGCCTCGCGGCTGCGCGAAAAGGATGCGCTGGTGAGGGCTGGCCGTTGGAATGAGCGCACGGAATTCATGGGCACTGGCCTGATGACGCGTACGCTGGGCCTCGTTGGCGCAGGCGGCATCGGTCAGGAGTTGATGCGGCTGGCGAAGCCATTTTTCGCGAACATGGTGGTTGCTGATCCCTTCGTGGATGCTTCGCACATCGACGCACTCGGGGGGCAGCGTTTGCCCTTGAAGGATGTTGCGTCCGCGTCAGACTTCCTCGTGGTTTGTTGCTTGTTGAGCGATGAAACGCGCCATCTGATCGACGGCGATGTGTTCGCGGCGATGAAACCGCAGGCGTATTTTTTTAATGTCGGGCGTGGGCCGATTGTCGATGAGAAAGCGCTGATTGAGGCGCTGCGGGAGAAGCGCATTGCGGGGGCGGGTTTGGATGTAACGTATAATGAGCCTATCGAAGCTGATAACCCTTTGCTTTCCTTTGAAAATGTTTATGTGACGCCGCACGCGTTATGTTGGACCGATGAGTGTTTTCATCAGATCGCTGCGACGGCACTGCGGTCGATCGTGGATGTTGCCCGTGGTGAGCGCCCGGTGCACCTGCTGAACTCCGAGGTGGGCGTGGGCGGGTCGTAGGCGCATGTTGAGGGTCTTTGGGCCAGTTTGGTTTCGTTTGGAGGCGGGTGGATGACGCGCGGTGATGGTCTTTCGTGTGGGGACTTCGGGGGTTGTAAGCGTCCGCTGTGGCTTGTCGCGTTCGTCGCGGGGCTTGTCTGCTTGATGGCTGCTTTCGCATCCAGAGCATCCGCCGGTGACTTTTCCCACACCTGCTTCAGTGCCGACGGTGATTACAGCATGGTCGATGGCGCGTTATTCAAAAGGCACTATGGCGGTAAAGATGACGGGAAATTTCTCAAGGCGTCCTTTGCGCCTGTCGCGAACAAGCCTGATATCGTTTTGAGGGAGGAGGCGGGCTATTGTCTGTCCGAATCGAAGCCGTGCGAAAATACAAAATTTCCCTATCAGTCGAAAAGCTACGTGCGTTTCATTAAGGTCAAAAGTGGCGATTACGACAATAACGTCGAGGTCGCGTTGTTCTGTGATCTTGCCAGCAGCGGATTGGCGGCGGCCTGCTCCTGCGATCGCGACGTGCAAACGCTGAAGCGTGTGTTGACGCCCCGTTACAACGTCACGAAAACGCCTCAAGCGAAATGATCGACCTGGGATAAACTGCCAGGCTGATCAGCCGGGGTGAGCAAGCCGAACGTTGATGGGAGCGAGCACCAACAAAGGGGGCGATGATCGATGGCTGAACGGGGTATCGCAAGCAACACGCGCAACATGGGCAGCCAAGGCGGCGCAGACGAGGCGGTGGCCGATCTGAGCGTCACGCGGCTCATCCCGCGTTTGCGCAGCGGGAAACTCACCAGCGAAGCGCTGGTGTCGGCATGCCTGGAGCGGATCGCGCAGCGCGATGGCGATGTCCAGGCCTGGACGCATCTTGATGGTGATCTGGCGTTGGCGCAGGCTCGCAAGGCCGATGACGAGGCGGCGCGTCGCGGATGGCGTAGCGCGCTGCACGGCATTCCCGTCGGCATCAAAGACATCATCGATACCGCCGACATGCCAACGCAGAACGGGTGCGCGGCTTACACCGGCCGCCAACCCGACAAGGACGCCAGCGTGGTGGCGACGTTGCGCGCACAAGGCGCGATCATCATGGGCAAGACGGTCACAACGGAATTGGCGGGCCGCAGTCCGGGCAAAACGAAAAATCCGTTCGACCCTGCGCACACACCTGGCGGGTCCTCGTCCGGCTCGGCCGCGGCCGTGGCAACCGGGATGGTGCCGTTGGCGCTCGCCACGCAGACGGGTGGTTCGGTCATCCGTCCCGCATCGTTCTGTGGCATTCATGCGATAAAGCCGACCCTCGGCGCCGTCTCGCGCTCGGGCATGTGCCTGCAGTCGCACACGCTCGATACCGTTGGATGGTATGCGCGCGACGTGGCTGACCTGGGGCTCGCAGGCGATGTTCTGACCGCGTTCGACGCCTGTGACGGGGCGATGGCGCCGCGGGCGACCCAGGATTGGGCAACAGCCTCGCAGACGCCGCTCAAGGGGCCGCCGCGGTTGGCGTTCATGAAAACGCCCGCATGGTCGCAGGGCGATGGTGCGATGCACGACGCGATGGAGGCGTATGCCGCGCGTCTTCGTAAGGATGCTGCGGTCTGCGAGGAGGTGGCGTGGCCATCGCAAGCGGACGCAATTCTTGAGCACCACCGCACCGTCATGGCGGTTGAGAATGTTCACTATTACGGCGGGTTGCTGCGCGAGAGGCCGCACGACCTTTCGACTGTGATGCGCGAGCACCTGGAAGCGGCGACCCGTTTGACGGCGGCGGATTACATGGCGGCGCTGGAGGGGCGGGAGCAGGCCTACCGGTCGATGCTGCCGCTGTTTGAGCGCTACGATGCATTTTTGACGCCCGCGTCGCCAGGGCCGGCGCCCGAAGGGCTTCAGTGGACCGGTGATCCCATCTTCAACGGGCTTTGGACGCTGCTTGGCGTCCCGTGCGTGACGTTGCCGGTGTTCCGCGTCGGTGCGTTGCCCATGGGCGCTCAGTTTGTCGGGCCGCGCTTCGGCGATGTTTCGTTGCTGCAGGTGGCTGCCTGGGTGGATGCCCTGGAGGCCTGAGGCAAGAAGCCTGAGGCGAACAGCGCTACTGCCACCGCTGGTGCGCATCCCACTTCGAACAACCTAAACGCCGGCGGACGGCGTTAACGCTTTGTTAACGCTTCTGCATAAGGTTGCGCGTGCCGCATCATGCAACCCTAGGTAGTTAGTCATGCGTATCCCTCCCCTGCCTTTCCGCCCGCAAGCGCTGCCAGTCGTCAGGAGGGCCATCATCGCGGGCGCAGCCCTCCTCGTCATGGGCTGCAGCGCGCCTTTCCCTGACCACACATCGATCACCGGCCTTGCGCCAAGCTCCGATGCGATCATTGAACCGGCCATCGCAGGCACGCCCGTGCCCATCGAGGTCCCTCCCGTTGAGCCCGTAACGCTGCGGCCCAATGCAGCTCCACCCCAAACGCCGGCCTTTCGCCCGCGGCGCACGCGCTACCGCCGTGCCGGTGTCACATCGGGCTACCAACGTGTTGGCACCGCCTCCTGGTACGGGCCGGGTTATGAGGGCCGGTTGACCGCGAACGGTGAGATTTTCGATGGCCGCAAGCTAACCTCATCGCATCAGACGCTACCGCTGCCGTCCTATCTGGAGGTGGTCAATCTCGATAACGGTCGCCGCATTGTGGTGCGCGTCAACGACCGTGGCCCGACCATCCCTGGCCGTATCATCGATCTGTCGGAGCGTGCCGCGATCGAACTTGGCTTCCGGCGTAAAGGGCTGACGCAGGTGCGAATCCGCTACCTTGGTCCTGCGCCTCTTTACGAAGAGGGCGAACGGTTCATGCGCGAACGCCCGCGCGATCCCGGGTTCGAGGAAAGGTGGCCGCGGCGTCGCCTGCCTCGTCGGCTGCCGCAGCGCGACCGTGATGGGTTGGACGATCTGTTCAGGAGATCAGGTTATCTACCGCCGCGCGATGACCGCGGGCGCGGGCGTCGGCCTTCGCTTGCGCCCCTTGATGCCCGTGAGCCTTTGGGGATGTTGGCCCCGCGCGGGATCGGTCCGAGCGATGAGGGTGGTTCGCTCGATTTCAGCGCGCCTGAACTGACACCGCGCCGGTTCGTGCCGCGCGTGCGTCAACGCGATGAAGAGTTCGTGCCGCCGTTACGCTTGCGCCCGGCGCCCGGCGCCCGATCGGCCTCGCTTGCAGCGTGGTCTTGAAGGGCCACGCTCCGCCGGTCCGCGCAACCGACGCATGGCGCAAGCGCCCCGACTGAAAGGCCCGCGCGCCCGGAGCGTGCCGCGCGCGAGACGTGCGCCGAAACGCGGGGGCCTGCCCCGTGCCCGTGCCCGTGCCGCACGGCCGCGTCCGAAGTGGGTCCGCGTCGCAGCGCCCAGGCCCGTGCCTACACCGCAGGTGGTCAATCGCGATCTGACCCGCTGGCGCTTCAGCGGTCGCGTCTACTGATAAAGCGCGCGGCTTCCTGCAAGGTCGCCGCGCGGTCTGCGAATGGTGAAAGCGCGTCGATCGCTTCGGCTTCGAACGTGGCCAGGCGCGCGCGGGCGGCCTCAATCCCCATCAGCGAGACCAACGTTGCTTTGCCGGCGGCGGCATCCTTGCCAACGGCTTTGCCGACCGCGGCCGCATCGCCTTCCACGTCGAGCAGATCATCGGCGATTTGGAAGGCGCGGCCGAGCGCATGGCCGTAAGCGCGCAGGGCGGCAAGATCGGTGGACGACGCACGGCCCAACAGACCGCCCGCTTCGCAAGCGTAGGTGATGAGCGCGCCGGTCTTCATCGCCTGCAACGCCAAGATGTGATCGAGCGAGGGCTCGGCCGGTCGGTTCAGCTTATCAGCTTCCAGGTCCAGCTGCTGGCCGCCGACCATGCCGCTCCACCCGCTCGCGCGGGCCAGCGCCGCGATCAACCGGCAGCGGACGGCTGGGTCGTTGTCGGTCGCGTCTTGCGCCAGGACATCGAACGCAAGCGTCAGCAGGGCATCGCCCGCCAGGATCGCCGTCCATTCGTTAAAGGCCACATGGACGGTCGGGCGACCACGGCGCAGATCATCATCGTCCATGGCGGGCAGGTCATCGTGGACGAGCGAATAGCAGTGCACCAATTCAAGCGCGCACGCGGTCGGCAGTGCGGCTTCGGGCGCAACATCGAACAGCCCCGCGCATTCCATGACCAGGAACGGTCGCAGTCGTTTGCCGCCGCCGAGCGCTGCATGCCGCATCGCGTCCCTCAGATCGGGCGGCACGCGTTCATCCTTGCTCAAACAGGCGTCGAGGTGGTCCTCAACCTTCGTCGCGCAGGCTGAAAGGCGGGCTTCGAACGTCATCGTGGCCTCTTGGGATCTATCGTAAGCTCGCGTGTGACGGCGGGCCCTGCGGTGGCGCGGCGGGCGCGCGTTCGCCGCCGCTGTGCTGCTCGATCGAAGGCCGACCGTGCTGGGACGCTGTCGCTCGCGGCCGACGATGCTCCTATCAGGGCGGTGACGGGTTGTCATGATCGGTGGTAGCCTGTTGTTGTTTGAGCGAGGCGGGACGAGGTGGCTGCGTTGCCCGC
>JBCBJZ010000141.1:0-9395 GCA_038522635.1 Pseudomonadota bacterium | reverse complement strand
GCGCCAACTGAAGGGGCTAGGGGGCATGCGGTGTCCATACTGCGCGGGGCAGGATACTCAGGTCAAAGACAGCCGGCCGACAGAAGACAACACGGCCATTCGCCGGCGGCGCGTGTGCTCTGACTGCGGAGGCCGTTTCACCACGTTTGAACGCGTGCAATTGCGCGAATTGATGGTGCTGAAGCGCTCGGGCCGCCGGGTGCCGTTCGACCGTGAAAAGCTATCGCGATCGATCGGGCTGGCGCTGCGCAAAAGGCCCGTTGAGCCTGATCGCATCGAGCGGTTGGTGTCGGGATTGGTGCGGCAGCTGGAAAGCGGTGGCGAGAGCGATATTCCCAGCGATACGATCGGCGCCTACGTGATGGACGCGCTGCGCTCGATCGACAGCGTCGGTTACGTGCGCTTCGCTTCGGTTTATAAGGACTTCACGCAGGCAGCCGACTTCGAAACGGTGCTAAGTGAAATCGCCAAGGCTGGCGAACGGCGCAACGCGGCTGCTCAAGCCTCATTGCAAAGCCAGGGCGCCACGCAAAGCGAGGACGTTTCGCAGGGCGAGGGCGCATCTGACGTCGGCAGCGTCTCGACGGAACCGCCCGCCGGCGAGCCAGCGGGTTTGGCGCCCACCAAAAAGCGTGCGAAGCGTTCCACCGTGACGTCCTCGTAAACGCTTTGCAGGCACGACATGACGGCCACGACTGAGACCGAAACTTCACGCGCCGTGCTAACCGATGATGCGCGCTATATGCGGAGAGCGCTGCAGTTGGCGCGTCGGGGGCTGGGCGAGACGCGGCCGAACCCGCCTGTTGGCGCCGTGCTCGTCAAGGGCACGGCCACGGATGCGGTGATCATCGGCGAGGCACGTACCGCCGTCGGCGGGCGCCCGCACGCCGAACGCATCGCCATCACTAACGCGTGCGATGCTGGCTTCGATCCCGCGGGCGCGACGCTCTACGTGACGCTTGAACCCTGCGCGCATACAGGTCGAACCCCGCCTTGCGTCGAGGCCATCATCGGCCATCGGATCGCACGGGTTGTGGTGGGCGTCCTTGACCCTGACCCCAGGGTGAATGGCGCCGGCGTGCGCGCGCTTCGCGCTCAACGCGTGGTGGTGGATGCTGCGAGCGGCCAGGATGCGCAGGCGAGCGCCTTTGTCAGCGCGGGCCACCTTCTTCGGATGACGCAACAGCGCCCCTTCGTGCAGGTGAAGCTCGCCATGTCCGGCGATGATCGCATCGCGACCGGCACCGGTACTGCGCCGGTATGGCTGACGGGGAAGGCTGCACGCGCCGACGTTCATCTGCTGCGCGCGCAGGCCGATGCGATCCTGGTAGGATCGGGGACGGTGCGCGCGGATAACCCGCGCCTCGATTGCCGCCTGCCGGGGCTCGCGGGGGCATCACCTGACCGGGTGGTTATGGATCGCGCGCTCAGCGTTTCGCCATTCGCCGCCGTTTTCGCGAACCGTGGCGCGGCCAAGGCTGCGACACTGCTGTTTTCCGAAGCTGAGCCCGCGCCGTCGCAGGCGTCGGGGTTTGAAGCGCAAAGCGTGCAGATCATGCGACCCGCGGACGGTGTGACGCCAGCGAGCGTGCTGGCAGCTTTGGCCGAGCGCGGCATCACCCGCGTGATGATTGAGGGTGGCCCGACGATCGCGCAGGCGTTTCTCGATGCTGACCTCGTCGATGAGATGGTGCTTTACCGCGCGCCCGTTATGCTGGGCGAACAAGGCGTCCCCGCGCTCGCGCCACGCACACTGCAGGCCCTGGGCGACGAGGGCGCCTGGGAAGGACAAGCGCCGTTGATGTTGGGCGACGATACGCGCAAGCGCTTCCTGCGTCGTCGCGCGCTATGGACGACGCCTGCGGTGGTTCAACCTTAGCCCTGTTTCGCGTTCTGCGTCGGAGCGGACCCAGCGTCTGAACTTTCGTTTTGCCGGTCGCTTTCGCCGCAGGTGGTCCACTTGAGACGGGCGCAGGCGAACCGGCATCGCGTCTAAGAATGTTGGAACAGCTCACCATGCCTGAAGCCGCGCCGTTCATTTACTACCTGCGGGTCCGCTACGGCGACTGCGATCAGCAGGGCGTGGTGTTTAACGCGCGCTACGGCGAGTATGTGGACCTCGCGTTGAGCGAGTTCATGCGGGTCGCAATGCCAGCCGGCAGCTCGGCCGAGCAGGTGAAGACGGTGCGCCAAGTGATCGAGTGGAAGCAGGGCGCGGTCCACGATGACATTTTGGGGATCACCGTGCGGTGCACCAAGATCGGCACGACCTCTTTCACGCTGGCGATGGCCATCCATCGCATCGATCCCGCCGCACCGCAGGCGCTCACGCAGGTGCTGAGCGAGACGGAGACGGTCTACGTCTTCACCGATCCGCGCACGTTTGAGAAGACCGCGATCCCGGCAGCGGTGCGCAGCGCCTTGGAGCTGGGTGCGCCCGGGGCCCATATCGATCATGCGGGGCTCGCGGCGGCGGCAGCGGCCATCGCCAAAGGATAGCGCCCGCGTCAGAAAGCGGCTCAAAGGAAAGCACCATGTTCACCGGCATCATAACCGACATCGGCACCGTCGCCGCCATCGACGGCGGCCGCTTTACGATCGACAGCGCCTATGAGGCTGACAGTATCGCGCTGGGCGCCTCCATCGCCTGTGATGGTTGCTGCCTGACGGTCATCGAGCGTGCGCCACGTGCCGACGGGACCGGCGCGCGCTTCGCGGTCGATGTCTCCAACGAGACGTTGTCGAAGACCACGCTTGGATCATGGTCGGCGGGGAGCCGTATCAACCTGGAGAGGGCGATGCGGGCGGGCGATGAATTCGGTGGCCACATCGTATCGGGCCATGTGGATGGCCTTGCAACCGTGCAGGACGTTTACGAGGACGGGGCGTCCCGGCGCTTCGTGTTCCGCGCGCCCGACGCCTTGCAGGCGTTCATCGCACCGAAGGGTTCGGTGGCTTTGGGGGGGACATCGCTCACCGTCAACGACGTTGATGGCGCGACGTTTGGCGTCAACCTCATCCCCCATACCTTGACGGTCACCACCTGGGGCGCGACAAAACCGGGCGATGCGGTAAACCTGGAAATTGATATGCTGGCGCGTTACGTCCAGCGGGCGGTTGACGTCCTGCGCCCCTCGTTGTGATGGGGCGCTGGCTTGGCTGAGCCGGAGCGGTGCTGGCTGATGGCTCAAAGGCGCTGCGCACACGCCACGTCCGGCGCGATGAGGATAAGCTGTTGAGTGATGCCCTGAAGCAGGTTGCCTACGCCGAAGGTCGCGGGTTCCTGTCCGACACCGCTGAGATCATCGAGGACATGCGCAACGGGCGTATGGTCATCCTGGTCGATGCGGAGGATCGCGAGAACGAAGGTGATCTTGTGATCCCGGCGCAGATGGCAACGCCCGACGCGATCAATTTCATGGCGCGCCATGGCCGTGGCTTGATTTGCCTTTCGCTGACGCAGGAACGCGCGGACGAGCTGCAACTTGAATACATGTCACGGCGCAACCGCGCCCGGCATGGCACGAACTTCACCGTTTCGATCGAGGCGCGCGAAGGCATCTCGACGGGGATTTCGGCGGCCGATCGCTCGCGCACGATTTTGACGGCCATCGACCAGACCAAGACCGACGCGGATATCGTCAGCCCGGGGCACGTGTTTCCGCTGGTGGCGCGACCGGGCGGCGTTCTTGTGCGCGCTGGCCATACCGAAGCGGCGGTTGATCTTGCGCGCATGGCCGGGCTCTACCCGGCGGGCGTCATCTGCGAGATCATGAACGACGATGGCACCATGGCGCGCGTGCCCGATCTGATCGGCTTTGCGCAGCGTCACGGCCTGAAGATCGGCACCATCGAGGACATGATCGCCTACCGTTTGCGTCATGACAGCATCGTGCGCGAGGTGATGCAGCGGCAGGTCACAAGCGCGTTCGGCGGCGATTTCACGCTGCATGTTTTTGAAAACACCGTTGAGCCGGGGGAGCACTTGGCGCTGGTCAAGGGCGACGTGCAGGGGCCGGGACCGGTGCTGGTGCGCGTGCACAAGGTAGACGTGATGGCCGATCTGCTCGGCGTCCAACGTGGCGACGATGATACGGTTATCGCCCGCTCGATGGAGGCGATCGCCAAGGAAGGCCGCGGCGTGATCGTGCTGATCCGTGATCTGCGGGCGAAGTCGGTGTCGGAAGGCTTGCAGGCGACAAGGGCGGCTGCCGCGGCGCCAGCGCTAATGTCAGCGCCGGTGTCGGGCGATGCCCCGGCACAGAAAGTCGATGACAAGCGCCAGGTGGAAATCGGGATTGGCTCGCAGATCCTTCTCAGTTTGGGCGTGCGCGACATGACGCTGCTGACCAACTCGCCGCATTCGGTCTATGTGGGCCTTGAAGGCTACGGCCTGTCGATCGTTGGCCAACGCACCATCGCTTGAGTGTTAGGCCGGGCCATCACGCAAGGCCTCAGATGAGACCCCTAAAGTTGGCGCCTTAGGCGGCACCACCGAAGGCGAGAGGGCAGCGATTATGCAGGGCGAAGCATCAGGGCGCGGTGGGCCGACAGCGGCGATCGAAGCGCGTCTGCTGGTGATCGCGTCGCCCTACTATGCGGATGTGACGCAGGCGCTGCGCGAAGGCGTGGAAGCGGTGGCCCAAGCGCATGGCACGTCGCTTGAGCATGTCGAGGTGCCAGGTGCCCTTGAAATTCCGCAGGCGCTCCTCAGTTATGCGCAGGCCGCCCGCTTCACCTCCCCCACGCGCGAGCCAACGCCCGACACGCTCGATGGCGTCGTCGTGCTCGGCTGCGTCATTCGGGGGGAAACGTCCCATTACGATATCGTATGCAACGAGACCAACCACTTCATGATGCAAACCGCCATGGCCCATGAGATCCCGCTCGGTAACGCGGTGCTGACCGTCGACACGCATGCCCAGGCGATGGCGCGTGCGCAGGGCGGGGCGGCCGGCAAAGGTGGTGATGCGGCGCGAGCCTGCTTGCGCCTGATCGAGATCAATCGCGCCTTGCAGGCCGAGGCAAAGGGCCGAGCCGCGCGATGACGAACCCTCGCCCCGTGGGGCCGCATTTGAACCCGAGCGACGCCGACCTGCAGGCGTCAGATGGCGACAGCGCTGCGGTCGAAAAGGGGGAACCCCAGGCCGTCTACGGTACGGATCGCTCGGCCGCCCGGCTTGCTGCCGTGCAGGCGCTTTATCAGATGGACCTCGCCCATACCGATTTGAACGTGGTGTTGGGTGAGTTCACGGACCACCGGTTCGGCTCGCTCGTTGAAGAAACGCCGATCAGCGAGGCTGACCCGGACGTTTTCGCTCTGCTGGTGCGTGGCGTGATGGCGAACCAGCGTGAGATCGATCCGATGGTGGATGGGCAATTGGCGACGGGCTGGCGGCTCGCCCGGATCGACTCGATCCTGCGGGCTATGCTGCGTGCGGGCGCTTTTGAGCTTTTGAAGCGTGATGATGTCCCCGCGAAAGTCGTGATCAACGAGTACATCGACATGGCGCATCAGTTCTTCGATGGCGATGAGGCCAAGGTGGTCAACGGTGTGCTGGATAAGTTGGCGCACCGTTTGCGGCCCAATGAACTGACGTCGGCCGGTCACGGATAAGCACGGATTAGCACGGATAAGGGTGCGTTGAGCGCGATGGCCGGCAATGTGGGCAGGCCCGACGGTGGTGACGCGCAGCGCAAGCGCGCGCACGTTGACGCCAAAGCCATCGTGGAGACCGAGCCCAAGCCCGACGACATTCTCGAGGGTGAGGCGGCGATCATCGCGTGTTTGCGCCCGCTTGCCGCGCATGAGCCGGGCGCCCACGCACTGCGCGATGATTGCGCGAGCCTGACCCCACCGGCTGGCCACGACCTTGTGGTGAAGACCGACCCCATCCGCGCTGGGCTCCACTTCTTTGCCACCGATGCGCCAGCCGATCTGGCCTGGAAAGCACTGGCCGTGAACGTGTCTGATCTTATCGCCAAAGGGGCCGACCCGTGGGTCTACACGCTGGCGCTGGCGCTGCCGGCATCGCCACGGCGCGCCTGGATGGAGGCGTTTGCCGACGGGCTACGCGAAGCGCAGGCGGCGTTCGGCTTCACGCTGATCGGCGGTGATACCGACCGCGTGGAGCGTGATCTGAGCCTCGCTATCACGGTGATCGGCCTGGTGCCGCAGGGACAGATGGTACGCCGGGGCGGTGGCGCGCCGGGGGACCGGATCTACGTCAGCGGTCGGCTCGGCGCGAGTGCGGCGGGGCTGATGCTGCGCCAGAGCGAGGTGAGTGCGGCAGGCGGGCCTGCAGGAACGGGCGATCCTACGGTCAACCTCGGACTTGACGATGAAGCGCGCGCGCGTCTGATCGCGCGTTACCTGCGTCCAGCGCCCACACCGGCCTTGGCCTCTGTGGTGCGTAGCTTCGCCAGCGGCGCGATGGACATCTCTGATGGCCTCATCAAGGACCTTGAACGCATGTGCAAGGTGGGTGGGTTCAGCGCGCGGATCGATGAGGCTAAGGTCCCACTCGATGCTGATGTGGCGCAACTCGCCGCACGCGATCCGACATGGCTGCAACGGGCGATGAGCCATGGCGATGATTACGAGGTGCTGGCGGTGGTCGCGGAAGAGGCTGCGGCCTGCTTTGAAGCGGCGGCGGCGGCACGCGACGTTGAGGTGGCCGCGATCGGCCATGTGCTGGCAACGCCCGATGGGAAGCCGCCGCAGGTGGAGGTTACCGGCGCGGATGGCAGCGCCCGGACGTTCGAGCGCAGCGGCTGGGATCATTTCTGAACCAGCATCGTTCCGCACACCGCCGACGCTTCAGCCCTCGCGTTCCTCAGCCTTGGCCTTCCTCAACCTTGGCCTTCCTCAGCCTCGCCCTTCCTAAGGGTCGGACTTCGCGCCCTTTGCTCTATCCCCAACCCCGTGCCCACTCCCCCGAAAGGCCAAGGCGCTGGCGTGTTGCATCGCTAGGGCAAGTTTGGCATGGTCCGCGCGATTTCGCCGACCCGGGTCGAGGAGTGGTGGCCGCCTAATCGCGGACCGCGCCGCTCCTTTTGTGCGTTCTGCGACCCGCTGCATCTGCGCGATAAGAGAGCTTCTCGCGTTCCGCTTCCTGGGGTGATGCCACCGCCAGCTAAGGGACGTGAAACAAACCTGATGGGGGTGACTGTGATCGACTACTTCATGTGGGGCATCATCGGCTGCGGAGCGCTGTCGCTGATCTACGGGATGTTTACCATCCAGTCGGTGTTGAGCGCGGATGCTGGCAACGCCCGTATGCAGGAGATCGCGGGCGCCATCCAGGAAGGCGCCACAGCCTACCTGTCGCGGCAGTACACCACCATTGCGGTCGTCGGCGTGATCATTTTCGCGATCGTGGGATTGCTGCTCGGCTGGTTGGTTGCTGTCGGCTTTGCGATCGGCGCAATCTTGTCAGGCATCGCGGGCTTCATCGGGATGTTGGTATCGGTGCGGGCCAACGTGAGGACCGCGCAGGCCGCGTCGCAATCACTTGGCGACGGTCTCTCGATGGCCTTCCGTTCGGGCGCTGTGACGGGGCTGCTCGTCGCCGGTCTCGCGCTGCTCGGCGTGGCCGTCTACTACGCGTTCTTGACAATGTGGATGCCCAATCCGTTCAAGTCGACCGACCGCACGGTGATCGATGCGCTGGTGGCGCTGGGCTTCGGTGCTTCGCTCATCTCGATTTTCGCGCGGCTCGGCGGCGGCATCTTCACCAAAGGTGCTGATGTTGGCGGCGACCTCGTCGGTAAGGTCGAGGCGGGCATCCCGGAAGATGATCCGCGCAACCCTGCGACGATCGCCGATAACGTGGGCGATAACGTCGGCGACTGCGCTGGCATGGCGGCCGACCTGTTCGAGACCTACGCGGTGTCGGTGGTGGCGACGATGGTGCTGGCCTCGATCTATTTCGGTGGCCAAGAGATCGCGACCACCTTGATGCTCTACCCGCTGGCGATCTGCGCGGTGTGCGTGGTGACCTCGATCATCGGCACGTTCTTCGTGCAACTGGGCACGAACAACTCGATCATGGGCGCGCTCTACAAGGGCTTCATCGCCTGTGGCGTGCTGTCCTTGGCCGCGATCTACCCGTTGACCATGTACATGTTCCCCGACGGCATGGCGCAGGCCTTCGAGATCAAAGAAGCCGACAAGGTGGTGGCGAGCTTCACCGCGATGGACCTCTTCTGGTGCGCTGCGATCGGCCTGCTGATCACCGCGGCCATCATCGTGGTGACCGAGTACTACACCGGCACCGGCTATCGCCCGGTGAAGTCGATCGCGAAATCGTCTGAGACCGGCCACGGCACCAACGTCATTCAGGGCCTGGCGATCTCGCTCGAAGCCACGGCACTGCCGGCGGTGATCATCATCGCGGGCATCATCGGCACGTACGAACTGGCCGGCCTGTTCGGCATCGCGATCGCGGTCACTTCGATGCTGGCGTTGGCAGGCTTCGTGGTGGCGCTCGATGCGTTCGGTCCCGTGACGGACAACGCGGGCGGCATCGCCGAGATGGCGGGTATGCCGGCGGAGATCCGTGATACCACCGATGCGCTGGATGCTGTCGGAAACACCACGAAAGCGGTCACCAAGGGGTACGCGATCGGATCGGCGGGCTTGGGCGCGCTGGTGCTGTTTGCCGCTTACAACGAAGACCTCAAGTACTTCATCTCGCAGGCCAAACCTGACACGTTGTTTTACCAGCTCGACGTCAACTTCGCGCTCTCCAACCCATATGTGGTGGTTGGCCTGCTGCTTGGCGGCCTGCTGCCTTACCTGTTTGGCGGCATCGCCATGACGGCGGTGGGGCGTGCTGGCGGTGCGGTGGTTGAAGAGGTGCGGCGTCAGTTCCGCGCCAAGCCGGGCATCATGGAAGGCACTGACCGGCCGGACTACAAGGCCGCGGTCGACATGCTGACGAAGGCTGCGATCAAGGAGATGATCATCCCCTCGATGCTGCCGGTGCTCTCGCCGATCGTCGTCTTCTTCGTGATCCAGGCGATTGCGGGCCCGGGCAACGCGTTCGCCGCGTTGGGGGCGATGCTGCTCGGTGTGATCGTGACGGGTCTGTTCGTGGCGATCTCCATGACCGCTGGCGGCGGCGCCTGGGATAACGCGAAAAAGTACATTGAGGATGGTCACTTCGGCGGCAAGGGCTCCGAAGCGCACAAAGCGGCGGTGACCGGCGATACGGTGGGTGACCCCTATAAGGACACCGCCGGCCCCGCCGTGAACCCGATGATCAAGATCACCAACATCGTCGCGTTGTTGTTGCTGGCCGTTCTGGCTCACGGCGTCTGACGGGCGCTGGTCTGACGATCAGCCTGATGAAATGCGAGGGCCGTCGGTGAAAGCTGGCGGCCCTTTCTTT
>JBCBJZ010000140.1:0-9618 GCA_038522635.1 Pseudomonadota bacterium | reverse complement strand
GCGAGGTTTGCAAACCTCGCCCTCTCCAACGGCTGCCTTGCGCGCTTGAACCAACGTGCCGCGGGCTTCACCGCGCACCATCTTCGCGATATTGCCCTCTTCCGCGATCGAAAAGACGAACACCGGCAACCGGTTGTCGCGCGCCAGGGCGATGGCGGCGCCATCCATCACTTTCAAGTCATTGGCGAGGACGGCGCTGTAATCGAGTTCATCGAAGCGCTCAGCGTTGGGTTCGATGTTGGGGTCAGCGGCGTAAACACCATCGACTTGCGTTGCCTTCGCCAGCACATCGCAGTTCATTTCGATCGCCCGCAGCGCAGCCGTGGTGTCCGTGGTGAAAAACGGGTTCCCGGTACCGGCGGCAAAGATCACCACGCGGCCAAGGGACATCTGGTGCAGCGCTTTCGGGCGCACGAAGGTTTCGCACACCGTCGGCATCGAGATCGCGGACAACACGCGCGCGTTCACGCCCACATCGACGAGCGCGTTCTGGAACGCCAGTGCGTTCATGACCGTCGCCAGCATGCCCATATAATCGCCAGTGGCGCGCTCCATGCCGCTGGCTGCGGCCGCGAGCCCGCGAAAAATGTTGCCACCCCCGACAACGATGCAGATTTCCACGCCCTCATCGGCCACCGCCTTCACATCAGCCGCCAGGCGCGAGGCCACGCTCATGTCGATGCCGTACTGCTGCGACCCCATCAGGGCTTCGCCGGACAGCTTCAGGCAAACGCGCTTGTAACGCAGCGGCGAGGGCGTTTCGGCTGCCATCGGGGGATCCTTCGCGGCCAACAAGTTTTGGCTTTCATGGCTTCAGGGCGACGTCACCGCATGGCGTGTCACGCGATGGTGTGGCACGCGCAGAGGCGGTCAACGCCCAAGGGAGCGGCTGGCACGAGTTGTAGTGTGATCGGCCACAAAAGCCAGGGGCTACAGGTTTGCGCAGGCCCGGCCTGTGGGCGTCACGTCAGCCGGCCCCGATTTCGGGCTCACCTATGGTGATCCCGATCGAATGCGCCCCCGCCTGAGCGGGAACGCATCTCGCTCGATCGTGGCCTCGCGACCAACCAGCGGTTAGCCTTTGCCGCCAGCTGCGGCGGCGACTTCGGCCGCAAAGTCGCTCTCGCCCTTATCGACGCCTTCGCCCAGGGCAAAGCGCTCGAAGGCCGCGATCGTGATGGCGCCGCCGATCTCTTTCTCAGCCGCTTTGGCCGCCTGCTCCACGGTCTCGTTGCCGTCGGAGAAGCTTGGCATCATGGCCGTCTGCTGCGTGAGCACTGCGGTTTGGAAGAACTCCTTGCGCAAACGCCCTTCAACCATCTTTTCGATGATCGCTTCGGGTTTACCGGTCGCCTTCGCTTGCTCGGTATAGACCGCGCGTTCACGCTCGATGACGTCCTTGTCGAGGTCATCGGCGGTCAGCGCAAGCGGTGCAGCGGCCGCGATGTGCATGGCAAGCTGGCGCGCAAAATCGGCCAACTTCGCTTTATCGCCATCGGAGCGCACGTGCACCATGACGCCGATCTTCCCGAGGTTATCGGCGACCTTGTTGTGCACGTAGGTGCCGATCACGCCATCATTGGCCTGCATGGTTGCGGTGCGGCGCACGCTCATGTTTTCGCCGATGGAGGCCACCAACTCGGTCACATGCGTTTCAACGTTGTGGCCGGCGCCGGGATAATCCATCGCCAACAGCTTGGCGCGGTCACCGTCAGCCTCAAGAGCAAGCCCGGCGACATCCAGCACCATGGTCTGGAAGGTGTCATTGCGCGCGACGAAATCGGTCTCCGCGTTGACCTCGACCACGGCGGCGCGCGAGGTATCGCCAGCAATGCCCACAAGGCCTTCCGCTGCGACCCGGTCAGCTTTCTTGGCGGCCTTTGACAGACCCTTTTTGCGCAACCAATCGATCGCCGCTTCCATATCGCCGTCGGTTTCCTGGAGCGCTTTTTTGCAATCCATCATGCCGACCCCGGAGGTCTCGCGCAGTTCTTTCACCATGCTGGCTGTGATTGTGCTCATCGTTCAGTCCATTCGCTTTTGAGGCGCGCTAGCACCTTTGAAAGGGCTGCGCGCGAGGATCACCTACATGTCGTCAGGATGTTCGGGCGTTCAACCCATGCGGGCGACGCGCCGGAGCCGCGAGCGCGAACGCTCGTTCGGGGCTGGCGCTGACAGGGCTGAACCCATCAAGGGCGTCAGTCGCGTGACAGCCGTGTGACGGTTCGCCCGTGTCGCAAGGCTAGCGCGACCCTGTCGCAGGGCCAGGCTAGCCCGTGCCGCAAAGCTGGGCGCGAAGCCCCAGGACGTCACGCCCTTCAACGTCGCCCAGCACACGGGGCGCGCTTAGGCCGCCGCTTCCGAACCGCCCTTCAATGCTTTCGCCTTGGCGACCCAGTCGCCGCCGGCAACCTTGGCTTCACCGAGCGCTTCATCAAGCGCCGTGACGCCAGCTTCATCAAGCCCCGCCAACTGGTCGAGGTGATAGATGCCATGCGCGTTCAGCTTTTGCTCATCGCCCGCGTCGAGCCCTTCGATCTTCTTGAGATCGTCAGCTTCACCGCGCGGCGCATCGAGCCCACCCCAGGCCATACGCATGTCGACGCCGGCACCCGCATCCCCTGCCGGTGCATCGCCTTCGCCGGGCAATTCTTCTGCAGGTGGGGCTTCGGAGGCGCCGATATCGACACCGCTTGAGGCCTGCGAGCGTTCGATACCATCGATGGCAGCGCGTGAGATCAGGTCGCAGTAGAGCGTGATCGCACGGCCCGCATCATCGTTGCCGGGGATCGGGTAGTCGATTTGATCAGGATCGCAGTTGGTGTCGACGATCGCGATGATCGGGATGTTCAACTTGCGTGCTTCCGCGATCGCAATCTGCTCCTTGTTGGTGTCGATCACGAACAACAGGTTGGGCACACCACCCATGTCTTTGATGCCGCCCAGCGAGCGCTCCAGCTTGTCGCGTTCACGCGTCAGATTGAGCGCTTCTTTCTTGGTGTAGCCCTGCGCTTCAGTTTCCAGCGTCTGCTCGAGCTGGCGCAAGTGTTTGATCCGCTTGGAGATCGTACCCCAGTTGGTCAACGTACCGCCAAGCCAGCGGTGGTTGATGAAATACTGCGCGCTGTTGCGGGCAGCTTCCGCGATCGGCTCGGAGGCTTGTCGTTTGGTCCCCACGAACAACACGCGTCCGCCGCGCGCCACCGTGTCAGACACCGTCACGAGCGCCTGATGGAGCAGCGGGACCGACTGCGCCAGATCGATGATGTGGATGTTGTTGCGGGTGCCGAAGATGAAATCGGACATCTTCGGGTTCCAACGGTGGCTCTGATGGCCAAAGTGCACGCCAGCTTCAAGCAGCTGACGCATGGAATACGTCGGCAACGTCATGTCGTTTCAGTCCTTAACCGGTTTGACCTTGCGTGGAGAAGAAGACCGTGGACCTGACTTCATGTGCCGCGTTAGGCCGTGCGTTAAGCCGCACCAGCCGTATGCATCATGAACATTCAGGCAACAGCCACCGGAGCGCTCGCGGTCTGGATTTGGCCAAACCGATCGCGCGACCTCCACGCTGTGGGATAGATGCTGCACATACGGGAAAACGGGGGCTTTGCGCAACCACAAAGCTCACCCGAGGGCCCAGACCCGTGCGGCTGATCCTGCCGCTTGGCTCAGTTCAGTTTGAAAACCACGCCCACTTGCACCGTGTGCCACGTGTAATCGCCATCGGATGTCGTGCCCGTGCCGCCAATGACGTCGCCGTCGATGCCGCGGACGGTTTTGGCGCGATAGGCGAGGTCCAGCTCAAGCTGGCGTGTGAGATCGATGCGGACGCCGCCGCCGAACTGCACCGCCAGCCCCGTGCCGTCGAATGAAAAGCCAGCGCCGGTCATCTCGATGTCGTGATTGACGAAGCCGAGGCCTACACCGCCACCGACATACGGCGCGAAAATGCCGAACCGGGTGTTGAACCAGCCGTTGAACAGGAGCGTGGTGATGTCGAGCCCGCCAGCGGCGTTCTGAACCGTGCTGCCTCCGCCTGGACCAATGGGGACTGCCGGAGGGGACCATTGTGGGGTCCATGCAGCCGCATGGACGGTCGGTGCTGCACCACCTGCGAACGTCGCGTTATCGAAGGATGCGTGCGCCACTTCCACTTCAAAGCGTGCGAAAGCCGACACGATGAAGCCGATAGCACCACCCGCCGTGAAGCCGTCGTCGGTGCTGCCCTCGTGGAACGGCGTTAGAGGTGCGGCGGGAGCGGCATGAACGACCGTCGCTAGCGCTAAGACCCTACCGTTAACGAGCCCGCCGCCGGGAAAACCGGTGAAATCGAAATCCGGGCCGGTGGCATAGCCGCCAAACGCGGAGATATAAAAACCTGAGGGGCCGCTTTGCGCTGAGGCGGAAGACGGCCAAACACCCAACGACATAACGATGGCGGCGGCAAATAATGCCGCGCGCTTGCGCATTCCAAACATGTTGCCACCCGTACGCTGTACACTTCCGAGATGGCCTCCGACGCCGCAGCGCCCAGTCATCACGACGGCCAGGCGAACAGGCAACTGCATTCTTCACGTGTGGCCTGAGCGGCGAAAGAGTGTGGCAAAAATAGAATAACCACAGGTTTCGTGTTAACTCATTTACCATGAGCATGCGCGGCCAAGCGGGTTATCTCCCTACTCAGATGAGCGCCGCGATTTCCTGGTTGGCGAATTCGACACGGTCGGAAAGCGCGCGAATGATGAAATGAAGGAAGGCCACGCCCGCTTCCGGCTGTTCGCTGAGCAAGCGCTCATAATGCGAGCGTGAGAGCGAATAGATGACCGCATCGCCCTCGCTTGAGACGGTGGCAGCGCGCGGCAAATAGCGGAAAAACCCCATTTCTCCCACCACCGTCTGACCGAACATGCGCCTGATCCGGAACGGGCGGCCAGCATCATCCACAACGCTGACCGCAATCGAGCCGGCCATAATCAGATCAAGCGTATCCGAAGGCGACCCTTGCGCGTAGAGCACTTCAGCGCCGGTGATCTCGCGGCGCTGAAAATAACCCGCAGCAACCTGCGCCAGCGCTTCATCACCCATTTCGCGCGCCAACCACCGCTCCACACCTTCGTCGCTCGCCACATCGCGTTCGCGCGGCAACGCCTGCAGCAGCGCTTCTTCGCACCATTCGAGCGCATCGTTGCGGGTTGGGAAGGCCTGATGCGCGACGTTGGCGCCGAACAGCCCCGCATGTTCAAGCGCCACCAGCATGGTCACCGACATCCCCGCATAATGAAGCGTGATGGCGTGGTCATCGGCGTAGTTGCGCAACTTGACGAGGGAGAGCACGGCGGAGCTGTCGAAACCGGACACGCCTGAAAAGTCGAGCACGATGAAACGTACCTGTTGGGCCTGCGCGAGGTCGGCGGAGGGCGCATCGCGCGTCCTGGCCGGCAGCGGTGCATCCGGTGTCGAGACGACATGCGCGGATGGTGATGCCACCGGCGTTTCATTGGGCAGGCCAGCGCGCTTCTGGCGTTCCACCGTGCGGCGCACCTGCTCAAAAACGCCGTTGGATGAGCCAAAAAAGATGAAGCCGGTCAGCCAGAACACATGGATCTGCTGGCCGTTCGCTCGCAAGAGCCGTACCGCTTCGGGACTGCGCTCGACATTGGACGAGAACTGCGCCCGCGTCAGATGCCGGCGGACGACGCCAATGCGCGAATAACTGAAGGCGAACATCAAGCAGGCGCCGATGAAGCCCAGCACCACGCCAACCAGATAACCGAACTGGATGATCGCGGTCATGATCAGAAGGGCGAGGCCGAACTCGGTCCAGGTGCGCTGCGCAGGGCTATCGAACAGCGCTTCACGCATGATCAGCCCGCCAAGATAGATCAACAGCCCGCCGAGCAGCGGCGCCGGCACAAGCCCCGCCAGATCAACACCGGTCGCGAGCACCAACCCGATGGAGAGCGCTGCGACCACACCGGCCGCCCTCGAGCGCGCGCCGGTTTCCAGCAGCAGCCGGCTCGATTGCATCGACAGGTTGCCCGAAAGCCCTCCTAGCGGTGCGACCGCGAGGTTGGCGAGGCCGTTGAAGCGGAACTCACGATCAAGGTCGGCGACCTTCGCGCGAGCAACTTCGAGGCTTGAGACATCGAGAAGCAGCGCCAGCAGCGTGACGCCGGCGACCGCGCCGATTTCAGCGCCGGCCCCAAGAATGGCCACCCAATCGAGTTGCGCATCGAACATCGTAGTGAGCGGCCGCCACGCTTCAGGTTCCGCGGCGCCCGCGATGAACCAACCGCTCTCGCGATGCATCAGACCGCTCACCCAGAGCACGCTCGCAAGCACCATGACGGCTGAGAAAAACGCGATCGGGAGCACGAACACGCTGTCCCAGCGGCGCCGCGCCATGAAGACGGCGAACGCGAACACCAACCCCAGCGCCAAGCGCAACAGCGCCTCGCCGTCGAGCTGTGCCGAGAGCGCGGCCCAGGACAGCGCTTGCCCGGTGGCCACCTCAACGCCGCCCGCCATCATCAGCCAGCCCGATGCGGCCAGAAACCCGCCGACAACGGGAAACGGCACAAACCGCACCAACTGGCCAAGCTGGAAGCGCCCAACCACGAACAGCACGATGCCGGTGAGCGCGGTGGCAAGGCTGAGCCCGACGAGGACATGCAGAACGATCAGATCGGGCGCGAGACCGCGTGCGCTCAACGTCGCAGCGATCGTTGCCGCCAGCACGCTCATCACCGCGACAGCGGGGGTGTCAGGCCCTGCATCGGCTGGCGGCAAGCTTGTGGTGAGCGCCACCACGACGCCGATCACGGCTGAGCCGGCGAGCAAGGCCCACAGGCCAAGCGCCATGCCAGGCTGCAGCACACCTTGGAAGATCAGCGCGCTGAACGAGATGCAGTAAGCGATGGTGACGAGCGCGGAGACAACGCCTGCCAAGACTTCGCCCGCGCCATCGGCGGCATGGACGCCCACGCCCTGGCGAAGCGAGGTCAGTCGTGCCCGCGCGCCACGGCGGCTGACACCGGCGACCGAACCCGTTGGCGGGTTTGCGCGTGCGCCTGCGCGATCGCCCGCCTCGCCATAGTCGGCCATCTGTGCGGCATCCTCACTTGCGCTGCCGGTGCGCTGCAAAGGGGCACGCTTGAGGTGCCGCGAAAGCCACCGCGCCAACGGCTGCGCGCGCGCTGCAAAGTTGGCGGGGTCGTGATCGGGCATGGGCGTCTTGTTGCGACGTGGGAGGGGAGCGGACGCCGGCGCTTCAGGGCCGGTCACGCGTGAGCGGCAAGGCCTGTGCACGGCCACCGTCAACGCCGCAGTTCAAGCACCAACCGCTCCGCACCACAAGCGCGCGGGTTGGGCGTCGCGGCCTGAGCGCCCGCATAGATCATCGGGCGATCCATCGGGATCACCGTTCTAGCTGCGGCACGCATCCCCACAAAGCAGCGCGATGTGCGCTGTCGCGATCGTTTTGATCGCATGCTACGCGTGGCTCCCGTGCGTTGGCCCATCAGGGCGCGCCTTGCTCAAACCAAGAGGTGCGGCGCGGATGAGCGTCACCTTCAAAGATGGCCCGGTGATCACGCTGGGCGAATGCATGGTGGAGTTCAACCGCCGCGCCGATGGCGCGTTCACGCTGGCCTACGGCGGGGACACGTTCAACACGGCCGTCTATCTCGCCCGCTGCGGTGCACGGGTGCAGTTCGCCAGCGCGCTTGGCGAAGACGATCCCTATTCGAACGCGATCACCCAGCTTGCCCGCGATGAAGGCATCGGCGTTGAGCTGATCCATCGTGCGCCCGGCCGCATGCCCGGCCTCTATGTGATCGAGACCGATGCCCGGGGCGAACGCAGCTTCCACTATTGGCGCGAGCGCGCGCCGGTGCGTGATCTCTTCACCGGCGGACTGCCCTCAAGTCTGGAGGCGGCCACCGCGCAGGCCTCGCTGATCTATCTGTCGGGGATCACGCTCTCGCTCTTTGAGACGCGCGCGCGCGACGTGCTCGCAGCCTGGCTGGAAGCGGCCAAACGCCAAGGTGCTCGCATTGCGATGGACAGCAATTTCCGCGCGCGGGGTTGGCCGGAAGGACCGGAAGCCGCGCAAGCGGTGTTCGCGCGCTTCTGGCGGCTTGCCGATATCGCACTGCCAAGCATGGAAGACGCGCGCGCGCTTGGCCTTGGCGCGGACGATGGCGCCGTGGCCGCCTCGCTGGCTGGCTACGGCTGCCAGGAGATCTGCATCAAGAACGGCGCTGCCGGCGCTGCGGTTGCAACTGGCAAGAGCGGCACCGGAGCGGGTGATCTCGTAACCATCGCACCGTTGGAGGCGATCGAACCGGTGGACACCACGGCGGCTGGCGACAGCTTCGCCGCCGGCTACCTCGCAGCACGCCTCGCCGGCCACACGCCACAGGGTGCCGCAGCACACGCGCATACGCTCGCCGGAACCGTGATCCAGCACCGTGGTGCGATCACGCCGAAGGAGGCGACGGCGACGGCCTGCGCGATGATCGCTGAGCTGCCTTCGTCTTGAGGTCCGCTCAACCGCGGCGCGCGCGACCAGGATCGGCGCTCGCGAACATGGTCAGACGATCGGCCGTAACGCTTGAGCGGCTGCGGCCAACGCTGCGATCTGCTCGAACGCGCCATCCGCCAGCATCGCTGGGGGAGCCAACCAAGAGCCTCCCACGCAGACCACGTTATCGAGCGCCAAATAGGTGGCAGCGGTGGTCTCTTTGACGCCGCCCGTCGGGCAAAAGGCGATGTTCGCTAACGGTGCTGCGAGCGCCGCCAGCGTGGTCACGCCGCCTGCAGCTTCGGCCGGGAAGAACTTCTGGAAACGATAACCCATGTCGGCGAGCGCCATCGCCTCCGACGCCGTTGCAGCGCCTGGCAGCAGCGGCACGGGCCACGTTTGGGCAGCGTGGGCGAGTGCTGGCGTGATGCCCGGCGAGACGAGAAAGCGGGCTCCAGCTTCGATCGCCTTCGCGCCATCGTCCGGCGTCAGGACGGTGCCGGCCGCGATCATCATCATCGGGTGGGCACGCGCCATCGCGCGGATCGCGTCCAACGCTTGCGGCGTGCGTAACGTCACCTCGCACACGTTCACGCCGCCAGCGCGTAATGCCGCGCCGAGCGGGTCGGCCTGCGTTGCGTCGGCCAAGCTCACCACCGGGATGACAGGCATCGCTTTGGCGCTCTCGTGCAGCGCGGCGTTCAACGTGTGCTGGCTTTGGGTCAAAAGAAGCTCGTTGGATCTCGGCGTGGATGCGCGGTGGCGAAGTTAGAGCATCGCTTCGAAGGTTGGAACGGAAAACGCCACACCCTCAGCCTGAGGATGCGGCGTCTATGTTGCGAAACCTGCGCTAAGGCGGCGACGACAAAGCGGTGAAACGGGACCGATCGAAAAAGCAACCGGCCGCAGGTTGCCGCTCAGGTGGCCAAGCGTTTCCGCTGCAGCCGGTCCTCGAGCAAAGACAGATGCCGCGGGGAGAGGCCAAGCTTGGCCTTATGGCGGCCGAACAGACCGGATTTCACCTCGGCCCACTGCGTTCCGGCGACGATGTCGAAGTCAAAACCGGCATTGATTTTTACGGAAAGCAGTGG
>JBCBJZ010000139.1:0-9642 GCA_038522635.1 Pseudomonadota bacterium | reverse complement strand
TGGACTGACCCGTTGTTTACAGCACCCGGGCCGCCCGAGACGCCGGCACAGCGCCGCTTACGTCATGCCGCCTGCTTGGTGTCTGATGTCGCCTGGCGTGCCCACCCTGACTACCGCGGCGCGCAGTCGCTCAACGTTATCGCGCACGCGGGCCTCGTCGGGATCGATCATCCAGGCCGCGTGTTTTTGGCGCTCACGGCCTATTTCCGGCATGTGGGGACGAGCAAGGCGAGCGATGATGGGGCGGAGTTTTCCGCGCATCTGCGGGAAATCGCCGGACCCGATGAGGTCGAGCGCGCGCAGGTGTTGGGCGCGGCGTTGAGGGCTGCACACGTGGTCAGCATGGGAGAGCCAGGCATCATCGATGAGATGCCGCTGAGTTATGGTGAGGATACGTTGTGTTTGACGCTGCCCAAGCCCTATGTGGGTCTCAGTGGAGATCGTGTGGAACGCCGTTTTGCCAATTTGGGCGCGCTGCTGGGGCGAACGTTTGAGTTGCGGGTAGCGCCTTAAGCGCGCGTGGCTTCTTGGGTGTCCGCTGCTTTGGTCATCCAAGGCTTCGCGGCTTAAGCCCTTGATCAGGCGACTTTCGGGTCACACATTTGCAAGAATGGGTTGACTGGCCACAATGATGGCCGGGCGCTCTCACTGTTGCCAAAAACATCACATGATTGGCCGGCGGGAGACAGCGGCGTAGACCAGACGCGGCCGCCGGCCCATCGGCCCGATGGCCGATACCACGGACCAACTGACCAAGGCGAAAATGGCGGAAAATCCCTACACCGTGTTGGGCGTGGCGCGCAGCGCCAGCGATGACGAGGTACGCCGCGCTTACCGCCAGCTCGCCAAAACGCTGCATCCCGATGTGAACCCGGACGATCAGGCGGCGGCTGACCGCTTCAAGAAGGTGTCAGCGGCCTACGCGCTGCTTGGCGATAAGGATCGACGCAGCGCCTTCGATAGGGGCGAGATCGATGCCAATGGCGAAGTGCGGCGCGGCTTTTCGCGCGCGGGCGCAGGTTCTGGCGCAGGCGCGCGGCCCGGGCAGGGCCCATTTGGCGGGGGCGGTGCCAGCGGTGGTGCGGGCGCGGACGAATTTGGCTTCGGCGATATCTTCTCCGATCTCTTCGGGCGTGGCGGTGGCCCGGGCATGGCAGGCCAAGCGCCCCATATGCGTGGCCAGGATGTGCGCTACACGCTGGAGGTGGACTTTCTGGAAGCGGTTTCGGGCACCAAAAAGCGCGTCACGCTGCCGGAAGGCGGTATGCTTGATTTGTCCGTTCCCCCCGGCGTCAACGATGGGCAAACGCTGCGGCTCAAAGGCAAGGGCGCGGCCGGCTTTCGCGGCGCTGAACCCGGCGATGCGCTCGTTGAAATTCGCGTGCGCGCGCATCCCGTTTTCCGCCGCCAGGGCGATGACATCATGAGCGAACTGCCGATCACCATCGATGAAGCCGTGCTGGGCGGACGCATCGAGGTGCAAACGATCGAAGGCCGCGTCACGGTCACGATCCCAAAGGGCACCAGTTCAGGGCGCGTGCTGCGGCTGAAGGGCCGCGGGATTGCAGCGCGTGGCAGCAAGGCGGCGGGCGATCACTTGGTGAGCGTCAAAGTCGTGCTGCCGTCCGAGATCGATGACCAGCTGTCGTATTTCATTTCTGAATGGCGTCAGACGCACGGCTACGATCCGGGGCGGAAGTAGCGCGGACGATTCGGCTGAGCTCCAGGGCGGACGAGAGTGAGCCTGCCAAGCGTAGATCTGCGGCGGCGTTGTAGCGGCTGTGGACGTGTGTGCATTGCGGGGACGAGCGCGATGCACGGTGAGGCTGCTACACGGCGGGCTTTCGGGAATCGGTTACCCCGGCGCCATGACCAAAACGCCCTACGCTCCTGACGCCACCGCCACCGCCCTCGACCTCACCCGATCATCACATCCCGATGATCGTTCCGACGGCGCGCTGTCCCAGACGTCTCATCCCGCGCGCGAAAGCCTCGACGGGATCGCGTTTCGCGCTGCCCCGCACAACATCGACGCTGAACAAGAATTGCTCGGCGCGCTGTTGATCAACAACGAGTGCTATGAGCGCATTTCAGGCCTGCTGGAAGCGCAGCACTTCTTCGATCCGCTCCATGCGCAAATCTTCGAGACCGCTGAGAAACTGATCCGCGCCGGCAAGATCGCCAGTCCCGTGACGTTGCGCACCTTCTTTGAAAACGCCGAGCCGGTCGATGAGAACCTGACCGTACCGCAGTACATGGGACGGCTTGCTGCGAGCGCCACCGGGATCATCAACGTCTACGATTACGCGCGCACGGTGCAGGAATTGGCCATCCGCCGGATGCTGATCGTGATCGGCGAAGACGTCGCCAACACGGCCTACGACAGCCCCGTCGACCTGCCACCGAACCAACAGATCTTGGAGGCCGAGACGGCGCTTTTCAACTTGGCCGAAAGCGGGAAATACGGGAAGGACTTCGAAAGCTTCGATACCGCGTTGACGGCAGCCCTCGACATGGCGAACAACGCCTTCAAGGTGCAGGGTGGGTTGTCAGGCCTATCGACTGGTCTTGTCGACTTGGACAGTCGGCTTGGTGGGCTGCAAAACTCTGATCTCATCATCCTCGCGGGCCGCCCCTCGATGGGCAAGACGGCGCTTGTCACCAACATCGCTTTCAATGTGGCGAACGCCTACAGCGATAAGGTGCGTGAGGATGGCACCGTTGATTCAACGTGCGGGGGGATCGTCGGGTTCTTCTCGCTGGAGATGTCGGCGGAGCAGCTCGCCACCCGGATTTTGGCGGAGCAGGCTGAAATTTCATCCGAGAAAATCCGCCGCGGCCTGATCGACCAGGACGAGTTCGACCGGCTTGCTGCTGCCACCCAGCGGTTGGCGCAAATCCCACTCTACATCGATGAGACGGGCGGCATCACGGTCGCACAATTGGCCGCGCGGGCGCGGAAACTGAAGCGGCAGCGCGGGCTTGATCTTGTGATCATCGACTATTTGCAATTGCTGGCCGGCAGTAAGCGCGGTGGCGAAAGCCGGGTGCAGGAAATCACCGAAATCACCACCAGCCTGAAAGCTCTGGCAAAGGAGCTTCAGGTGCCGATCATCGCCCTGTCGCAGTTGAGCCGTGCGGTGGAGCAGCGCGAGGATAAGCGCCCCCAACTTTCCGATCTGCGCGAGTCCGGTTCGATCGAACAGGATGCTGACGTTGTGATGTTCGTCTTCCGTGAGGAGTACTATATTGAGCGCGCGAAGCCGAGCGAAGGCACCGAACAGTTCTTCAAGTGGCAGGATGAGATGGTGCGCGTGAGCGGCAAGGCTGAGGCGATTATCGGGAAGCAGCGGCATGGCGCTGTGGGAACGGTGGTGCTCGGCTTCGAGGGGCGTTACACGCGCTTCTTCGATCTTGCGGCGAGCGATCGCGTGCCGGAGCGGCACAGGGAATAGTGGACCGGGCTGACGGTAGGCTTGATGGTGCGGGATCTGCGTTGCTCGGGTGATGCGCTTGTTGCGCTCGGTCGGGGGCGTGCGTGGTCTGCCGATGCGCATATGAGCGCGATATAGAATGGATGGCGCAGATGAGCGAACCCGGAGACCTTTCCGCGCCTGACGGGCTTGCCAGCGCCGAACCGGCTGAAGCCTCTGATCGTTCCGCTACACAACGGATGATCGACGCGCCTGCACAAGCACGCGCGGTGTTGCGGATCGACCTTGCGGCACTGCGCGACAACTGGGCGACGTTGAACGCGACGGCCCGTGATGCGGTATGCGCGGGCGTCGTCAAGGCGGATGCGTACGGGCTGGGGCTTGAGCCTATCGCGCAGGCGTTGAGCGATGAAGGTTGCGCCACGTTTTTCGTCGCGACGCTCGAAGAGGGCGAGCGTCTGCGCACGTTGCAGCCCTCGGCGACGATCTACGTGCTCGACGGTCTGTTGCCAGGCGCGGAGACGCACTACGCAGGTTTCAACTTGCGGCCGGTGCTTTCAAGCCGCGCCGAGGTCGTAGACTGGTCAACGTTTTGCGCGGCCACCGGCCAGCGCCGTCCGGCCGCCGTGCACATCGAAACCGGCATGAACCGGCTGGGCATTCCTGAGAATGATCTGATGGCCCTGGTCGCGCAGGAGGAGACGTTCGCGCGCTTTCAGTTGGCGTTGATCATGAGCCACTTCGCGTGCGCCGATGAGCCCGACCATCCGCTGACCGCACAACAGCGCGCCACGTTCGAGCGCTTGCGCGCCATGATGCCTGAAGCACCCGCAAGCCTCGCCAACTCGGGCGGCGTTTTTCACGGCCCCGCCTACCACTACGATCTGGTGCGGCCCGGTATCGCGCTTTACGGCGGGCGGGCGATCGAAGAGCGGCCCAACCCGATGCGCACCGTCGTTGAACTTTACGCACGCATCCTGCAGGTGCGCACGGTTATGGCCGGTGAGACGATCGGCTACGGCGCATCTTACGTGGCCAAGAGCGACATGCGCGTCGCCACGATCGCGTGCGGTTACGCCGATGGTTTCCTGCGGGCCTTGAGCGCGGGCACAGATGACCCGGCACCGGTGGGCTTCATCGGTGCATACCCCGTGCCGGTGGTGGGGCGCGTCTCGATGGACCTGATCACGCTCGATGTGAGCGCCGTCCCGGCTGACCTGGCGCAGCGGGGTGCGTGGGTCGAAGTGCTGGGCGCCAAGGTCAATCTGGATGACCTGACGGATCGCGCGGGCACCATCGGCTACGAATTGCTCTCCAGGCTCGGGCGACGCGTCCACCGGATCTATGTTGAACGCGGTGAAGCCTGAGCCATGGCAAAGGCGGCAAAAACCCTCTTCGTGTGCCAGAGCTGCGGTGCAACGGCGCCGCGCTGGACCGGCAAATGCGGTTCATGCGGGGCGTGGAACGCGCTCGTCGAAGAGGCGTCGATCGCGGCAACGCCCGGGACGGGCCTTGCGAAATCCTCGCCAGGTCAGGTCATCGAACTTGGCGGATTGGCGGGCGATACCGACGAAGCGCCGCGCTTTGCAAGCGGCCTTGCTGAACTCGACCGCGTGGCCGGCGGTGGCATCGTGGCGGGTTCAGCGATGTTGATCGGCGGCGAACCGGGCATCGGCAAGTCGACGCTGTTGCTACAGCTCGCGGCATCGATCGCGAAGGCGGGCCAGCGCGCCGTCTATTTCACGGGCGAAGAAGCGGTGGCGCAGGTCCGCCTGCGCGCGCAACGTCTGGGCGTCAGCGACGCGCCGGTCGCGTTGGCGGCCGAGACCAACCTCTCCAACATCATGGCGACGCTGCAAAAGGGGCCGCGGCCCGACCTTGTGGTGATCGATTCCATTCAAACGCTATGGGCCGATGCGCTCGAGGCGGCGCCTGGAACGGTGAGCCAGGTGCGGGCGGCAACGCACGCGTTGATCCGGTTCGCCAAACAGGCCGGCAGTGCGCTTTTGCTTGTGGGCCACGTTACGAAGGAGGGCCAGCTTGCCGGGCCCAAGGTCATCGAGCACATGGTCGATACCGTGCTCTATTTCGAAGGTGACCGCGGCCATCCGTTTCGCATTCTGCGCGCGGTGAAAAACAGGTTCGGTGCGACAGATGAAATCGGCGTCTTTGAAATGGTCAATGAGGGATTGCGCGAGGTCGCCAATCCGTCGGCGCTGTTCTTGGGCGACCGAGATCGCACCGCTCCGGGCGCCGCGGTCTTCGCTGGCATCGAAGGCACGCGCCCGTTGTTGGTGGAAATCCAGGCGTTGGTGGCGCCCTCGGCATTGGGCACGCCGCGACGGGCGGTGGTCGGCTGGGACGCTAGCCGGTTGGCGATGCTGTTGGCGGTTCTTGACGCGCGCTGCGGCGTCAGCTTCGCGCAGCACGATGTTTACCTCAACGTCGCGGGCGGCCTGAAAATCACCGAGCCCGCCGCCGATCTCGCTGTGGTGGCCGCGTTGCTCTCATCGGTATCGAACACACCTTTGCCGGGCGCGCAGGTGGTTTGCGGCGAGATTTCACTTTCGGGTGCGGTGCGCGCGACCTCGCACATGGCGAACCGCTTGAAGGAAGCTGAAAAGCTCGGTTTTAAAAGCGCCATCATTCCGGCCGCTGGCGAGCCGAAAGCCAAAAAGCGCGGTTTGAAACTCAACCGCCTGACGCATGTGAAAGAACTGGTGATCGCTCAACCGAGCACCAGTGCTGCACGTGTGCCTGAAAGTGCCGCGACATAAGTTAGCAGCTTTCATGCACCACCTTTGGCCGCCAAACACGCGACAAGCCCTGAACGCTGGGATATAGCGCTTGCATGGACGTCGTCACGAGCACTGACCACTTAGCGAAGATCTGCACGCACTTGGCGCGCGCGGAATACGTAACGGTCGACACCGAGTTTATGCGCGAAAGCACCTATTGGCCGAACCTGTGCCTCATTCAGATGGCCGGGCCAGAGACCGATGGGACCGATGGCGATGATCGCACCTCGCAGAATGCGTACATCGTTGATCCGCTTGCCGGTGGCATCGATTTGGCGCCTTTTTACGCGCTGATGGCTGACGAAGGCGTGGTGAAGGTGTTCCACGCGGCGCGACAGGATGTTGAGATCGTGCACGGGCAAGCGGGCGTTATCCCGTTACCCATTTTCGATACGCAGGTCGCGGCTATGGTTTGCGGCTTCGGTGAATCGATCAGCTACAGCAACCTCGTCAAGGCGATCACCTCCCAAGATATCGACAAATCGTCCCGCTTCACCGATTGGGCGCGTCGCCCGCTCAGCGACAAGCAATTGCGCTACGCGCTCGGCGACGTCACGCATTTGCGTGCGGTCTACACCGATCTCAACGCGCGCTTGGAGAAGACCGGTCGCGCGGGGTGGCTGCGCGAAGAGATGACCACGCTGACAACGCCACAGACCTATGAGACGCAGCCCGCGGACGCCTGGCGACGCTTGAAGCTGCGGGTGCGTAATCGCAAAGGTTTGGCAGTGTTGATGGAGCTCGCCGCATGGCGCGAGCAGGCAGCGCAAGATCAGAATGTGCCGCGCCAACGCGTCTTACGCGATGAGGCGCTTTACGACATCGCCAACCAGATGCCGGAGCGCGTTGAGCAGTTGGCGCAACTGCGCACGTTGAGCGATGGCTTTGCGCGATCGGCACGGGCGAAGGACATCATCCAGGCGGTGGCAGCAGGGCGCGCGCGCGATATGTCAAGCGTGCCACCGTTGAAGCAGGGACGCACGATCCCATCCGATGCAACGGCCATCGTCGATCTATTGCGCGTGTTGTTGAAGGCCTGCGCGAGCCGGCATGATGTGGCGGCGAAGTTGATCGCGACAACGGATGATCTGGAAGCGATTGCGCTCGATGATGATGCCGATGTGGCAGCCCTGCGCGGATGGCGGCGCGAGATGTTCGGTGAAGACGCGCTCAAGATCAAACGCGGCGACTTGGCGCTCAGTGTGGAGCACGGACGGGTGACGTTGCGCTCGCTCACGCCGTAAGGGCGAAGTCGGCGTCGCGGTAGCCTTGCAGATAGAGCAGGGCCGTCAAATCGCCGTGGTTGATAGCCGCATCGGCCTTTGCTGCCACGATCGGCTTGGCACGATAGGCGATGCCGAGGCCCGCCGCTTCGATCATGGCAAGGTCATTGGCCCCATCGCCGACTGCAAGCGTTTGATCACGTGTGAGACCTTGCGCGTCGCTAAGCGCCTGCAAGGCTTCCAACTTGGCCGCGCGCCCGAGGATTGGCGGGGTGACCTGGCCCGTCAGCGCGCCATCGACAATCTCAAGCGTGTTGGCCCGGTTGGTGTCGAAGCCGACCTTGGCGGCAATGCGTGATGTGAAGAACGTGAAGCCGCCAGAAACGAGCGCGCAGAGTGCCCCATGCGCTTTCATGGTGGCGATGAGCGTGGTCGCACCTGCCATCAAGGTGATGCGGTTGTCGAAGACGTCATGCAGCGTTGAGACGGGCAAGCCGGTCAACAGGGCGACCCGCTCGTTGAGGGCGGCTTCGAAATCGAGTTCGCCGCGCATCGCACGCTCGGTGATGGCAGCGACCCGCGCGCCGACGCCGGCAACCACGGCGATCTCGTCAATGCACTCCTGGTTGATGATGGTTGAATCCATGTCGGCGACCAGCAGACGCTTGCGCCGCATCGCCATGTCAGCGGGCGTGCGCACCGCGGCGGGAAGGGCCTGCAGATTGAGGTCGATGGGCAGCGTCTTGGTGGCATCGCGCAACGAAGCAAGGCGCGCGCAGGCCTCACGTGGATCATCGGGAAAAATCCATTCCGCAGCGCGCTCTCGCTCGTCGAGGGGGCGGTGCCAGCGAGCCTCAGGCAGGTGTTGCGCGATGAGTTCGCCGCAAGCGTGCGCGCTACCGGCTTCATGGCCGATCGCGGTCAGGACGAATGCGGGAGCTGCGAAAGCATCGTGCATGAGTGATGAGATCAAGCGGAGAGCCGAAACAATAGCGCCGGCATCGTGCGGGCCGCGGCACAAGGCGTTGTCGGCAACCGCCTTTTCACTTAAGCCAGCGTGATGTTTGCAACCAAGCCGCGCGCCATCCTTATCGCAGGGCCCACCGCGAGCGGCAAGTCGGGCCTGGCGATCCGGCTCGCCGAAGCGGTTGGCGGTGCGATCATCAATGCCGACAGCATGCAGGTCTACAGCGCGCTGCGCGTGCTCACCGCCCGTCCAAGCGCCCGCGATGAAGCGCGTGTGCCCCATTGGCTCTACGGCCATGTTGACGGTGGTGAAGGCTATTCCGCTGGTCGTTACGCGCGCGAGGTGCGCGACGCGCTGGCGACGGTCGCAGGACAAAACCGCGTTCCGATCGTGTGTGGCGGCACCGGACTTTACTTCAAGGCGATGTTGGAAGGTTTGTCGCCGATCCCTGACATCCCGGCGGCGGTGCGCGAGAAATGGCGGACGCACCAGGCTGCGGCCGCGCCGGGCGCGCTGCATGAAGCCCTCGCTGAGCTTGATCCGATCATGGCCGCGCGGCTGCCTCCCGGCGACAGCCAACGCATCACCCGCGCGCTTGAGGTGATGGAAGCGACCGGGCGGTCGTTGGCGCAGTGGCAGGGCGAGGCCGGCGAGGCGGCGCTGGACGATGGTCCCGATGTGATCAAGCTGCGTGTGGAGCCTGAGCGTGAGGCGTTGTACCGCCGCATCGATCGCCGTTTCGATGACATGATGCGGCATGGTGCGCTGGCTGAAGTGGAGGCGCTTAGCAAGCTGAAGCTGCCGGCCGACGTGCCGATCATGCGGGCTTTGGGTGTGCGCCCGTTGCGAGCCTATTTGGCCGGCCACAGTGATCTCGCCACCGCTGTTGAACACGGTAAGACGCAGACACGCCAATTCGCCAAACGCCAACTCACATGGCTGCGAAAGAACATGATTTCGTGGATTGAGCTCGATCAGCAACAAATGAAATGTTCAACGGAGGAAATTGTTTCGTTTATTGAAAGTAAGCGTTTGACCTGAACGCTTCTGCCTCTTATTTTTGCGCGCCGCGGCGGCTGCCAGGGGATCATGGTCGTGGCGACGTGCGGGGGCGTCTGGGCTGGTGAAGCGCGGGAGGTCTGGCGGAGCCGGAGCCAGGATCGCGGGGCCAGCGCAGCGCGCGTGTGAGACGAGCGCGCAAGCCTTACCGTGCGCATCAT
>JBCBJZ010000138.1:0-9675 GCA_038522635.1 Pseudomonadota bacterium | reverse complement strand
GTGGAAGAAGCACGACAACATCCCGCTTTAGCGTTTGGCCGCTTCAGGTGGAATCACCGGAGGCGAAAGATGACCGCAAAACAAAAGGTTAGATGTCGGTTCCGCTTCAAGCTGAAGCGAACCGACACTAGCGTTTTTGCGCTTTAGCGTTCGGCCGCTTCAGTTGGCATGACCTGAGCAACGGGCGCAAAGGGCAAAGCAGCGGCTTCAACACGCGCGCCTTGCCGTTGCGCCCAACGTTGCTCTGCACTTTGAGGCGCGCCTGATGACAGCGTGCGGCCACAGCGCCCTCATGCCGCCACGTCGTCACGCGCGCGCCCGCACCTGGCTTGGCAACGGGCATCGGGCCAGCGCGCCAAAGCCGTCACGGCAGTGTGATCGACCTGAACGAAAGCTAAAATGGCAGTTCAGTGGCGGTTCAATCGCGCTACGGCAACATCGTTTCAACCTTGAGAAACAGCGCCCCCTGCTCTTCAGGGTCGCGCACCTTTCACCTCAGGCGCTTCGCCAAAGAGGCGGATGATTCCAAAGGAGAAACGACGATGACTTCGATGTTGAAACCAATCGGTCATACTGCCGGCATCGCCGCGGCAGCCGTGGCAGCAGCCGTTGCCTTCACAATCTTAGCCACCACCGCGCACCCCGCCGCTGCGAACATCTCCAGCAAGCGGCTTGAGCGTGTCGCCAGCAACATGGCCTTCCACGCGCGGTTGATCGAGCAGGGCCGCTTCCGCGGTGATCTGACCCGGCGCGAGTACCGCGCGCTGAAGCGGCAGCAACGCGACATCGCCCGTATGCGGCGCCAGGCCCTGCGCGATGGATGGCTGGCCTACAACGAGTACAGCGAGATCAAGCGCGCCCAGCATGCCGCTTACGCGAACATTCGCGCCGAGCGTTCAGATCGTGCCGTCTCCTACGTGCGCCGCTTCCTCTGGCGCATCCGAGGCTGACCGCGCTTTAGAGTCGGTTCGCTTCAGATTGAAGCGGAACCAACATCTAACCTTTTGTTTTGCCGTCATCTTTCGCCTCAGGCGATTCCACCTGAAGCGGATGAACTCTAGCGCAAACAAAAAAGGCGCTCCGCTTAGCCGCGGAGCGCCCACGATCGTTTGGTCGGCGCGCTCACCGCCGACATCAGATGGTTAGAACTTGGTAGAAGCGCCGAAGCGGAAGAACTGTTCTTCGTCTTCGGTAGCCTTCTGCAGGGCCCATGCGAAGTCTGCACGCAAAGGACCGACGGGTGAATTCCACAGTATGCCAAAGCCGGCCGACGCGCGGATTGTGTCGTTGTCAGCCAGGCAGATGCCCAGGGTGCGATCCCGGTTGACACACTGTGTGTTGAGCGCTTCGGCGTTGCCACCAGCATTAAACAGCGATCCGGCATCGGCAAAGATCGCAGCCCCCATACCCAATTCCTTCGGCAGGAACGGAATGGGGAACCGAAGCTCAGCCGTCATGGCGTACCACGTGGTGCCGCCGATCGCATCGCCGGTCAGGACGTCACGCGGACCGAAGCCAGACTTTGAGAAGCCACGGATGGTCTCGCCACCCTTGTAGAACAGGTCGATCAACCGGACGTCTTCACCACCCCAACCGGCGATGTGCCCACCGATGATCCGACCCACGAGGGTGACGCCCTTAGCGACCGGATAGTACGCGCGCGCTTCGGCCTGCGTGCGCCAGTACTGCACGTCGCCGCCAGCACCAGCAAAGTCAGACGCGATGTTGAAGTAGTAGCCGCGGTTTGGGTTCTTGGGATGGTTCCGCTTGTCGTAAACCACCGTGAAGCCGAGTGCGGAGGTAAACGCGACACCATCGTTATCCGCTGCCGCCTGTTTGATCGCAAACGACGCTTCGTTGCCGACGTCGTAGATCTCATCGCGCGACAGCGTGTAACGCGTGTTCATCCAAAGGTTTTCAGCAATCGGGAAGCCAAGCCGCAAGCCGCCACCCGTTTTGCGGAACCGGTACGAACCCGATGACGATTGATCGACGTCCTTGTGGAACAGATCGAAGCCGGCCGCCAGGTTGCGATCAAGGAAGCGCGGTTCGGTAAAGCTCAGGTCAATCTGCGCGCGCTGAATGGAGCCACTCAACTTCAAGCGCAGGAATTGCCCGCGCCCCATGAGGTTGCGCTCAGTGATCGAGATGTCGCCGATGATGCCTTCGTTGGTCGAGTAACCACCGCCGAACGAGAGTTCACCAGTCGACTGTTCGGCCAAGTGCACATCAAGCACCACACGGTCACGCGCAGAACCAGCCCGCCGCTTGACCTTCACCTTTTTGAAGAAGCCCAACGCCTGCAGACGCTTCTTGGCGCGATCCACCATAAGCGGGTTGTAGGCATCACCCTCAACCAGCCGGAACTCGCGACGGATCACGTAGTCGCGCGTGCGCACGTTACCGTAAATGTTGATCCGTTCGATGTAGACACGTGGCCCTTCGCCGATCTCGAAGACGATTGAAATCGTGCGACTGATCGGATCGCGCTCAGCGCGAGGACGGACGCGAGCAAAGGCGTAACCGCGGCCGGAGACCGCCAGCGTCAGTTTCTCAACCGACTTGTCGATCAGTGAGGCGTTGAAGACGTCGCCCGAGCCGATCAATAGATCGCCACGATAATCATCCGCGTTGACTTCGCCAATCTTCGACAGAACGTCAACATTGCCGAACCGGTAACGCTCGCCCTCATCAATCGTGAAGGTGATGAAGAAGCCCGAGCCATCGCGGTCAAGATCGGCAACCGCCGAGACGATCCGTGCGTCTGCATAGCCGTTCTTCAAATAGTACTGCCGCAGCAGCTCGCGATCGAGGTTCAGCCGGTCGGGATCGTAGATCGCCGCACCGCTCTTCAGAAAATCGAGCCAGCTCTTCTGCGTCGTCGTAATGATGTCGCGAAGCTGACTGTCGCTGAAGGCGCGGTTGCCGATGAAATTGATGCTCTTGACCTTCGTCGCATTGCCCTCGGTGATCTCGAAGACGAGGTTCACGCGGTTGTGCTCAAGCTGAATGATCTTCGGCTCGACGGTCGCGGCGTATTGGCCTTGACGACGATAAAGGTCAAGGATGCGCTGCACGTCGGCTTGGACGCGAGCGCGTGTGTAAATCGAGCGCGACTTGAGCTGGACTTCGGTCGCAAGCGACTTGTCCTCAACCTCATCGTTACCCTCGAACACGACCTTGTTGATCACCGGGTTCTCGATGACCACGACAACAACGGTCGCGCCGCGCCGCTCGATCCGCACATCACGGAACAAGCCGGTCGCGTACAGCGATTGCAGCGATTGGTCGACCTGGAAGGGGTCGTACCGATCACCGACAGAGAATTGAAGATAGGAGCGCACGGTCTCCGCTTCCACGCGGCGGTTCCCGCTCACGCGAATATCGCGAATGGCGCTGCTTTGCGCAGCGGCTCCCGAGGTGAATGCGAAACTGTTCAATCCAGCTGCTGGCGCTGCTACCAAAAGCAGCAAAAGTGCGAGCCGGATGCCCCTCGCCCGAATAGTGCGCAACGTAGGCATACGTTGGGTCTGCCCTGTTTGCCGATCCCCCTGCGCGTGCGACGTCGGCATCATCACACGCTTCTCTCGAGCCTGTCCCAGGCCCACGGACGCACTACGTCACTGCGTACGCTTCGCGTCCGATGCGTTTATCTATCGATTCAGAGTTGGTCATGGAAGTGGCAAGTTTGCCCCATCGCCCCCGAAACGCGGGCTTGACAAACATGTGTATGTGCTAGGTGAGCGGCATTCACGACGCACGCCATGCGGCCGCTGCCCACAGGCCGCTGTGGATAAGTCAGCCGTTCAAAAACGAAAACGGTGACGCCCGCTTGAGCGAACGTCACCGAGACATCGTCTGATCCGTGTGGCCTGAGCTAGGACCTCATCCGTCAGCCCGTGAACCAGCCAACAACGATCGGGATGTCGTTGTATGTGGCAAACAGCATCAACATGAGCACCAGCGCGATCCCGATGCGGAAGCCGATTTCCTGGCTACGCTCGCTCATCGGCCGGCGACGCACGGCTTCGATCGCGTAGAACAGAAGGTGACCGCCGTCCAGCATCGGGATGGGCAACAGGTTGAGGATGCCCACACTCACCGAAAGCACCGCCATCAGGTGGATCAGCGCCACGATGCCCAGGCTCGCCGCTTGACCAGACACTTTCGCGATCCGGATCGGACCACCCAGTTGGTCAGCATCCTCACGGCCCACGATCACGTCGCGCACGTAACCGACGGTCCGTGTGACGATGTACATGGTCTCCGTCGAGCCCTTCCAGAGCGCTTCAACCGGCGAAAAGCTCTTCTGCACCCACTGGGTCGCATCGTTGCTGCGCTGAATGCCGATCAGCCCCATTTTCATGGTGTCGCCGAAGCGGTTCTTGATCTCGCGGCGCTGCGGCGTCGCTTTCAGCGTCAAGATGCGCTCACCGCGCTTGACCTTGAACGTCAGCTCACGGTCGAAGCTGACCGAGACCACACGCTGCAGCGCGTTGAAGGTCGGGATCTTTTCGCCATTGATCTCAAGGATCATATCGCCGGTCTTGAAGCCGGCCTTTTCGGCCACCTGCCCCGGGGTCACGATATCTACCCGCGGGGCGGCCTCGCGCACACCGATGAAATAGAAAAGCCCGGTGAAAATTACGATCGTCAGCAGGAAGTTGGCGATCGGCCCCGCGGCGACCACAGCGGCCTTGGCCCACAACGGTTTGGCGTGGAACGAGCCTGCACGCTCCTCCGGCGACATCTGTTTGATCGCTTCCTGCGAGGGCATGCTGGCGCCGTTGGCGTCATCCATGAACTTGACGTAGCCGCCAAGCGGGATCCAAGCGAGGCGCCAACGCGTGCCTTTGCTGTCCTCCCAAGCGTAGATTTCCTTGCCAAAGCCGATCGAGAACGCCTTGACGGCCACGCCGCACCAGCGCGCAACCAGGAAGTGCCCCATCTCGTGGATGAACACCACGATCGTCAGCACCACGAGAAACGGGATGAGGAACGAGAAGAAATTCCAGATCGGCTCAGGAATGAGTGCCATCGCGGCCATGGGCGCAGATCTCCTTGGGCATCGCGGGAGGGGCGGTCCGGACGCTGTCAGGCATCCGGGGCTTCGGCGCATGCAAGCCTACGCGAGGCTTCAACGTCACGCGGATAGACATAACAGCGGCGCGTTAATCCAGCGCTAACCGAACTGGGCGAGCCGCCCGCGTGCCACCGCTCGAGCCCGCTCGTCAACCTCGTAGACGTCGGCAAGCGTGTGCAAGGGCCGGATCAGATCGTTGTCGGCGCCCTCCAGGACTTGCTCAACCAAGCGGGCGATTTCAAGGAACTTGAGGCGTTCATCGAGGAAGGCTTCAACCGCGATCTCGTTGGCAGCGTTGAGGACGGCAGGCGCACTGCCGCCGGCTTGCAACGCTTCGCGCGCGAGGCGGATGGCGGGAAAACGCGCTTCATCCACCGGCTCGAACGTCAGCGCACCAATGCTCAACAAATCAAGCCGCGGACACGTGGTCGCCATCCGCCGCGGGTAGGACAGCGCGTAGGCGATGGGCGTGCGCATGTCCGGGCTCGCCAATTGCGCCAGCACCGAGCCGTCGGCGTATTCGACCAAGCAATGCACGATCGACTGGGGATGCACGATGGCGCTGAGCTGCTCCTTCTCGACCGGGAAAAGATGATAGGCCTCGATCAGCTCCAGCCCTTTGTTCATGAGCGTTGCGGAATCGATCGTGATCTTGCGACCCATGGTCCAGTTGGGATGCTTCAGCGCCTGCGCCGGCCCGGCCTGCTCCAACGTTGCGAGGCTTGCGGTTCGGAACGGGCCGCCTGACGCGGTCAACACGATGCGCTCAACGCCCGCGTGATCATCGCCGCAGAGTGCCTGGAAGGCGGCTGAATGCTCCGAATCCACTGGTAGAAGTTCAGTGCCATGGCGCGCAACCTCCGCCATGAACACGTCACCCGCGCTCACCAGGCATTCCTTGTTGGCCAGCGCGATGCGTTTGGCATGACCGGCCGCGGCCAACGTCGCCTGGAGGCCGGCCGCCCCCATGATGGCGCCCAGGAGGCAATCGACCGGGCGTTGGGCAGCCTCGACCAGCGCCTGCGGGCCCGCCGCCGCCTCGCAGTCCGATCCGGCAAGCGCCTCGCGCAACGCCTCATACTGCGCGGGATCGGCGATGACGGCGACTTGGGCGTGGTGCTTGCGGGCAAGTTCAGCAAGGCGCGCCACGTTGCCGTGGGCGCTGAGCGCAACGACGTCGAATGCGCCCGGCGTCTCATCCACGAGCGCAAGTGTGCTGGTGCCAACCGACCCGGTCGCGCCGAGCACGCTTAAGCGTTGCACAGGCGGTGTTTGATCGGTTGCGGGGTTGAGTGCGGGCATGGAGGGCGGCGAGACTTGCTTGGTTCTGGGCTTACTTCTGGGCTTGGCTATCGGCGCGGTCGAGGCGTGCGATGAACTGGCGGAAGGTGGCGCGTTACGCTTGAGCGGTCGATCCTGACCGGGCTGGGCGGCCACCCCCTCAGCGAAAGGCGGCGGCTGAGCGATCGCGCTTACTGCGCGCCCCGCACGTTCATCCTTTGTCACGGGCCGATCGTCCCCCACTTCCGCGATGAAGCGCCAACGGTCGCGTAGCCCATCCCAGCAGACCCCCTCGCGCTGCGTTCGCCAGCTACCAGTACAGCAACCCTTGTGCCGGCGCATGCCAATTCATCGCCACGCCGAGCACCGCCGCCACCCCTGAGGCAAAAATCTGACCGTCCAGTCGGTCCATGAACCCGCCATGGCCGGGGATCAGGCCGCTTGCATCTTTGACGCCGTAACCGCGCTTGAGCGCCGATTCGCACAGGTCCCCGATCTGCGCGGCAATCGCCAAAATCACACCTGTCATGGCGAGTTGCACGTGCGGACTGTGCTCCAGAACGAAGGCAAAGCCGGCGCCCACCACCGCCGCCGCAACCAAGCTGGTGAGAAAACCTGACCAGGTCTTGTTGGGTGAAATGCTTGGGAACAGCTTTGCCCCGCCGATGAGCCGCCCGCCCACAAAGGCTGCCGTATCCGCGGTCCACACGATCATGAAGACGAACAGCACCGCGCTTAAGCCATGCGAGGCATCGCTGCGCAGCCAGATCAGCGCGACCGCTGGTACGCCGATGTAAAACAGCCCCAGCGCCGACACGCCGGCGAGGTTGCCATAGCGTGTCGCCCCAACGATCACGGCGCCGATCGCCAGGCTCACCAAGGCCAGCATCGTCAGATCGAGGGCTGCAAGCACGCAAGCGAGCAGGGCGAAAAGCGCGTGCAGCAGGAACGTCACCCCACCGTCTTCGTCGCGCACCATGCGCCCCCATTCCCAGCACAGCACGGAGACGATGAAGCAGATCAGGATCGCAAACGAGGTCACGCCTGCGATGGTCGCCGCCAGGGCCACGCCGGCCAGGGCGAGTGCGGACAAGCTGCGCGCGATCAGTTCGCGGCGAAGTCTGCGGGTCGATGTGGATGCTGATGCTTGAGGCGCTTGCTGATGGTCGCGCTCCACGCTTTTCACGGGCGAAGGCCCGTCGCCGCGCGATCCCGCGGGATGAACAGAAGCGGTATCGCGCGCTTCACGCGATTTGCCAGGCACGGCTGATGGATCACGACGGATGTCCCCGCCAGCAGCAGGTCGCAGCGTCGGGTCGTCGCTTACCGGTTCATCGCTCGTGCTCATGGATTAACGGACGCGGCTCAGGCTTGGGCGCAAATCGCACAACCCACATGAGCCGTGCGACCACGGCGCGTCAACGGCGCCTAACGGCCAACAGCAACACTTCAGCATCTCGGCCGGCTGCGAAGAGGGCCGCCGCGAGGCCCACCGACAAGGCCACCCACAAGGCCGCCCACACGGCCACTGGCCAGCTCGCGACAGCTCAAGCCACCGTTTCAGCCGTGGTCCCTCCGAAGCGCCGATCGCGCCGCTGAAAATCATCGATCGCGCGCAGGAAATGCGCTTCCCCAAAGTCAGGCCAGTAAATGTCCTGGAACACGAACTCCGTGTAGGCCGACTGCCAGAGAAGAAAATTCGACAGGCGCTGTTCGCCGGAGGTGCGAATGAGCAGCTCGGGATCGGGAATGCCGCGCGTGTCGAGATGATCATCCAGCGTGGTGAGATCGATGTCGGCTGGGTCCAGTTCACCGCGGGCGACTTTGACGGCTATGCGCTTGGCTGCGCGGGCGATCTCGTTGCGCGCGCCGTAATTGAACGCGACGACCAGATTGAGCGTGGTGTTATCCTGCGTCAGCGTCTCGGCGTGATCGATCATGCCGCGCATTTCGCTTTCAAGGTCATCGCGCTCGCCGATCACCGTGACCCGCACGCCGTTCCCATGCAGACGCGCCAAATCCCGGCGGATGAACACCTTGATCAGACCCATCAGGTCGTCGATTTCCTTGGCCGGGCGCGACCAATTCTCCGACGAAAAACTGAAGACGGTCAGATAGTTGACCTGCGCATCGATCGCCGCCTTGACGCAACGGCGCAGCGCTTCGACGCCCATCTGGTGGCCGCGACGGCGTGGTAAGCCCCGCGCCTTGGCCCACCGCCCATTGCCGTCCATGATGACCGCGACGTGCTGCGGTACCGCCCGCAACGGCGCTTCGGCCTTCGGTGATCGTTCAATGTCTAACGCCATGAACCGTTGAGCCCGCTCTTCTTCGTTGCTATCGCAGACGGCCGCGGGTGACCTTGATCATGGCCGCGACTGAAAGTTATGAATTTATGAATGACCCGGGCCTGCAGCCTTCTCAGTCAAAAGCGCGCGATCCAAAGTCGGCGGTGCGCCCGCTCAAACCTGCATGATCTCCGCCTCTTTCGTCGCCGTCGCTTCGTCAACTGCTTTGATGATGCGGTCGGTCGCGGTCTGGACCTGCTGCGAAAATTGGCGCTGTTCATCCTCGGAGATGTCGCCGTCCTTCTCCAATTTTTTCAGCGTATCCATGCCATCGCGGCGCACGTTGCGCACAGCCACGCGCGCCCCTTCCGCGTAGCGACTTGCCACCTTCGAAAGCTCCTGGCGGCGCTCTTCGTTGAGTTCGGGGATTGGCAAGCGCAGCGTGGTGCCGTCGATCACCGGGTTCAGGCCCAGTTCGGACTCGCGTATCGCCTTTTCCACGAATGAAACCTGCGACTTATCCCACACCGACACCGTGATCATGCGCGGTTCCGGCACCGAGATCGTCGCCACCTGATTGAGCGGCATCTTCGCGCCGTAAGCGGTCACCTGGATCGGATCGAGCAGGCTCGTGCTCGCCCGTCCGGTCCGCAGACCACTGAATTCACGGCGCAAACTGTCGAGTGCGCCCTGCATCCGGCTTTCCAGCTTCGCCAGATCAAAATCTTCGGCCGCCATACCCTCTCCATCGTCCTGCAAGGGGTGCGGCGAAGCATGTTCACGCCGCAGATGGCCCACGCGGGGGGCCGCCCTTCCCATCCTGTTCGCTTACCACCTTCACAAACTAGATACAGAGTTTTTTGGCGCGACCAACCTGAAGCTGCACGCGTTGGGCACAAATTTTTGCACCGCGGCACGCAAGCCGCCGCTGGTGTGTCGGCCTGTGTCGCGATGTGAGCACGGCCGTAACGAGCCGCACTTCATCTCTGCGGGGATCCCTGCAGGCTTGCGGACCGCAAGCCT
>JBCBJZ010000137.1:0-9809 GCA_038522635.1 Pseudomonadota bacterium | reverse complement strand
TATGACAGCGACGATCCGCTGGCTCGCGGCGAGGTGGGCAAGGTCGGCGTGCCGATCGCGCATCTCGGCGATATGCGCACGCTTTTCGACGCGATCCCGCTCGAGGAGATGAACACCTCGATGACGATCAACGCCACAGCGCCGTGGCTGCTCGCGCTCTACATCGCCGTGGCCGAGGAGCAGGGCGCGGACACGACGCGCCTGCAAGGCACGGTGCAGAACGACATCATCAAGGAATACCTCTCCCGCGGCACCTATGTGTTCCCGCCCGAGCCCTCGCTACGGTTGATCAAGGACACGATCGTGTTCTCCACGCAGCACGTGCCCAAGTGGAACCCGACCAACGTGTGCTCGTACCATCTGCAAGAAGCTGGCGCGACGCCGGTTCAGGAACTCGCCTACGCGCTCGCGATCGCCGAAGCGGTGCTGGACACGGTCAAGACTTCCGGGGAAGTGCCTGAAGATGCGTTTCCGGCGGTGGTGGGGCGTGTCTCATTCTTCGTCAATGCGGGCCTGCGCTTCGTCACTGAGATGTGCAAGATGCGCGCGTTTACGAGCCTTTGGGACGAGATCTGCCGCGAGCGCTACGGCGTTGATGACCCGAAGCTGCGTCGCTTCCGCTACGGCGTGCAAGTGAACTCGCTGGGCCTGACCGAGCAGCAACCTGAAAACAACGTCTACCGTATCCTGCTGGAGGCGCTGGCCGTGACGCTGTCGAAAGATGCGCGCGCGCGTGCCGTGCAACTGCCGGCTTGGAACGAGGCGTTAGGCTTGCCGCGTCCGTGGGATCAGCAATGGTCGCTGCGTTTGCAGCAGATCCTCGCTTATGAAACCGACCTGCTGGAGTACGGCGATATTTTCGATGGCTCTCACGTCATCAACGCGAAGGTCGAAGCGCTGAAGGCGGAGGCGATGGCTGAACTGGGCCTCATCCGCGAGCGCGGCGGTGCGCTGCACGCGATCGACTACATGAAGCGGCGCCTTGTTGAGAGCAACGCGTCGCGTCTGCGCCAGATCGAAAGTGGCGAGCAGGTCGTCGTCGGCGTTAACCGATGGGTGGAGACGGAGGCATCCCCGCTGTCCACCGGCGATGACGACGCCATCCTGACCGTGGATGAAACGGTGGAAGCTGAGCAGATCGCGCAGCTTGAAGCGTGGCGTGCCAATCGCGATGGCGATGCGGTGGCCGCGGCGCTGGCCGACCTCGATGCGGCCGCACGCGATGGCAGCAACATCATGCCCGCGTCGATCGCCTGCGCGAAAGCGGGCGTCACCACGGGCGAGTGGGGGGCAGCCTTGCGCGCCATTTTCGGCGAATACCGTGCGCCGACCGGCGTTTCGCAGGCTGCGTCCAGTGCTGCCCCAGGCGAAGTTGAGGCGTTGGAAGCGGTTCGCGCCCGGGTCGATGCGGTGTCCGATCGCATGGGGCGGCGGGTGAAATTCCTGGTGGGCAAGCCAGGCCTCGATGGCCACTCAAACGGTGCGGAGCAAATCGCGGTTCGCGCGCGCGATGCCGGCATGGAAGTCGTCTACGAGGGCATTCGGCTGACGCCGCGGCAGATCGTGCGCACCGCGCTTGAAGAGGGTGTGCACGTCGTCGGCCTGTCGATCCTGTCGGGGTCGCATGTGCCGCTGGTGCGCGAGGTGATGGACTTGATGCGCGCCGATGGCATGGGCGATGTGCCCGTGGTGGTGGGCGGCATCATCCCGGCAAGCGATGCGGCGACGCTGAAAGCTGCGGGCGTCGCTGGTGTCTACACGCCCAAGGACTTCCAGTTGAACCAGATCATGGCGGACATCGTCGGCCTCGTTGAAAGCCATGCGCAGGCCGCTTGACGCGGCCTCACAGGGGCGCGCTGGCGTCGTGACACACGCAAACGTGTGCGTGCGTTTGATCGTCTGGCGGAAGACCTGCGTTTATAGAGAGAGGAAGCGAGCCCCGCGCCACGTTCAGGAGGTTACCCATGGCCGATCGATCCACGCGTTCAAGCCTTCACGGTGTTGCGGCGACCGATCACGTTGGGACTTTGGCCGGGATCGCGCTGACACCGATCCTGACAGTGACACTGGCGCTCGCGCTGACCTTGTTGGCGCCGGCGCCGGTGCCGGCGCAAAGCGACCAGACGACCGCTCCCAAGGCGCAGAACAAAGCGCAGCCCGCCAGGCCCGGTCAGCCTGCCAAACCCGCCAAGCCCGGTCGTGACACGCGGGCCGCCCTGCTCAATCAGCGCTTCGCTGCGCTCAAGCGCGCGCCCGATAAGGCTAGCGCCCGCAAGATCAGCGCGCAAATCTGGCAGTTGTGGCTGTCGTCGGGCGATGTGCGGATCGACAAGCTCGTGCGCGAGGCGCAGTTCGACCGCAGCGCCCGCGATTTCCAGAATGCTCTCACCAAGCTGGCGCTGGTGGTGCGCGAACGACCGAAATATGCCGAAGGCTACAACCAGCGCGCGATCATCTATTTCATGATGCGCGAATACGACCGTTCGCTCGCCGACATCCGGGCGACGTTACGGCTGGAGCCGCGCCACTACGGCGCACTCGCGGGGCGTGGGCTGATCCATATGGCCCGGGAGAAATGGGCCGATGCGTTGCGCGCTTATGAGGCAGCCATGGTGGTCTACCCGTACCTTCCCGCGGCGGAAACGCTGGTCCCGATCCTGCGCAAGCGAATCGGCCAGCAGAAAATTTAGCGGTTAGGCAAGAGCCTGGATCGCTGGACCCACCAAGGTTGATGTTATAACATAACATTTGCGCGGTAAGGCCCACCTTTCGCCGCGCTCGACTGTCAGGTTGAGCTCGGCAGCAGCGGCAGCGCGTCCATTGCCCTTTCCCATTTAAGAAGCGCCGCTTAAGCGGACGCCCTTGGCTCGGCTCAACTTTGCGGCTTGGCCACCAATCCGAGGATCCCCATCATGACGAACCGGACTTTCACAGCCCTTTTCGCCACCGCAGCCATGTGCGCTGCCGTCAGCGCCATGCCTGCTGTCGCCGGCGAAGGCCGCACCGACCTGAAGGCGCATGAGCACGGCCGCGGCGCGTTCAACCTGGCGATCGACGGCACCAAAGTGTCGGTCGAGCTGAAGGCGCCTGCCCACGACATCGTTGGCTTCGAGCACGAGGCGCGCACCAAGGCGCAAAAGGCTGCGATCGCGCAAGCCATGGCCAAATTGAAGGGCGGCAAGGATATCTTCGTGCTGCCCGCATCGGCTGGGTGCACGCTGACGAGCGTGGACGTCGACGTGGAGCGCGAAGGTGGTGATGACCACGATGATCACGGTCATGGCCATAAGCACGCGAAGAAAAAGAAGAAGAAGGCCCATGATCACGACCACGATCATGGACACGGCAAAAAGGCGGAAGAAGCCGAAGCCGTCCACGCTGAGTTCCACGCCGAATACACGATGAAGTGCAAGTCGCCGGGCGCCATCAACACGATTGCCTTCCCGTACTTCAAGTCGTTCAAGCGGGCTGAAGCGCTGAAGGTCAATGTCATCGGGCCGCGCGGCAGCAAGGCTTACGATGTCGGCCCGAAAGCCCCGACGGTATCACTGGGCGGCCTGATCTAGAGTTCATCCGCCTCAGGTGGACTCACCTGAGGCGAAAGATGAACGGCAAAACAAAAGCTTAGATGTCGGTTCCGCTTCAAGCTGAAGCGAACCGGCTCTAAGACCCCAACGAAAGCGCTTCACCCATGAGCACGACATCTGAAACGCTGCACCAGCTCGGCGATGAATCCTCCATCTGGTTCAAGCTCAGCCCGCTTACCAAGAGCAGCGGCGACAACCCGATGACCATGTTGATGCAAATGGCTGAGCGCTACGGCAGCGTGATCCCGCTCACGATGGCGAGCCAGCGGGTGGTGTTCCTGACGAAGCCTGAGCACTTCAAGCATGTGCTGGTGACTCACACAGATCGCTACGCGAAATACTTCGACGGCCTGAAGCCGATCTTCGGTAAGTCGATGATCACCGTCGATGGCGTGCTGTGGCAGAAGATCCGGGCACCGCAGCAGCCCGCGTTCCATCCCGATCTCTTTGCGCAGTACATTCCCTACTTCCTCGCCGCCATCGACACCAAGATGGCGCATTGGGGCGAACTCGCTAAAACCGGCGAAACCGTCGAGATGGTCGAGCAGACCTGGACGCTGGCCGCCGACATGATCTGCAAGGCGTTGTTCGACCGCGATATGCCGTTCAACCCGCACGTGATCTTTAAATGCGTGAAGACCTACACGGACGTGCTCAATCATAAGTCGATCCGGCAACGTCGGCAGACCGGTGAAGCGTTCCAGATGTCCGACGAGGACGCGGCCAAGGCGATGGACGTGTGGGGCGGGGTGCCGCCGGCGGTGATGGCGAGTGATCCGCGCGAGGCGCGTGAGGCAACCTTGCTGTCGATGATCCGCGCGGCTGTCGATGATTCCGACTTCCCCGAGTTCGACGAGCAGCAGGCGATCGATGAACTCAAGCAGTACCTTTGGGCGGGGACGGAGACGACGGCGTTGACGCTCGCCTGGGCGCTGTACCTTGCGTCGCGCCATCCTGAGACGGCAGCACGCATCCGCCGCGAGGGCGAAGAGGTTTATGGGGATCGTGTTCCAACGGCGAAGGATTATTCAGCGCTCGCCTACACGCGCGCGGTCATCCAGGAGACCATGCGGCTTTACCCGCCCATCTGGGGGCTGATCCGTACCGCTTCGCAAGCCGATGAGATCGACGGCAAAGAGATCAAGGTTGGCGACCGGATCGTGATGTTCGCGTACGGCGCGCATCATTCCAAAGCCTATTGGGACGAGCCGGAGACCTTCCAACCGGAGCGTTGGATGGGTGATGCGGCGAAGAAGCGCGTGAAATTCTCCTACCTGCCATTCGGCGGCGGTCGGCGCTCGTGCATTGGCGGTGCCATGAGCCAGGTGGAGAACGCGCTGGCGCTGTCGATCCTGCTGCGGCGGTTCCAGCCCGAATACGTCGGTGTCGAGCCGCCTGGCATCAATGCCACCGTGACGCTGACGCCGAAGGGCGGACTGCCGTTCCGCATCCATGAGCTGAATTAGCGGCATCCGACCGCGGATATTGCATACGTACGTATACAATCTTGGCGAAGCCGGCGCGTGCGCGTAGGGTAAGGGGAAATGCGTGCTTCCAGCAGTGCCGCTGTAGCGCCCGCCCTATCTAGCAACGTCGCGCAGGACCCCGCACCGATGACCCAGGCTGACCCGTCCGCCGCAGCTTCCGCCTCGAACACCGCCTCCCCGTCCGCTTCCAAGACCGCACCTCTCTACGAAGCGCTTGCCCGCGCCGTGATCGCTGAGGGCGTCACCACGCAGTTCGTGCTGATGGGCGACGGCAACATGCACTTTTCGACGGCGTTTGACGGCCTCGCTGAGACCCAGTCGATCGCGGTGCGCCATGAACACTGCGCGGTCGCGGCGGCCACCGCTTACCACGTGGCAACGGGCGGGATCGCACTCGCTTCGGTGACCTGTGGGCCAGGCCTGACGCAGATCACCACCGCGCTTCCCGCCGCTGTACGCGCGCGCATTCCGGTGGTGATCTTTGCTGGTGAGACGCCGATTAACGCGCGCTTTTACAACCAGGCGATCGAGCAAGCGCCGTTCATCACCGCGTGCGGCGCGCCTTACATTCAGGCCCATGCGATGTCGCGCGTGTTCGACCGGGTGCGCGAGGCGTTTCATATCGCGCGCACGCAGCGCACGCCTGTGGTGCTCGCCATACCCTACGATATGCAAAAGCAGGCGGTGGATACGGCTGAGCCCTACGTCCCTTCAGAACGCCTCTATCCCGACGGCGGGCGCCCGCATGCCGACCCTGAACGCATCGCGGTCTTGGTCGAAAGGCTCGCCCAGGCGAAGTGCCCTGTGATCTTGGGTGGCCGCGGGGTTTTGCGCGCGCAGGCGCAGACGGATGTCGTCGCGTTGGCTGATCGGGTCGGTGCTTTGCTTGCTAACACGCTGCCGGTGCGCGGGCTCTTCGATCACCATCCCTACGGCCTTGGCGTGATGGGTGGTTACAGCGCGGAGCTGACGCGCGAGATCATGGCGGAGGCCGACCTGGTCGTCGCGATCGGTGCGGGACTGTCCTATTACACGGTCGATGGCGGCAAGCTGTTTCCCAACGCGCACATTATCCAGATCGACGAGGCGCCGTCAGGACTGCGTGATGGCATGCGCGCAGCCGACCTCTACATCACAGCCGATGCGCAAGCGGCATCGAAACAGGCGCTCGCCGCGTTCAACGCGCGCTACGGTGCGCAGGGAGGGGCAGCCTCGAGCCTGCGGACGCCGGCGCTCGCTAGGCGTATCGCGCAGCAGGTTGCCGACAGTGCCACTTTCGATATCCCCGCCGGTGTCGTCGATCCGCGTGCGGTGATCCAGGCGCTCGATCACGTCATCCCGAAAGACTGGGACATCATCTCCGGGTCCGGCCATCAGGCGTACTTCAACAGTCAGATGCGGGGACGGCCGGGGGATCGGTTCGTGACGATCCGCGAATTCGGCGCCATCGGCAACGGGCTGTCGTATGCGCTTGGCGTCGCCGCTGCCCGTCGCCAGGGCGCGCAGGGTCGGATCGTGCTGATCGAGGGCGACGGCGGTTTGCTGATGCACATCCAAGAGTTGGAGACGCTGAAGCGCCAGGGGCTTCGCGTTCTGCTGTGTTGTCTCAATGACGGCGCATACGGGTCGGAGATCCACAAACTGCGGGCTGAAGGTCTTGATGACAGCGGGGCGGTCTTCGGCCGGCCGCCGCTTGATGCGGTTGCACGCGGTTTCGGTTTGCGCGGCGCGGTGATCAAGGATGTGAGCGACATTGCCGAACGGTTCGCGGCCTTCGAGGCTCAGGATCAAGCGGAGCTTTGGAACATCCACATTTCCGATGACGTCACGGCGCCGACCATGCGCAGCATCATCAAGCGCGGCCATGGGGTGATGTGAGGATCGGCGCCTGACGGGTTTCGCAGCCGATCACATAAGGTGTCGGGGATGGTGCGCGGGGCGGCGCTGACGCCTTGGGTGCGTTATGATACTTTGTCATCCCAAAGATGCGAGAACATGAGCTCACCAGGATGCGAGCTCAACAGATGCGAGATCAGGGGTGGAGCGCTCCAATGGGAACGTGGACAGCGCAGGCAGGTGCACGTCGCGCCCCTGGGATGATCGCTACGCTCACCAACGTCCTGGGGGTCGCACTCGCGGCGTCAACGGTTGCGGGCTTCAGTGCTGCGGCAAGCGCGGCCGACATCACGGTTGAACGCAGCAAGACCGGCGACCCTGTCATCGTGATGTCAGGTCGCATCAAGCGTGGAGACGCTGCGCGCTTGAAGGTCGCGTGGCCGACCCTGCCCAAGCCCACCGCGAAGCCCGATGACAGCGCTGATCCGTTCGAAACCAAGGGCACGTTCACCGCCACGTCGCCCGCGGCGGCATCGTCCAGCCTTACCAGCGTGCGCGCAAAGCCGGTCAGAGTGCCGGTGATCTTCGTGCGGCTGGAAAGCGATGGCGGCGACGTGGAAGAAGCCGTGCGCGCTGCGCAAGTCGTCTGGCGCCGCGGCGCGGCAACACTTGTTCCGGCCGGCAAACGCTGCCTGGGGGCGTGCGCTCTCATCTTTATGGCGGGCTCCAAAACGCTGCCCGATGGCACACGCTTGCCCGATAGGCGCCTGCACACCGGTGGCCTTCTGGGGTTTCATGCGCCCTTCATGCCGGGCAAATTTTCGACGCTCGGCGAGGGGGAACGCATCAACACGCAGGCAGCCTTCGCCGCGCTTGGCGCCTTCCAGCAGCTTCAGTCTACGCTTCCCTGGCCGCGCAGCCTGTCGCGCGCCCTGCTGGCCGCCAAGCGCGATACGCTGCTTTACGTGGATACGCTTGATCAAGCCGGGCGCTGGCAGATCCAGTTGGAGGGTGTCGGCGGCCGCGTCATCCTCGAGGCGCCGTCGACGCTACGGCTATGCCGCAACATGCACCGCTGGCGCGAGGCCGGCCCGTCCGCGGCAGCAACGCTTGAGCGCGCGCCGGTGATGGCGGGCGCAAAAGTGTCGAAGAACGGCGGGGGTACGCATCGGTTCACGTTCCCAGGTGACGGCAGACGGGCCCTGGCGTGCACGGTCACCTTCAAGGACAACGCGTTCAGCTACACGCTTGGCAAGGCAGCCACCGCATCACGGCCTGCGCCGGCGTGGGCGATGATGCGGGCCAACACCACTTTGGCTAGCCTGCGGTTAAGGGGGCAGCCGGTTGCTGAACGTCCCGCGGTCTTGCCGAAGGCGTTAGCCGCGTGGTCGCCGAAGCCGACGGTCGCGGTCACGCCCGTTTATGTGCCTTCGACGACGCGGCCATCTGAGGCGCCGGCGGCTCGGCGTCCCACACGTGCAAACCCTTCGAGCGTTGTGCGTCCGGGCGCTGACGTTTCAGGTGATGATCTCGACACGCGCAGACGGCGGCCGCCCGGGCGCACCGCGCGCGTGGTGCCTCCGTCGCCGCCTCCAACGCCAACGCCGCCGCCGCGAACGCTGCGCGGCGGGCTTTGGGATCACAACGGCTCAACCGTGCGCATCACGTTATCGGGTAACAGCCTTATCATCCGGTACGCACGCCCACGGCGCGGTATGCGGCGGCAAGGCGCACGGCGTGGCACGCTCCTTTTCAACGGCACGCTTGATGCGTCGGGCAACGTTACGGGGACAGCGCGGATCTTTCGACGCGGTTGCCGCCCCGCACCCTACCAGGTGCGCGGGACGTTCCGCATTGGCAGCGGCAGCCTTTTGTTGCTGGGGCGCGGCGCCACCTTCGTGCGGGGCTGCTATCACACGCTGCGGGCCCGCTACGGAGTGCGCAGCGGACGGCTCTATTTCGGCCGCATCAACTGACGGATCGCAACGCTGCACGTGATGGACCGCAGCGCTGGGGTTCCACGTGCTCGAGACACGTTGAGCCCGCGATGAAGGTGGCACCGCCTGAACGATCAGACGAACGACAAAACAGAGGCTCAGATGTCGGTTCTGCTTCAACGCAGACCGCGATCCGACTTTAGCGTAAAGAGGTGATCCACCAACCTGGAAGCGCTGTTGCGGCGGGTGGCGCGCCACGGCGACGCCCAGCCTTCCACGTTCCAGCCATCTCAGTCGGCAGCACGCCCCGTGAACATCCCCAACCTCATAACGCTTGGCCGGGTCATCCTGGTGCCGGTGATCTTCTGGATGCTGGTGAACGGCATGATGGAGGCCGCCTTCATCATGTTCCTGATCGCCGGCGTTTCCGATGCGGTCGACGGTTTTCTTGCCAAGCGCTTCCGTTGGGAGACGGAACTGGGCGCTTACCTGGACCCGCTCGCCGACAAACTGTTGTTGGTGAGCGTGTTCATCGCGCTGGGCACCGCAGGCCATGTGCCAAGTTGGCTGGTCATCGCGATCGTCTCGCGTGACATCCTGATTGTGATGGGGGTGTTGCTCGCCCGCATGCTCGACCATCCGATACGGATCCAGCCCCACACCATCAGCAAGCTCAACACCGTGGCGCAAATCATTCTGGCCGCGCTGGTGCTGGCCGACGAAGGCTTTGCTCTCAACGCGGCAAGTCTGCGCGACGGGCTGATCTGGGTGGTCGGCGCGCTGACGGTGCTCTCGCTTGCAACTTATGTGCGCAGTTTTCTTGCCCATATGGCCGGGCCCGCGCAAAGCCGCTAACGGTAGGGCTGGATCATCGGGCGATAACGCGCCTGCGCCGGTTCCTAGATCATCGGGCGATTGATCGGGATCACCATAGGTGAGCCCGAAATCGCCCAAAGATGATC
>JBCBJZ010000136.1:0-9834 GCA_038522635.1 Pseudomonadota bacterium | reverse complement strand
TGCTTGAGCCGGCGATCCGTGCTTTGCGCCCGTTGGTCTAGATCCTGCCTGGAGGCGTGCGTGCGACCCTAAAGTCGGTTATAGCGTTGCGTTCCGCCGCGCGGCCCACGCCCTCCCAGCGATTACACGCGCTCCCACCGATTAGATGTCTTCATGCTCCGCTCGGTTCTGTTCGCGCTCGCGTTTTACGTGACCACCGCCGTGTTTGTGATCGGCGGTTCGCCTCTCCTGTTTGGCCCGCGCGCCTGGGCCATGGCCGGACTGCGGACCCACGCGCGCGCCTGCCTTTGGCTGCTACGCGTCATCTGCAACACGCGCGTTGAGGTGCGGGGCCTTGAGCACCTACCGGCTGAGCCCGCTCTGATCGCTGCCAAGCACCAATCCGCCTGGGACACCTTCGCGCTGATCCCGCTGTTCCGCGACCCTGCGTTGGTCATGAAGGCGGAACTCGGTCGCATCCCGTTCTACGGCTGGTTCTCACGAAAGTTCGAGCACATCCTGGTTGAACGCGGGCAAGGCGCGCGCGCATTGCGCAAAATGGTCAGCGATGCCCAGGCCAGAAGCAAGGCCGGTCGCGACATCCTGATCTTTCCGGAAGGGACGCGCCAGGCGCCGGGCGCCCCTGCTGATTACAAGCCTGGTGTCGCGGCGCTCAACAACGCGCTTGATGGCCGGACGGTACCGGTCGCGTTGAATTCCGGCCTCTACTGGCCTCGCCGTACGCTGCGGCGTTATCCCGGCACCATCATCGTTGAGCTCCTGCCGCCCTTGCCTGCCGGCTTGAAACGGCAGGCCTATCAGGCTGCACTCGAGACAGCGCTTGAGCGTGCAAGCGATGCGTTGCTCGACGAGGCGGCAGCGGGCGCAACGCCGCCGCCAACGGTGGAGGCCGCGCTACATCATCGGGCGGTCGATCGGGATCACCAAGGGTGAACCCGAAGTCGACCAAAGATGATATGCGCGCAGCACAAGGCCAACGCCAGCGCTCAGGGCAGTAACTTATACCCGCCCGTTTCCGTCACCAGCAGCGACGCGTTCGAAGGGTCCTCTTCGATCTTCTGGCGCAGCCGGTAGATGTGGGTCTCCAGCGTGTGCGTGGTGACGCCCGCGTTATAACCCCACACCTCGTGCAGCAAAATATCGCGCGTCACGACCTTCTCGCCTGAGCGGTAGAGAAATTTCAGGATCGACGTTTCCTTCTCGGTCAGCCGCACCTTGCTGCCCTTATCGTCCAGCATCAGCTTGGCGGATGGCTTGAAGGTGTACTTTCCGATCGTGAACACCGCGTCCTCGCTCTGCTCGTGCTGGCGCAGTTGCGCGCGGATGCGGGCCAGCAGCACAGCGAACTTGAAGGGCTTCGTCACGTAGTCGTTGGCGCCAGCATCAAGGCCCAAGATCATGTCGGCGTCCGAGTCATTGCCGGTCAGCATGATGATCGGGCTCTTGAAGCCGTTCTTGCGCATCACTTTGCAGGCTTCGCGACCATCCATGTCCGGCAGCCCCACATCGAGCAGCACTAAGTCGACATGCTCCCCCTTGGCCAGTTCGATGCCGCCACCGGCGGTATCGGCACTGAGGACGTTGAACTCGTCGTGCAACGCCAGTTGGTCTTGAAGCGAGGTACGCAGGTCGTCGTCGTCATCCACGATGATGATTTTGCGGGCATTGCTCATGGATGGGCGCTCCATCAATGTCTTTATTTGGGGGTACCGAAGCGTCGCATTCGGCGGCGGGAAGGGTCAACCGGCGGCCACGATAGCGTGCGCTGCGGTGTCGTTGATCTCAGCATGCCGCGTGCGTTGCGCAAGACACCGCATGTGTCAACCGAACTCACTTCGCGGTGAGAACGTGGTGAGCGGACGAAAGTGGGCGAGGCGTGTTGGGTTGCGCTGCCCTAATGTTCATCCGCTTCAGGTGGAGTCACCTGAGGCGAAAGATGAACGACAAAACAAAAACTTAGATGTCGGTTCTGCTTCAAGCTGAAGCGAACCGGCTCTAGCACGGAGCGCAAAGAGGCATGCCGATGGCGCTATCAGTCAGCCAGCTCACCGTCCAAGTTCTCAACACGCGCGCGCGGGTTGGACGGCTTGTTGCCGGGCCGTTGCGTTTGCGCTGTGCGATCGGGCGTGGCGGCATCCGCACCGATAAGCGTGAGGGCGACGGTGCAACGCCCGCGGGCATCTGGCGCCTATGCACGCTCCATTACAGGCCTGATCGGCTGCTGCGTCCGCGCACCGGCTTGCCCGTGCGTCCCCTCACCCGGCACGCGGGCTGGTGTGATGCGGTGGGCGATCGCAACTACAACCGCGCGGTCACGCACCCCTATCCGGCCAGCGCTGAACGGATGTGGAGGGACGATCCGCTTTACGATCTCGTCATCGTGCTCAGCCACAACCGGCGGCCGCGGGTGCAGGGCAGGGGCAGCGCTGTTTTCATGCATCTGGCGCGCGCTGGCTTCGAGCCCACGGCCGGTTGCATAGCTTTGGAGCGGGATGCTATGCGCCGCCTCCTGACGCGGCTGACCTCCCGGACACGCCTTGTGATCGCCGCGCCGCGCCGTGTTAAGAGACCAAAGCCTCCGGCCCGCCAAGGACAAAACCATGAGCACCGAGCACCATTCTGCCGTCGTCCCCATCCTGCGTTCGTTCGATGAGGCACTCGCGCGTTCGTTCTATTTGGACTTCCTTGGGTTCGAAGTCTTGTTCGAGCACCGCTTTGGCCCCGATGCGCCGCTTTACATGGGCATCCGCAAAGGCAATTGCGTGCTTCACTTGTCGGAGCATTTTGGAGACAGCACGCCCGGTCAGCGCGTGCGTATCGAGACCGTGGGCCTCAAAGCGATGGCGCAACGGCTCCGCGCGGCCAACTACAAGTTTGCCAAGCCAGGCGAGCCGCAGGAACAGCCGTGGCGTGAGCTCGATCTGACGATCGCCGACCCGTTTGGCAACAAGCTCACGTTCTGCGAAGAGCTTTGAGGGCGCACCAATTTTGGCCCGGCTGCGGCTGCCAACACGCCTTCAATAGGGCGTCGGCATCGTCTTGAAACGCACGCCGCATTCGGCCAGACCGCGCCACATCACCTGACATTCGACGCGCAGGCGGTCGACGCTCAAAAACAGCGAGATCCGGTCGGGGATGGCGGCCGGGTCAAGCGCGCTGCCGCCTTTCGGCGTCGCGATCAGCAGGCACGCGCCGGTCGTCGACATGTCTTTGACCGTGCAGTTGTAGTAGGTCGAACGGCCTTCAAACGCGATCAGTCCCGACAGTGAAACCGCCTTGCGCGGCGCATAGCGATCTTCCTCCTGCTCGGGCGCCGCAAGGGGCGGTGCGCTCGCAGCCATGGCGGAGGCCGCGCTGGGATCGGCCTCGCGAAGCGTAGGCCGCCGGCCCGAAGGCGAACTGTTGCGTTGTCCAAATGTCTTTACGGCCACGTCGTATCACCGCGCGGTAAGGGGTGCACCACCGAACTGAGGCTAGGTTGAAAGGATGAACAGCGCGTTGATGAAACCGATCAAATGCCGGCTGCGCGATTAAGCGGGGCGTTCACAACCGGACAAAAAAAGCCCGATGCAAGAGCAACGGGCGCAAAGTGCGAATGGCCAGTTCAGAAACTCACGTCTCGCCCTTTGCGCCCGTCGTTGCTCTACACTTTAGGTGCAGATCATCGGGCAGGGTTAGGGAGGAGATAAAGAGCGATCGCGCCCCACCCTTCAGGAGCGGGGCGCGATCTGCGGTGTTAGATCCGCTGGCTGCCCGATCCGAACTCCGGATAGGCTTCGAGACCGATCTCCGCCTGGTCGAGACCGGCGGCTTCCTGTTCCTCGGTCGGCCGCAGGCCAATCGTGAACTTCAGGATGGTCCAGACCACCAGGCTGGTGACGATCACGAACGCCGCGATCGAGCCAACGCCGATGGCTTGTGCCAGGAAGCTTGCATCGGAGTTCGACGCAGGCACGATCATCGTGCCCCAGATGCCAGCGAGCAGGTGGACCGGGATGGCGCCAACCACGTCGTCGATCCGCATCTTGTCGAGCAGCGGCACCGTGAAGACCACGATCACACCACCGACGGCACCAACCGCGATCGACCACAGCGGCGACGGCGTCAGCGGTTCAGCCGTGATCGACACGAGGCCAGCCAGGGCACCGTTAAGCGCCATCGTGATGTCGACTTTACCGTAGAACAGCTGCGTCAGGATGATCGCTGCGACCACGCCACCGGCTGCTGCCAGGTTCGTGTTCATGAAGATCTTCGACACGGCTGATGCATCGCCGATCGAGCCGATCGCGAGCTGCGAACCGCCGTTGAAGCCGAACCAGCCGAGCCACAGGATGAACGTGCCGAGCGTTGCAAGCGGGACGTTCGAACCAGGCATCGGGTTGATCTGACCGTTGGGCCCATATTTGCCCGCGCGTGCGCCGAGCAAGATCGCGCCGACGAGTGCCGCCCAGCCACCTGTTGAGTGGACAAGTGTCGACCCGGCGAAGTCCTGGAATTCAGCCCCCGCGACGGTTTTGATCCAGCTCGTGTCAGCGCCCGACGCGAGCCAGCCAGCACCCCACTTCCAAGCGCCTTGGATCGGGTAGATGAAGCCGCAGAGCACAACGACGAAGATCAGGAACGGCCAAAGTTTGATGCGCTCAGCCACCGTGCCCGAAACGATCGAGGCTGCGGTCGCGCAGAACACCATCTGGAAGAACCAGTCCGACGCTGCGGTGTAGGAGCCCTTGTCGGCATCCGTCGCAGGAATGTCCTTCGGCGTGAACGAGCCGAGGTAGCCCCCGTCAACACCGTCGTACATCAGGTTATAGCCGACGGCCCAGTAGGCGATACCGGCGACCGAGAACAGCGCGATGTTCTTCGTGCACTGCATCGAGACGTTTTTGGTGCGCACCATGCCCGCTTCGAGCATTGCGAAGCCGGCAGCCATCCACATCACCAGGAAGCCGCCGATGAGGAACAGCATGGTGTTCAAAACGTAGGCGGTATCGGGCCCGCTGATGGCGTCGGCTTCTGACTGCGCGTAAGCTACGCCGCCATAGGCGAGGGTCAGCAGCGTCGCTACCGCCATCGTCTGGGTGAGTTCCTTCTTCTTCAGCATCTCAGAGTGTTCCCCTTCGTTTACGTTACGCTCGGTGGTTAGAGGGCCGCATCGTCGGTTTCACCGGTGCGGATGCGCACGGTGCTGTCGATGGACGACACGAAAATTTTGCCGTCACCGATCTGGCCGGTGTGGGCGGAACTGGTGATCGCGCCGACGGCCTTTTCGGCAGCGTCATCGGCAACGGCCACTTCGATCTTGATCTTGGGCAGAAAGTTCACGGCGTATTCAGCGCCGCGGTAGATTTCGGTGTGGCCCTTCTGGCGGCCGTAGCCCTTCACTTCGCTCACCGTCATCCCTTCAAGGCCCAGCTCGGTAAGCGCGGCACGGACCTCGTCAAGTTTGAACGGCTTGATGATCGCCGTGATCAATTTCATCTGCACACCCCTTTCGGACACTGACCGTGCGCGCCCACGATGTGCCCGCCCGCCCGTTAGGCGCGAGGGGACAGCCCAGCCGTGACGCTGGGCGACGCGTGATCTGGTTAATAGAAAACAAAAGCTGTGCCAGCTTTGGTGCGGAGCGCTACCGCATTGATAATGATGAGAAATCAGCGCCGCGCACTAGCATCCGCTGCATTTTCGGGCAGCGATTTTGCCTTCTTGGTAGGCAAAATGCATGAATTGCATGCTATTTGAGCTTGAAGGAGGTTGCGCGCTGCCGCACCAACCCTTCTTGTGCCGTGGAGGCCACAAGCACGCCGTCGCGTGTGTAGATCTTGCCACGACAGTAGCCCCGCGCGCCGTTTGCGGAAGGGCTGTCCTGGGTGTAGAGCAGCCAGTTGTCAGCCCGGAATGGCCGGTGAAACCACTGCGCGTGGTCAAGGCTCGCAAGCTGGATGTCTTCGTCGAACATCAGCTTACCGTGCGCGATCAGGGCGGTATCGAGCAGCGTGAAGTCCGAGGCGTAGGCGAGCACGCATTGGTGCAGGGCGAAGTCGTCCGCGGGCAGGGGGGCGGTGGCGCGCAGCCAGATGTGCTGCACCGGATCGAGTGCATCGCGCGATAGATAGCGCTCGATATCGACCGGCCGCATCTCAATCGGGCGCTCGCGCTCCCAGTACGTGCGGATGTTCTCAGGCAGATGGTCGATGATGCTCTCTTTGAGCTCCGCTTCGGTCGGCAAATTCTCCGGTGGCGGCACGTTCGGCATCGCATCTTGGTGGTCGTAGGACGTTTCAGCGACATGAAACGACGCGCTCATGGAGAAGATGGCACGCCCGTGCTGGATCGCGGTGACGCGCCGGGTTGTGAAGCTTTTGCCGTCGCGCAGACGGTCGACGTTATAAATGATGGGCGCCACCGGATCGCCGGCGAGCAGGAAGTAGGCGTGCATCGAATGCGCCGGGCGGTCTGTTTCGACGGTGCGCGATGCGGCCACTAACGCCTGGCCAAGCACTTGCCCGCCGTAAACGCGCTGCCAGCCCTCGCCCGGATTGCGACCACGAAACAGGTTGGTCTCAAGTTGTTCCAGGTCCAAGATCGTCAGCAGCTTTTCAACCGCGCCCGACGGTTTCGAAGTCGGCTTCGAATTCGGCTTCAAGGACGGCGTGTTCTGATCGGACATGGGGCGTTAGGCCTTTTGTGTAAGGGCGGCGCGCCAGCGGCCGCGGCGATCACGGTGGCCGGTATACTGCACTGCAACAAGGAGCGTCAAAGCGCGTGGACATGAGCGCAACAGGTCAGGTTGACAGGCCAGCGCGCGCTGACGTGCGCGCCGATGTGGCGATCGTCGGGGGAGGGCTCACCGGGCAATTGCTCGCGCTGACGCTGTCGCACGTGTTCGACGGCGCCTTGTCGGTGGTTGTGGTCGACCGTGACGATGCCGGCTCAGGCGAGAAGCGGCCGCCAAGCGATGTGCGCGCATCAGCGCTGTCTGCCGGGCCGCATCGCCTTCTGGCTCAGCTCGGGCTTTGGCCTCAGATCGACGCGCACGCGCAACCCGTGCATAGAATCGAGATTACCGATTCATCGCTCGGCGATGCTGTGCGCCCTGTCGTCCTACGCTACGACAACACCGTGGAAGAAAGCCCGGCCAGCTTCATCGTGCCCAACAGTGCGCTCACAGCCGCCTGCGCCGCTGCGTTGGCCGCACGCGCCGACATCCACCTGTTGCGCGGGCAAGTCGTTGACGTGACGCGCACGCCAACGCAGGCACGGGTAGTGCTCGCCGATGGGCGCCACGTGCGTGCTGATTTGATTGCCGCTTGTGATGGTGCGCGCTCGCAGCAGCGCAAATCCGCCGGCATCGGCGTTGTTGGCGCTTCCCACGGTCAGTCTGGCATCGTCACCAGCGTGGCGCTCGAACACGACCACGGCGGGACCGCGGTTCAGCACTTTTTGCCCGGTGGACCGTTCGCGATCCTGCCACTGAAAGAGAACCGCGCCTGCATCACATGGTCCGAAGATGACGTTGAAGCCGCGCGCCTGATGCAGGCTGACGCGGCGACGTTCGAGGCCGCTCTGCGCGCTCGGATCGGCACCCGCTACGGCGTGGTCAAGGTAGATGGGCCTCGCGCCACCTGGCCGCTGGCCACGGCGATCGCGCGGCAGATCTCGGCGCTGCGGCTCGTGCTCGTCGGCGATGCGGCGCACGGCGTGCATCCGATCGCGGGCCAGGGGCTCAATCTTGCCATCCGTGATATCGCGGCGCTCGCGGAGGCGTTAGCCCAGGCCATGGCGCTCGGGCTTGACGCTGGGCATATGACGATCCTGTCGCGCTACCAGGCCTGGCGCCGCTTTGATGGCACGGTCTCGGCGGCAACGTTCGCCGGGCTGAACGCGTTGTTCTCAAATGATCTGGTGTTCCTGAGGATGCTGCGCGATGCGGGGCTTGGCGCGGTGGAACGTTTGCCCATGTTGAAGCGGGTGCTGGTGAGTGAGGCGGCGGGCCTCAACGGCGATGTGCCGGCGCTGCTGCGGGGCGAACCGATCGACTTCAAGGCCGATGCTGGTCACGCCTAGCCTGCTCCTTAGAGTTCATCCGCTTCAGGTGGAAGCACCTGAGGCGAAAGATGATCGGCAGAACAAAACTTTGATGTCGGTTCTGCTTCGACCTGAGGCGAAACAACTCTAGGTGCATGCATGCCCGCCCGAGGGCCAGCGACGGCTGGGGACTGATCGTGCGTGGGTGATTGAGTTCAACGCAGTGCGGGTGCACATTGATCCTGAAGAGCCTTTCAACGGGGTTCCAACAGCGGGAGAAATGGCGATGGCGACGCGAAAAATCCTTTGTCTGGGCGCTTCCTACGGTTCTCTTCTGGGCATCAAACTGGCGATGGCGGGCCACCACGTAACGCTCGTCTGCCTGCCTGAGGAGGTCGAGCTGATCAACACGCACGGCGCGCTCGTGCGCATGCCCGTGCGCGGCCGCGAGGGGCTGGTCGACATTCATTCGCGCGACCTACCCGGCCAGATCGATGCGGCCGGTCCCGGCGATGTCGATCCTGGCGCCTACGATCTGATCGCGCTTGCCATGCAGGAGCCGCAGTACGGCGCGGACGGTGTGCGCCAGCTGCTGGACGCGATCGGGCGTTCGCAAAAGCCCACCATGTCGATCATGAACATGCCGCCTCTGCCCTACCTGAAGCGGATCGCGGCCATCGATGCAGCTTCAGTGGAGGCTTGCTTCACAGCGCCTGAGGTCTGGTCGTCTTTCACGCCGGGCAAGCTGACGCTGTGCAGCCCCGATCCCCAAGCGTTCCGGCCGCCCGATCAGCCGCTCAACGTGTTGCAGGTTCGTTTGCCGACCAACTTTAAGGCGGCCGCGTTCGAGGATGATGCGGACACAGCGATCCTGCGCGATCTGCAGGCTGATATCGAAGCGGCAACGGTTCCCGTCGATGGCACGCCCACGACCCTGCCGGTGAAGTTGAAAGCGCACGACTCGATCTTCGTGCCATTGGCCAAATGGGCGATGCTGTTGGCCGGCAACTACCGTTGTGTCCAGGCCGATCAGATGCGGCCGATCCAGGAAGCGGTGCACACCGACCTGGAGGCTTCGCACGGGGTCTACGCGCATGTGGTGGCGTTGTGCGAACGTCTGGGCGCTGACCCCGCCGACATGGTGCCGTTTGAGAAATATGCGCAGGCCGCGCAGGCGCTGGGCTCACCCTCGTCGGCCGCACGGGCTCTAGCGGCAGGCGCGCGCAACATCGAGCGGGTCGATAAGCTGGTGCAGACGCTCGGACAGCAGCAGGGCATGCCGCACGCGGAAGTCGATGCCACGGTGGCGCTGGTGGATGGCTGGCTGGCGAAGAACCGAGCGGCCTGACGCTTGATGTGTCGCGTTGGTGGGTTGCTCTAGCGCTGGCGGGCGCGCGCGCGACGCTCAACCCGTGCAGACGCGTCTGCCCCCGCGGCGACGTCCGTCGAACCGTCCGCCGAGGCGTTTGGGCCGTAGCGGCCAAGCCTGGCGAACAGCGCGCCCGCGTTGGTCTTGAGCGCAAGCCCGCGCCGTTCACGGGTCAGAAAGTTCTGCCACTGGTGATGCACCATGTAGGTGACGCCAAGCACCGTCGGGATCGCCCAGAGGACCGGGTTGAACGCCAGCACGGGCACCCAGTTGACAGCGCCGAACGCCAAGAACGCGGTGTAGACGGAGATGCCAGCGCCGATCCCACAGCGAAAATGCTGGACCAGCCATTCATCGGGAAGGGGATCGCGCTGCGCCAGGTAGTGGCTGTTGAGGATGGCGGCAACCGTGCCCGGCACCGCTACCGCCACCATCAAGAC
>JBCBJZ010000135.1:0-10080 GCA_038522635.1 Pseudomonadota bacterium | reverse complement strand
GAAACGTTCCACACCGCCGGCGTCTCGCGCCTTCCCGTGTTCCACGAGACGCTCGATGACCCGCGCGGGATGGTCCACATCAAGGACGTGTTCTCCCGGGCCGTCGCACCTGAAACGCCTGCCGCCGCCGAGGCGCCTGCCCCGCCCTTGAAGCGCGAAAGCACCATCCTTGCCGCCAAACTGCGCCGCGACGTGATCTACGTCCCGCCGTCGATGCCGGCCATGAACCTGCTGATCCGCATGCAGACCACGCGCATTCACATGGCGCTCGTGGTCGACGAGTACGGGGGCACGGATGGCTTGGTGACGATCGAAGACCTCGTTGAAGAAATCGTAGGCGACATCGAAGACGAGCACGACGAACACGAGGACGCCTACATCAACGAGGATCCCAAGCTTGGGCTCACAGCCTTTGCCCGCGCGCCTGTGGAAGACCTTGAGGACCATCTTCAAACCAAGGTCCTGACCGAAGAGGAGGAGGAGGACGTCGACACGCTCGGCGGCCTCGTGTTCACCCTGGTCGGCCGGGTGCCCGCGCGCGGTGAGATCGTGCGGCACTCATCGGGCCTGGAATTCGAGGTGCTGGATGCCGACCCGCGGCGCATCAAGAAACTGCGCATCCATACCCACGGTTTGCATGCACCTGGCCCCGACGCGCCCGAGCAGCAGTCCTGACGCAGGCCGCGGGCGTACGCGGGGCCTCCATGCCGTTGAGCGCGCAGGAAGCGAGCGGCCGATGAGCGAACGGGCCGTCAGCGAACGGGCGAGCCTGGCATGACGCTGCCCGACCTTGCCAAGCCCGATGCGCCGGAGTCCGCAGGATCAAAAGTTGTTGGCGGCTCACCGCTTGACGCGCAGGCGCGCCGCGCGCGAGGGCGCCGTCGTCGGCGATTCTTGCTGGCGTTTTTGGCGGGGCTGGCGAGCGTGCTTGCGATGGCGCCGTTCGGTCTGTGGCCGGTGCTTTTCATCACGCTACCGCTGTGGGCCGCCCAGATCGACGCGGCCCTGAACGCAGAGGACGGCGCTTCAGAAGACGGATCGTCCGAAGCCGCAGCCTCAAAAGAGAGGGCCTCAAACGACGGTGGCGCAACCGCTCCGCTCAGCCAACGCATGCGCGCTGGTGCTGCACTTGGCTGGTGGTTTGGCTTTGGCTACTTCCTCGCCGGGCTGTTCTGGATTGGCGAAGCGTTTCTGGTGGAAGCGGAAGTCTTCGCCTGGCTATTGCCGTTCGCCGTTACGCTGTTGCCGGCCGGTTTGGCACTCTTTTTTGCAGTTGCGACAGGACTTTGCGCGCTTCTTTGGCCCGCCGATGGTCGTCGCATCCTGGTGCTCGCCTTGAGCGTGGGCCTGACCGAATGGCTGCGCGGGCACATCCTGACGGGTTTCCCGTGGAACACGGTGGGCTACGCGCTGACCGCCTCCGACGTTCTGATGCAGGCCGCAAGCCTGTTCGGCGTCTACGGCCTCACTGTGCTGACCATCATGATCTGCACGACCCCTGGCGTCCTGCTGCTGGACCAGATGCGTGCGCGGTCTTCGGTGAGCTTTGATGTTGTAAGCGCCCGCCCGCTTTGGATCGGCGCCAGCCTGATGACGGTGCTACCGCTCATCGGGCTTGGCGCGTACGGGCTTTTGCAACTTGCTAAGGCACCACCGCCAGACGTGCCAAGCGTGCGCATGCGGCTCGTACAGCCCAGCGTGCCGCAGCGTGAAAAATGGCAGGCGCAGCACCAGGCCCGCATTTTCCAAGATCATTTGGCGCTGTCGCGGCGCAACCCCGAAGGCGTTCGCGACGATCTTGCGGGCATTAACCTGGTCATCTGGCCCGAAGCGGCGATGCCCTTTTTGCCGCTACGCTCACCGCCGGCCCTCAAGGCGATCTCGGCTTTGCTGCCGCCGACCACCCATCTGATTGCGGGCGCCCTGCGGGTTGAGGGCAGCACCCGCACGTCGGATCGGGCGAGCGGCGCGAGCGCCGGTGGTCAACGTCGCGTCTTCAACGCCGCCCTGGTGTTCTCCGGACGGAGCGGGCGCCTCACGCAGATCTACGATAAGACCCACTTGGTCCCCTTTGGAGAATATCTGCCATTTCAGCAAACTCTTGAAGCCATCGGCCTGGAGCAAATCACCCGTATTCGCGGTGGCTTCGCGACCGGGCCTGAGCCCCGCCCGTTGATCGCGATCAAGGGGCTACCGCGCTTAAGCCCGCTGATCTGCTACGAAGCGATCTTTCCTGGCAAGGTTGTGCCCGGCCACGCGCGTGTGGGCTCGCAACGCCCAGGGGCTCTCATCAACCTGACCAACGATGGTTGGTTCGGTGTGCTGACCGGTCCCTACCAGCACTTCCATCAAACCCGTTTACGCGCGGTTGAAGAAGGCCTGCCGATGATCCGCGTCAGCAACAACGGCGTCTCCGCTGTGATCGACGCGCATGGTCGCGTTATCCACAAGTTAAAGTTGAACGAACGCGGGGTCATCGACAGCCGGCTGCCGGGTCCTCGTCCGCCGACGCTCTACGCCCTATGGGGAGATGGCGCGTTTTTTGCCCTGGTAATGCTGATGGCCACCGCCCTAATACTTTGGTCGGCCCTCGGCCTTTGGCGAAAAACGGGCTAAGCGGCAAACCATTGAATCACATGTCATAATACAAGAATCCGCCGATCTGTCACAATTCTGTCTTGAAACGCGATAGCTGCTGCCCAGAGGGCGGTGAACCCAATGCCAAATCACAAGAATTCACCGGTGAATCAAAGCATTAAACAGCATCCAATCAAAATAGTAGTGGCCTGGAGCGCTGTTGACGCAACAAGTTCACCTTTCTACCTATGCGGCTTCGCGAAGGGGACATCGACGAACGTACGCTTGTCGGAAGGGAGACCATGTCGAAACCACAAGAAGCTGCCGCGCGGGCCGTTCACGACGATGTGAAGACACCGCGACGCGCCAACCCGATCGATACGCACGTGGGTAGCCGTGTCCGCCTGCAGCGGATGTTGCTCGGCATGAGCCAGGAGAAGCTGGGCGAAAAGCTCGGCCTCACATTTCAGCAGATTCAAAAATACGAGAAGGGCATCAACCGGATTGGTGCCAGTCGCCTTTTCGACCTTTCGCGCGTGTTGGGCGTCTCGGTCCAATTCTTCTATGAAAAGGCGCCGGGCGATGCCGGCCACGTCGAGCAACCAACGCATCCGACCCCGGGCATGGCCGAAGAGGGCCGTGAAAGCTACATCGTGGAGTTTCTAAGCGGTCGCGAAGGCCTCGAACTCAATAAGGCCTTCGTGCGCATCAAAGATCCGAAAGTCCGCCGCTCCATCGTCGATCTCGTTCGCTCGGTGGCCAACGACGAAACGTCGCCCAGTTAAGCCTCACGCCGTGCCAAGCGCAGCAAGGCGGCACAGCCAGCCCGCGCTGCCCGCACGCACCGCTATGAACGGTCGTGATGCGTGCGCGATGTCACGCCCGCGCTTCAACCTTGGAAAGCGCCGCGCCGCCGCTTGACCCACCCTGACTGACCCGTCATGAAAGCGGCACACGCGCCAGCTTGCACCAGCAAGCTCGTCTCGGCCGCCATGTCGTCGTGCGCGCTTGAGCGCTCCCCTCCACATCAAAAACTTAGGTGATCACTTTGGCCCGCCAATCATACCTGTTTACCAGCGAGTCCGTCTCCGAAGGTCATCCCGATAAGGTGAGCGACCGTATCTCCGATGAGATCGTGGACCTGTTTTACCGGCGCGCCGAGGCGGAGGGCTTCGACCCTTGGAGTGTACGGTGCGCTTGTGAAACGCTAACGACGACGAACCGCGTCGTGATCGCTGGCGAGACGCGCGGGCCCGCTTCGATCACGGTCGCCGACATCGATGGCGTCGCACGCGATGCGATCAAGGCGATCGGCTACGAACAAGAGGGCTTCCACTGGGCCAACGCCAACATCGATGTGCTGCTGCACGCACAGTCGGCCGATATCGCCGTCGGCGTCGACCAGGCCGGCAACAAGGACGAGGGCGCAGGCGACCAGGGCATCATGTTCGGCTACGCTTGCAAGGAAACGCCCGACCTGATGCCAGCGCCGATCTTCTACGCGCACAAAATCTTGCGGTTGCTCGCTGAAGCGCGCCACGAAGGCGCAACCCCGACGCTGGGCCCCGACGCCAAGAGCCAGGTCACGGTCCGCTATGAGGGCGGCAAGCCCGTGGGCGTCACGCAGATCGTGCTTTCGCAACAGCACACGGACGAGGACCTGAGCCCCGCGCAAGTCCGCGAGATCGTCGAACCCTACATCATGAAGGCGCTGCCCGATGGCTGGGTGGACGACAAGACGGTCTGGCACATCAACCCGACCGGCAAGTTTTACATCGGTGGTCCCGACGGTGATGCGGGGCTGACCGGACGGAAGATCATCGTGGACACCTATGGCGGTGCGGCACCCCACGGCGGCGGCGCTTTCAGCGGCAAAGACCCGACGAAAGTGGACCGCTCGGCGGCCTATGCGGCGCGTTATCTCGCCAAAAACGTGGTGGCTGCCGGCCTCGCCGATGGCTGTTCGATCCAGCTCTCCTACGCGATCGGCGTTTCGCAACCTCTATCAATCTACATCGACACTTTCGACACCGCCAAATGCGACGTCGTGCGTCTGGAGCAGGCCCTGGGCGAGGTGATGGACTTGAGCCCGCGCGGGATTCGCGAGCATTTGAGCCTCAACCGGCCGGTGTTCGCGCGCACCGCCGCTTACGGCCACTTTGGCCGCGAGCCCGATACGGATGGCGGCTTCTCCTGGGAGAAGACCGATCTCGCCGACCGCCTGAAGGACGTGGTGGGCTGAAGCGGCGCGTTTGTGACCTTTGAGTTCATCCGCTTCAGGTGGAACCACCTGAGGCGAAAGATGAACGGCAAAACAGAAGCCTAGATGTCGGTTCGGCTTCCAGCTGAAGCAGAACCGACTCTAGAGCGTGGCGCCTGACGCCGCGCCCTACGCCATGCACTTTCGGGGCGCTCGCAAGCTGTGAGCCAAGATCAGCCGACTGACCTACGCAGCTTCGGGCGCCGTAAAGGGCGAGCCTTCAGCGCGCGCCAGAAGGCGCTCTGGGACGAGGTGCTTCCGGGCTGCCGGTTCGCGCCTGAGCTTGCGCTTGAAGCGCAGATCAAAAGCGGCGCGCTTGAAGCGCAGCTCGAAGGGACCTCGGTGCAAGCGCCGGTGTGGCTCGAGATCGGCTTTGGCGGCGGCGAGCACCTGCTCTGGCAGGCGCGGCAGAACCCGGCCGTCCAGCTGATCGGCGCAGAGCCCTTCGTCGACGGCGTGGTCAAAGTCCTGGACCAGATCGACCGCGCCCGCCCCGCGTTTTCCAACATCAAACTCTACCCCGATGACGTGCGCACTTTATTACGCGCGCTGCCGGACGCGAGCTTGTCGCGCGTCTTCATCCTGTTTCCCGATCCTTGGCCCAAGAAAAAGCACGTGAAGCGCCGGCTGGTCTCCCCCACCACGCTGCATCTGCTCTCGCGCGTGATGCGTGACGGCGCCGAACTGCGCGTTGCGACCGACATTGGCGATTATGCCCGCACGATCCTGCTCGCACTCCGCAATAGCCCCGCATTCCGCTGGCCCGCGCAAGGTGCAGCCTCGTGGCGCGAGCGACCGGCGGATTGGCCACCAACCCGCTACGAAGCCAAAGCCTTTCGGGAAGGCCGCCAGTGTGCGTATTTCACGTTCCAACGCGCAACGAGACGTCAATCGTTCGCCTCAGGCGGACCTCAATCCTTCGCCTCAGGCGGAGCAACGTGAGATGCATGAGGAGCACCAAACCGTGACAGCCCCTGCCTCGCTGACGCTGCCGGACAAACACGCCATCGAGGCGGCCGCCACACGGATCGACACGCGCGTGCGCCGCACACCGCTGTTGCGTGTTGAGACCGATCGAACCGGCGGCTTTCCCGGCAATGGACCGGATGCTTTCACGCTGAAACTTGAGAGCTTGCAGCATGCGGGCTCGTTCAAGACCCGCGGTGCCTTCAACAGCCTGCTGCGCGCGGACGTGCCCGAAGCGGGTGTGGCCGCGGCTTCGGGCGGCAACCATGGCGCGGCCGTCGCCTATGCGGCCCGGGCGCTTGGCATCAAGGCCCGCATTTTCGTGCCTGAGATCACCGCCCCGCCCAAGCTGGCGCTGATCCGTGCCTGCGGCGCGGATGTGGTCGTGGGCGGACAACGCTATGCCGATGCGGCCGAGGCTTGTGCGGATTACATGGCGCGCACCGGCGCGTTATCCGTCCACGCCTACGACGCCTTCGACACGATCGCCGGTCAAGGCACGCTGGCGGCCGAATGGGACGCGCAGACGGCGGCCGCAGGCGTGATCGGCGGCGACGCCGGCGAGCTTGACACGGTGCTGGTGGCGGTCGGAGGCGGGGGCCTCATCGCAGGCATCGCGGCCTGGTTTGAGGGCCGCGTCAAAGTTGTCGGCGTTGAACCGCACGGGGCATGCGCGCTGCATGCAGCGCTCGCCGCGCAAGATGTGGTCGACGTCGAGGTTTCGTCGGTGGCCGCGGATTCTCTGGGCGCCAAAAGCACCGGTGCGATGAACCTTGGGATCGCACAGGCGCACGTCGATCACGTTGTGTTGGTTGAGGACGACGCGATCATCGCCGCTCAACGCTGGCTCTGGTCACAACTTCGCCTGGCCAGCGAACCGGGCGGGGCTGCGGCGCTCGCAGCGCTGATGGCGGGCGCCTACCGGGCGCGAAGCGATGAACGTGTCGGTGTGCTGCTGTGCGGCGCCAACGTCGACCTAGCGACGCTCGCCTAAATCATCTCAGCGATCGATCGGGATCACCAAGATGATCTCATCTTAAAGTACCGAGCGACTTTGGGCGCAAAGGCAAGGGGGGGCCTGCTTAAGCCGGCGACTCGCGATTTGCGCCCGTTGCTCTAAGGCAGACGAGCTCCGCACTTTGTCTCACAACTGTCATTTTCAGGTCATTCACCGCTGCTAGCGAGCCTGCGCGTCCGGGCCGCTGATCCTCCGTACTGCACGTGTCCCAACTAAAACGTTGATATGACAACTGACTTGTTGGTACCAACGTAGTTAATGCGGGGAGATCCACGGTCCTGATCAACAGGACACGCACTTTGGGAGGTAAAGTATGAAGCGGTTCTTCGCCCTGGCAGGCCTGACCTGCGGGCTAGCGTTCACCACCGGGGCTGTCGCGGCCGGTCCAGTGGCTAAACCCACAAACGATGCAGCACCGTTGGTGCATGACGCCCAGATCACGCTCGAGTTCGGCCCCAACGGCGACCGTACCCGCCGTCGCCTTCGCCAAGCTGGCTACAGCGAGATCACCATCACGAAAAAGGGCTGGTCCAAGACCCGCGCCGAGGGCTGCAAAGGCGGCGTGAAATACCGGATCACGATCCGCACTTCCGGCCGCATCATCGGTGAAGAGCGCATCGGGCGCTGCCGGGCACAGATCACGCTGGCCGACGCGGAACGCCTGCTCGAGAAAAGGGGCTACCGGCGCATCAACGTCGAAGAGCAGGGCGACATCCCGTACCTGGCGATCGCCTGCCGCCGCGGCAACAAGTACCGCATCTTCGTCAACGCCTACGGTGACGTCGATGAGAATCGCAACCTGGGCCCCTGCCGCAAGGCGCTGAGCCCCGATGCGATCACGGCGAGGCTGCGCAAGGACGGCTACGACCGCATCCGTTTCACCGACCGCCAGCTCCCGCGCTACGTGGCTGAGGCCTGCCGCAACAACCGGCGCGTCCAGTTGACCATGAACCGTCGCGGCCGCATTCGTGATGAGCGTCGCATCGGTGCTTGTGATCCGCCGATCACGCGTGCTGACCTGGCGGGCATTATGGATAGCCGCGGCTTTGACCGTGTGTCGATCGTGACCGGCCGTCCGCCGCGCTTTGAATTGGAAGCCTGCAAGGGCCTCGACCGGATGTACGTGGTACTGAACCGCTACGGCAAAGCGACCCGCTCCTACCGGGTTGGCCGTTGCCCGCCGCCGCTGACGCGCCGCCAGCTTTTCAGCAAGCTGACGCGAGCCAAATACTCGCGCATCAGCTTCCTGCCTTCACCGAAAGATAGCGAATACCTCGTGATCGGCTGCCGTGGCAACAAGCGTTACAAAACGCAGTTCAACGCCTACGGCGAAGTCATGAACGAGGACAGCATCGGTGGCTGCACCTCGCCGCGCATCGAAACCGTGACCGAGCGGCTCGTGAAGCGTGGTTTCGATGAGGTGAAGCTGTTCGTTGAAGCCTGCAAGGGGCGTCGCCTTGTGCGCATCGGCTACAACATCTTTGGCGAAGAGATCGAGCGCAAGCGGGTTGGCCGCTGTAACTGACGACCGTTGCGGGGCCTCTTAAACGGGGGCCTGGTCATGTCGCAAAGCCAGACACGATAACCACGACGCCGGGCCTTGCGCCCGGCGTTTGCTTTTTCGCCTCCCCCCACCTTGTCGCGCCGCCGTGCCGTGATTATAACCTAACTCATCCAACACATGACGGGCCTGATCTGCTGCGAGCCAACGCGCTTGCGGCGCCAAAGACGCTTGGCAAACGGTCAAGGCCCACCGCCCTTCGAACATTGGACAAGGAGCTGCAGCCCGCGTGGTACAGCGACGACCAGATGAGGATGCGCAAGCGCACGGCACGGCCGAAGCGCCAAGTGCGGCTGCGTCACCAGTGCCAAGCGCGCGCTTCATCACGGAGACGGGCCTTGCAGCGCAGATCGCTTCGGTGATCGAGCCGACGCTGGAAGCGGAGGGCTTCCGGCTCGTGCGCGTTGCCATCATGGGCCGGGCGAAACCGACGGTGCAGATCATGGCCGAACGCCCCGATGGCACCATGACGATCGAAGACTGCGCCACGCTGACCCGCATGCTGTCGCCGTTGCTCGATGTGCACGATCCGCTTCCCGGCGAGTACGCGTTGGAGATGTCGTCGCCGGGGATCGACCGCCCGCTGGTGCGCGCCACCGACTTCGAAGCGTGGGCAGGTTTTAAAGCCAAGATCGAACTTAAGGCGCTGCTCGACGGGCGAAAGCGCTTCCGCGGCATCCTCGAAGGGTTCGAAGACGACGAAGTGCGCTTGCACGTGACGCTCGATCAGATCGGCGAAACCACGCTTGGCCTGCCGATCGCCATGATCGAGGACGCGAAGCTGATGCTGACCGACGACTTGGTGCGCGAAGCGCTTTCACGCGCCAAGAAGACGCGCAAAGCGGCAGGGCTGAGCGAAGGCGATTGGGCCCCCGACGACGATGCGGACATCGAGGTCGAAGGCGAACACGACGAGGACGACGACCACCGCTTAGCGCCCGCGAGCACAAAACCGCTCAAGCCGGGCGGCAAACGGCTTTGACGAACGAGACTGAGACGCGAGGTCCGCTCACCGAGCCCTGTAACGCGTCCACCCTGACACTCTAAGTCGAACGACGAGACCAACGACAATACGAACGAACCAAGAGGTCACCAGATGGCTCAGATCGGCGTAAGCGCCAACCGCCTTGAACTGCTGCAAATCGCTGATGCGGTCGCGCGCGACAAGGTGATCGACCGCGGCATCGTGATCGAAGCGATGGAAGACGCGATCCAGAAGGCGGCGAAATCCCGCTACGGCGCGGAAAATGACATCCGCTGCGTGATCGATCCACGCACCGGTGAGACCAAGCTGACCCGGTTGCTCGCTGTGGTCGAGACCGTTGAAAACGACGCAACCGAAATTGGCTTGGCGGACGCTGAGCGGCGTAACCCCGAAGCCAAACTCGGCGACTTTATCGCAGAGCCACTGCCGCCGATCGATTTTGGCCGCGTTGCTGCGCAAAACGCTAAGCAGGTGATTGTGCAAAAGGTGCGCGAAGCCGAGCGCGAGCGTCACTACAATGAATACAAGGACCGCGTTGGCGAGATCATCAACGTCACTGTCAAACGTGTTGAATACGGCAACGTGATCGCCGATTTGGGCCAGGCCGAAGGCATCATCCGCCGCGATGAGATGATCCCGCGCGAGGCGGTGCGCTACGGCGACCGCGTGCGCGCCTATATTATGGATGTGCGCCGCGAGCCGCGGGGCCCGCA
>JBCBJZ010000134.1:0-10082 GCA_038522635.1 Pseudomonadota bacterium | reverse complement strand
GGGCGGATCCAAGCTCTTCTTCAACCGTCTGCTCGAGATGAACCCCGCTCCGGTGATCTGGACGTCGAATGAGCTGCACGATATCGACCCGGCCGTGGTCCGGCGGATGACGGTCGCACTTGAGCTGCGCGCGCCGCCACGGCGGCAACGTCGACGGATCATCGAAGGGCTTTCAAAGCGCTACGGCGTCGAGATGAACGATGACGAACTGGACCAGTTGGCGCTCAAGCTGGATGCGACGCCGGCGATCCTCGAGAACGCCATCAAGGCGGTGGGCCTGGCCGGCGGCAACGCGGCCCAGGTCGAACGCATCGGCCTCAACGTGATGCGCGCGGTGAGCGGTGGCCAGGTGAAGAGCCCGCCGTTGGTGGCGCTGTTCGACCCCAACCTCGTTTGCTCCAACATCGACCTGCTGCGCCTGACCGGGCAGCTCAAAGCCAAAGGATCGCGCAATTTCTCGCTGTGCATGTCGGGGCCGCCAGGCACCGGCAAGTCGGCGTTTGCCCGCCATCTCGCATCCGAACTGGGCCTCGAGGTCATCCAAAAGCGCGCCTCCGATCTGCTCGGTCCGTTCGTCGGCCAATCGGAGCAGAACATCGCGATCGCCTTCCAGGAAGCGCGCGAGCTGAAGGCGCTGTTGATCTTTGATGAAGCCGACAGCCTGCTGCTAGAGCGTCAGGGCGCGCAGCACTCCTGGGAGATCACGCAGGTCAACGAGATGCTGACGTGGATGGAGGAGCACCCCTTCCCGGTGTGCTTCACCACCAACCTGATGGACCGGATCGATACCGCTTCGCTACGCCGCTTCACGTTCGATATCCGCTTCGATTATCTCGACCGCGCCGCCATCAAGCGCGCCTGGTCGATCTTTTTCCAGATCAATGACCCGCCCGCCGATGGGCTCATGTTCGCCAATCTGACGCCCGGGGACTTCACCAAAGCGCGCAAACAAGCCCAGGTGCTCGGTCTGATCGACAAGCCGGCGGAGCTGGTCACCATCCTCAGCGAAATCGCACGCACGAAGCCCGGTCAACGCGGCGGTCTGGGCTTTGGCATTTAGCGTCATGCGCGGATTTCCATACGCAGACCGCGCTCATCAAGCGGCGGGTCATCTGGAAACGAAAGCGCACGCCCTTGCGCCAACCGTCTGGCCGACCAGGCGCAGGCACACGCATCGATGATGTCGTCGCGATAGGCGCGGATCGCGCTTGGCCCTTTGCCCTCCTGCAGCGTTTCGACACCGTCGGCCTGTGCGATCGGAAACGCGTTCTGCGCCAACAAAGCTCGACGTGCGACCATGCCGTCGGGGTTGACGCGTGACTTGACTTTCTTGGCGACGCTGACCGCTTCGCCCCCGTTCATGGCCCAAAACGCGACTTCAGGATGCACCTCAAAGACCCGCTCCTGCAGCGCTGGCGTCATCACCGTGTCCAGTTCACGTATCTTGTCGAACAGATAGAAGCACTGCTTGGAGACCGCGCGCGGCGGTTGCGAATGCTCCAAAGCGACGGCACAGGCCTCGCGGTATTCGGTGCAGGCGACGGCGGCACGCGCGGGTACGGTGAACACCGATGACTGGCGCGCGCCGAGCACTTTGCGCGCGGCCACGCAGGCAGCCCGCCCGCCCGGGCCGGCCACCTTCGGCAGCCCGATCGGCATGTCGATCGCGATCGTTGCGGGGGCGGGGACGAGCGCCAGCAGAGCGCTCACATTGGGCACCACCGTGAGCTGCAACGTGCCGCGCGCTTCTGTTTGCCCGGCGTCGACGTCATCGTCGTAGCTCCACCGCGCCACCACCCAGCCGTTGCGGCATCCATCGACGCCCGCCACCACCGCCATCAGACCGGCTCACCAGAGGCCGGACCTGCACTGATGCAAGCCGCCAGATGGGGGATCAACACCGGCTCTGGCGCGCCCGCGCTGTGGGCGACGATGACGTCGACGCCGGCAACGGCGCGGGCCACCGCATGGCGCCAACCGCTCGTTGGTACTCTGAAACGGGGCTCTCTCGATGGGGGCTCTCTGAAACGAGGCTCCGCGTACGGGCCCCCCTCGCTCTGCGCCCGCGCGCCTTCCGTTTGACTGCGCTCTAGATCGCGGTCAGCGGCGCTCCTCACCGCATGTCCGATCACGAGGGCTGCGAACAAATCACCCAATCCGTGATGCACGCCCGCGCGTTTGGCGACCCCGTACGCCACCGCTTGATCCGCTTCAACCAACACGTTGTGCATCACGCGCCCATCGTCGCGCGAGAGAACGGACGTCACCACCACCGCCGGCACGCCAAGGCGCCGCGCCACGTTCTGCACGTCGCCAACATCACTGATCGGACACGGTTTGCCGTCCGCGCCCGTCGCTTCAAGCGCGGAAGCGAGCCAACACGCTTCAAACGCGTTCGGCGTCACGACATCTGCGCATTCTAGCAAATCAACCGCGATGGCCCGCGCCGCCGCCTCGTCGATGTAGAGGCCGGTATGATCATCGCCAAGCACCGGATCGACGAGCACACGCGCCTGGGGCGACGCGCCCCTGACACGGCGGACGGCATCGCGCGCCACCGCCACGTGGCCCGGGGAAGGTAGGTAGCCCAAGGCCACCGCATCGACGCCGCTCAGCCACCCGTTCTGCTCAAGCGCGTCCACCATGTCACGCAGCACAGAGGGATCGATGATCGTACCGCCACGGTTCAGATAGCCAGGCCGGTTGGAAAGCAAAACGGTCGCGAGCGCCATCACCTCATGGCCCATCGCATGCCAGATTGGGGTTGCCGCGCTCAGGCCCACATGGCCGTGCGCCACGTGCGACGAAAGAGCAAGGATGCGCTTGGGCGTTGTCATCAGAATCTCAAGGCGGCGTTGGGTGCATGCGAGGCGCAGCTAACCTTACCCGTGTAGCACCGCTTTAGGCTCGCGCACCAAACGTGCCCCGTGACAAGACGGGCCGTCCGGCTTACACGATCCGCCGAACTGCGCGCCTGCGATACGCCCGCTACCCGTCGCGCGCCGCCCGTATTGTGCCGAGCCACGCCCTGGCCACAAGGACCGCTCCACCATGTCAGATGCCTCCGCTTTCCGTCCCCGCCGCAGCGTCCTTTACATGCCCGGCGCCAACGCCCGCGCGCTCGAAAAGGCCCGCACGCTCGACGCCGATGCACTCATCCTCGACCTCGAAGATGCGGTTGCGCCCGACGCCAAAGCGTTAGCCCGCGACCAGGTGTGTGCGGCCGTCAAGGAAGGCGGCTACGGGCGCCGTGAGGTCGTCATCCGCATCAACGCGCTTGATACACCCTGGGGCGAAACGGACCTTGGCGCCGCGATTGCCGCTGCGCCCCACGCGATCCTCGTGCCCAAGGTCGACGATGCTGCTGCGGTCGAAGAGCTTTGCGTCGCGCTCGAGCGGGCGGGAGCCGCACCCGACCTCAAAGCTCTGGGTGATGATCGAGACACCGCGCGCGATCATGAACGTCGGCGCCATCGCGGCCACCCGCACCGGCCCCGATCATCGCCTGGCCTGCCTGGTCATGGGGCTCAATGACCTTGTGAAGGAAACCCGCGTCACGCTCGATGGCGAACGCACCGGCGCTCTCTACTGGCTCAGTGCCAGCGTAACGGCGGCGCGGACCACCGGCCTCGATATCCTCGATGGCGTCTATAACGACTTCAAGGATGGCGATGGTTTCCTGCACGAGGCAAAGGCCGGGCTTGCGCTCGGTATGGACGGCAAAACGTTGATCCACCCGAGCCAGATTGCGCCGTGCAATGAGGTCTTCACGCCGTCCGCCGATGCGGTGGCGCACGCGCGTGCGATCATCGCCGCTTTTGCTCTGCCCGAGAACGCCGGCAAAGGCGTCATCACCGTCGATGGCCGCATGGTGGAATTGCTCCACGCGGAAATGGCCCGGCGGACTGTCGCCTTGGCTGACGCCACCACGCAAGGATAAGGCGCCGAAGCTTCGTCCACAGCGTTCTCCACACGCTGAGCGCTGCAACGCTAGAGCGCGTTTGGCGGAGCCATCATAAAATCCATTGAAATCAGGCCTCTACGGCCTCCATCGCGAACTCATCCATCTCGCTCTCCACGCGCTTGGGGATGAACCGCACTTCTCCGCAAGGCCCGCGCGGCCATGCCGCATTCGTCGCTTAGACCGTGGACGCGGTTCACGATGGGTGCGCGTATCTCGCCAAAGCCCCCGCCAAGACCGCCACATCAGTTGCGTTGTTGCCTTGCCACGGGGGTCATCATGTGGAGCGTTTCGGTTCGCGCGGCAGGGGTCGCCGTCATCATCAGTTTGCTTAGCGCGTGTGCGCACGACGGCAGGCTTGCCAATTTCGAAAACAAGCGCTCCGATCTTGGCGGCAACTGTGATGTGGCAAGCGGCACCGCCACCACCTTCAACCGCGCCAAGGCCGAAGCCCACGCCACCGCGAACCTTGAAAGTGACATGGATGCGTTGAAGGGTCGCATGATTGCCGCGGGCCTACGCCGCGTACAGGTCGTCGATCACTTCAAGACGTGCAAGCCGGGACTGTCGCTGACGGGCGGCGTGCGCAATTACTACTGCAAGCTGGAAGCGACGCTGTGCGGCTCATAGGGCCGAGAGCAACAGGCGCAAACTGCGAATAACGGGCTCAAACACGCCCGCCTGAGCCTTTGCGCCGAAAGTTGCTCTCCCCTATAGACTTCGATCATCTTTGGTCGATGTCGGGCTCATCTAGAGTGATCCCGATCCATCGCCCGATAATCCAAGCGCTGTGCGCGACGTTGAAAGAGACCGATGACCGATACGCCAGGCGCGACCTCCATCGAAACCGGCAACGGCAAAGCGGTGCCGACCAAAACCAATCCCGGCCGCTTTTTTGAAGATTTCAAGATTGGCGAAACACTGACGCATGCCACCCCGCGTACGCTCACCGCGGGCGACGTCGCTGTCTACAACGCTCTTTACGGCAGCCGGTTTGCCGTGCAGTCGGCGGACAGTTTTGCGCAAGCGATTGGCCTTCCGCGCAGCCCGATCGATGACTTACTGGTGTTCCATACCGTCTTTGGAAAAACCGTTCCGGACATCTCGTTGAACGCGGTCGCCAATCTCGGTTATGCGGCATGCCAATTCAATACAGCCGTTTACCCGGGCGATACCCTTTCGGCCTCCACCAAAACGATCGGCCTTAAAGAGAATTCGAACGGCAAAACCGGCGTTGTTTACGTGGAAACCACTGGCGTCAACCAACGCGACGAAGTGGTCCTTTCGTTCAACCGTTGGGTCATGGTCAACAAGCGCGACCAAGCGACACCCACGGGTGCGGCCACCGTGCCGGACCTGCCAAGCGCCGTCGCACCCGAGCGGCTCGGCCAGCATCTCCGCGATCTTGACATCAGCGCCTATGATGATGTGCGCGCAGGCGCACCCCACCGTTTCGACGCCTATAAGGTCAGCGAAACCATCGCGCATGTGGACGGGGTCACGGTCGAAGAGGCCGAGCACCAAAGCGCCACGCGCCTCTACCAGAACACCGCGAAAGTCCACTTCGATCAGGTCGCTGCGAACGCAGGCCGCCACGGCCGCCGCCTCATCTATGGCGGCGTCGTAATCTCACTGGCGCGCGCGCTAAGCTTCAACGGCCTCGCCAACGCCTTCGCCGTGTTGGCCATCAACGGTGGTCGCCATGTGGCGCCGCTGTTTGCCGGCGATACGGTCTACGCTTTCAGCACCATTCTGGAGAAGGCTGACATCGCAGCGCCCGGCCTGGGCGGCTTGAGGGTACGCACGTTGGCACTCAAGAACGAAAACCCTGACACATTTCCCATGCCGAGCACGGATGGTAAATACCACGAAGCGACCATCCTCGATCTCGATTATTGGGTGGCCCTACCAAAATGAAACGGGCCTTCATCGAAATCGCACATTGGTTTCAATGAACCAATCACAAATGCACGGCATTTGAGCAAAATCGGTAACCTTGCGTTCCTTTAACCTCACCCGTGTAGACCATGCCTACATCTCGCGATACGTCTCGCGATGAGCGCGGCGAACCGCCAAAAACCAATTCTTAGGCTTAATCGCTTAGGCTCAAAGTTGGTGCATGGCGCAAAAGGCTTGGTCTTTGTTCCCATCGCCGTGAAAACGATCGAGCCATAAGGCTTGGCAACCGCAACATGCGCAAATGAGCAGCGTGTGAAGCGAGGGGACTGTAGTGACATATCGCGTAGCTGTTATCGGTGCAGGAATGGCGGGCCTGGCGTGCGCCCGGGTGCTGCGTCGTGCCGGCTGCTACGTTGAGGTCTTCGAGCAGGAACGGGTGATCGGCGGCCGCATCGCCACCGCCCGGCTGGGGCTCACCGCCTTCGATCACGGCGCGCAGTATTTCACCGCCCGTTCCGCGAAGTTCAAAAACTACGTCGATGAACTTACAGCCACCGGCTACGCCACGCGTTGGATGCCGCGCACCAGCGGTGGCGGCAAGGGCGGCGGGCAAATGTCGCCCTGGTACGTGGGCACACCGGGTATGGCGTCCATCGTGCGGCCGTTGGCGGAAAGCGTGCGCATCCAAAACGGCAAGCGCGTGCATACCGCGCAGCGCTCGGACAAGGGCTGGAACCTCTGGTTCGACGATGAAACCCATGCGGGTCCGTTCGAGGCGGTGGCGGTGGCGGTTCCCGCACCCGAAGCGCGTCTGCTGCTGGGGCGTGTCGAATGGATGGTGGACGCGCTTTCGAAGGTACGTATGTCGCCATGCTGGGCGGTGCTCGTGCGGCTCGACGACGAGGTGATCCCTCAGCAGGACGTGTTCTCGGACATGTCGGAGGTGATCCGTTGGGTGTCGCGCAACAACGCCAAACCGGGACGTGCGGCACGCGGCGAGCAGATCGTCATCCACGCCTCCCCTGCCTGGAGCCGCGAGACCGAGGATGCCGACCCAGACGTGGTTGCCGCCGAACTATGGGCGGAAGTGAGCCACCAGCTCGACCTGCCGCCGGTGCGCCCGGCGCAAATGTCGGCTTACCTCTGGCGCAACGGTCTGGTCGATACGTCACTCGCCGAGACCTACATGTTCTCATCGGAACATATGATCGGCTGCGCGGGCGATTGGTGCCTTGGCCGCCTCGCCGAACACGCGTTCGATAGCGGCGCGAGCCTCGGCCGTGCGATGGTCAGTTCGTTGTTCTGATCATCTCAACGGTTTCATCGTTGGTTTCATCATTTTCGCCAGCCGCTTCGTCCTCGTCATCGGGCAACTGCAGACGCAGCACCTTCGCGCCTTCCAAGCCCAGATCGATGTGGGTCGCCGCGATGCACAAACCACCGGCCCCGCGATGCTTTGCGATCATCCGTGCCAACAGCGCCCGCCCCTCCTGATCGAGCGACACCGTCGGCTCGTCGAGCAGCCAAAGCGGTCGCGGCGCGCAAAGCAGCCGGGCCAAAGCCGCACGTCGCTGTTGGCCGGCCGACAGATCCCCCACCGCGACATCGCCCAGCTCGCCGAGCCCCATCGCGCCTAACGCCTGCGCCACGCTCAAGCCATCGCCAAGACCCGCAAACGGCCGCTCGGCCGCCAAGAAACGCGCCCAAAACTGCACGTTATCCTGCACTGACTGCCCGGCTTTCAGCGCATTGCGATGCCCGACGTAGTGCAACGCGCTCTGGCGCATGTCAGGCTCAAGGCCCGGACCGGTTAGCGCCAACACGCCCTCGGCCGGCGACAAAAACCCTGCAATCGTACGCAGCAGCGTCGTTTTGCCCGCACCGTTCGGGCCCGCCAACACCAGCGCTTCACCGGCCCGCAACGTGACATCGATGCCGGCGCTCACATGCCGGTCGCCACGCCGGGTGCTCAAGTCCGTAACATGCAGCGTGTACGTTGCTGTCACTGCCTCATCGCCCGTTCACGTCCTTTAAGCCAGACCGCCGTCCTGCAGCGCCTCTGCCAACGCCCGCGCCATCGCGCCACGGCCCTTCTTCGGACCTATAGCCACCTGCCAGGGCTGGTCCTATAAAGCGCGCAGGAGATGCCCCGCGTTGCACTGCGACATGACGTGCCGCGCCGATCGCTCGAAGGAGAAACCACCTTGGCTCAGCACACCCCCCGTTCGCTCGACAGTTTCAAAGCGCGCAAGACGCTGACCGTCGGCGCCAAAACCTACACGTACTTCTCGCTCCCCGACGCCGAGCGGAACGGCCTTGAGGGCATCTCACGCCTGCCGTTCTCGCTCAAGGTTCTGCTTGAAAACCTCCTGCGCCATGAAGATGGCCGTTCGGTCACGGCGGACGACATCAAAGCGATGTCCACTTGGTTGCAGGTCAAATCCTCCAAGCACGAGATCGCTTATCGCCCCGCGCGCGTCCTTTTGCAGGACTTCACCGGCGTTCCCGCCGTGGTTGACCTTGCCGCGATGCGCGACGCGATGGCCAACATGGGCGGCGACCCCGCCCGCATCAACCCGCTGGTGCCCGTGGACCTCGTCATCGACCACTCGGTGATGGTCGACTATTTCGGCACCGCCGATGCGTTCGAGAAGAACGTCGCCATGGAATACGAGCGCAACAAGGAGCGCTACGAGTTCCTGCGGTGGGGCGCGGGCGCCTTCAACAACTTCCGCGTGGTACCGCCCGGCACCGGCATTTGCCACCAAGTCAATCTCGAGTATCTTGCGCAAACCGTCTGGGTCAACGAAGACGGCATCGCCTACCCCGACACCTGCATCGGCACCGACAGCCATACCACCATGGTCAACGGCCTTGGCGTGCTTGGCTGGGGCGTGGGCGGCATCGAGGCGGAGGCTGCCATGCTGGGCCAGCCCGTCGCGATGGTGATCCCCGAAGTGATCGGCTTCAAGATGTCAGGCAAGCTCAACGAGGGCGTCACGGCGACGGACCTCGTGTTGACCTGCACGCAAATGCTGCGCGCGCGCGGCGTTGTTGAGAAATTCGTTGAGTTCTTCGGCCCTGGCCTCGATCACCTTTCGCTCGAAGACCGCGCCACCATCGGCAACATGGCGCCGGAATACGGGGCCACCTGCGGCATCTTCCCGGTCGACGACGACACGATCAAATACCTTTCCGCGACGGGCCGCGATCCCGATCGCGTGGCGCTTGTCGAAGCCTACACGAAAGCGCAGGGCATGTGGCGCGGGCAGAACGAAGCCGTCTACACAGACGTGCTCGAACTCGACTTGAGCACCGTTGTGCCGTCCCTTGCCGGTCCCAAACGCCCGCAGGACCGTGTCGCCCTCACCGACATCAAGACGAACTTCGCAGGCGTTCTGCCGGACCTTGTCGCGGGCGCCGATATCGCTAAGCGCGTGCCGGTCAACGACCGTGAGCACGATCTCGGCCACGGTGATGTGGTCATCGCCGCCATCACCTCGTGCACCAATACGTCGAACCCGGCCGTCCTGATGGCCGCTGGCCTCGTTGCCCGCAACGCCCGCGCAAAGGGCCTGAGCGTCAAGCCGTGGGTCAAGACATCGCTCGCGCCAGGCTCCCAGGTCGTCACCGACTATCTGGCCCGCGCCGAACTGCAGGATGATCTCGACGCGCTAGGGTTCACGCTCGCTGGCTACGGTTGCACCACCTGCATCGGGAACTCCGGTCCTCTGCCCGAGCCGATCTCGCATGCCGTGCGCGAGCATGACCTTGCCGTTGCCTCCGTGCTCTCGGGCAACCGCAACTTCGAAGGCCGCGTCAGCCCGGATGCGCGCGCCAACTACCTCGCGTCGCCGCCGCTGGTGGTCGCCTACGCCATCGCGGGCTCGCTCAACATCGACCTGACCACCGAGCCGCTCGGCCAGGATAGCGACGGCAACGATGTATTTCTCAAGGACATCTGGCCGTCATCGAACGAGATCGCTGAGCTGATCCGGCGTTGCGTCACGCCCGAGATGTTCGCGGAACGCTACGGCGATGTGTTCAAGGGCGATGAACGCTGGCAAGCGATGGGCCGCGCCAAATCCGACCTCACCTACGGTTGGAACGCCGGCTCCACCTACGTGCAGAACCCGCCGTACTTCCAGGGCATGGACCCCGAGCCAGGCACAATCACCGATATCGAGGGGGCGCGCGTCATGGCGATCCTCGGCGATATGAT
>JBCBJZ010000133.1:0-10358 GCA_038522635.1 Pseudomonadota bacterium | reverse complement strand
CGCTTCGAGCACCGCGCTGCGGGCCCGGTCGATGCGGATGCGGGCAGCGCGCCCTCGACGTCTGCGCCGTGCAGTTACGGTCACGCTTGGTTGTGCGTCGCAAGCCCGAACGCTGCCTCCGCTCCGCGTGTGCCGGCGCACATCGAAGACGCTGCGCGCCCCGGTGCGTCCCGTAGAAGCGCTAAGGCGTCGCCGCCATCAGCGCGGGGCGAGCCGGCAGTCTTGCCCCTGCGCCTGCCGCTGCGCGCTGAACTGGTCAAAATCGGCCGGGACGAAGAAAACGACCTTCGCCTTGCCCATGACACGGTTCACCGTCACCACGCGCTGTTGCACCGTAATGCTGATGCCGAGTTCACCATCACCGATCTGTCCGGCCGCCACGGCAATGGCCTGCGGATCAACGGTGCGCGCGTCAGGCGCGCTGTGCTTCGCTCCGGCGATCAGATTGACGTTGGTGCGGTGCGGTTGCAGTTCGACGCCGCTTGAGCGTGAGTGTGAGCGCTGCAGGCTCGCCAGGTTTTGGGGCGCGCTACACGCTTAGGGGCGCGCTAAAGGGGCCAACGGGTCGTTGAGGGGATGTCAGATGTCAGAACAGGATGGTTCAACGCCACCGGGTGCGGCGCGGCGCACGGGCCTGCTAGGTTCGCTGCGCGAGGCTTTGGCCGCAGCCGGTCGCGATGATGCGATGGCCGGAACGAGTGCGAGCGCAGGCGCGGGCGCAGGCCGTGATGCGCACAACGAACCGCAGTTAATAAGTGAGAGCGTACGGGAGGGTGCTGGTACCATGAGCGCGGACAAAGAGATCGAACGGCAGGTTCAGCGTCAGTTGCAGGCTGTTGCGCCACCACCGCCACCCGCGAGCGCTGCCACGCCGGCGCGTGGCCAAACGCCTCCGCTGCCGACGGACGCAGCGATCGCGATGCCACCGGTGTCGCTCCAAGAGCGCGCCGCGGAAGCTGTGCCTACGCCGGCCGTCGCGGCAAGCGCACAGGGCGGCGCGGGCTTGAGTGCGGCCGAAGCGGCGGCACGCGCGCGCGGCCAAGCTGCACCCGGCCGCGATGCCCACGCCGAAGCCGACCAACCGACCACACGCGCACCTCAGCCGCGCGCCGCAGCATCGCCGCCGCGCATGTCGCGTACGACCGCGGACGCCTCGTCGGGTAAGGCCAGCGCCGCCACCCAGTTCGTACGTGGCCGCGCCAAAGTCGCACGCACCTCGTTCCATCAAGACCCGGTCGTTGGCTGGCTGGTGGTGGTCGGCGGCCCAGGCCTCGGCGCTTTCCGCCCGATCTTCGAAGGCAACAACACCGTTGGACGCTCGCGCGGGCAGCGCGTGCCGATCGACTTCGGCGACGATACGATCTCGAGCGAGGAGCAGGCTTACATCCGCTATGATTCAGCTGACCGTCGCTTCCTCTTCGTGCCCAACCTCGCCAAGACCAACGTCGTTTCCGTGAACGATGAAAAGCCGACGAGCGCGCTCGAACTGAGCGGCATGGACGTGATCACGATGGGCCGTACGCAACTGGTTTTCGTGCCGTTTTGTAGCGACGAGTTCGATTGGTCCGAGCTCACCGAAGCGGGCGCGTGAGGATGCCGCGAGAGCTATGGGGGCAAAGTGCGCATGGCGATCCCGATGGGTCGCCCGATGATCTAACCTTCCGTCATGTGGCGCGGTTGGACCTGCCGACGCTCGCGCTAGAGCAACGGGCGCAAAGTACGAATCACCGGGCCGAACACTCACGCCTCGCCTTTGCGCCCAAAGTTGCTCTGCACTTAAGATTTAGATCATCTTTGGTCGATTGGTCGGGCTCACCTGTGGTGATCCCGATAAATCGCCCGATGATCTAGACCGCACCGCTAAATGAGCGCGTAACGCAACGATGACGCAGCCGAAACAGCCAACTTCCAACCCCTCCCACCTCGCGATCGCGGGGCGGAGCATTCGGGGGGCTCGGGAGTATCAGGAGGACGCCTACGCCGTATGGGTCGGCGCGCGTGCGCTATCGGGGCTTGAGCGCGGTGGCGTGGAACAGGTGGCGCTTGGGCTTGCTGATGCGCCTGGCCTTGCTGATGCGGGCGGCCATCTCTTGGCGTTGCTGGCAGACGGTATGGGCGGCCACGCAGGTGGGGCGGTCGCGAGCCGGCTCGCCTGTGACGCGTTTGCGCAAAACCTTCACGCGGCTTTGCTGTCGCCGGTGCGCGTTGAGCGGGACGTCGTCACAGAACCGCCGACGCTGGCGCCGCGGGATGTCGCGTACCCCACGCACGCCGTTCCAATCCCCTCCGTGCCCGAAGCTCTTCGCTTAGCGCTCACAGCAGCCAACGACGCGTTGTTCGATCGTGCCGACAGCGAGCCCGCGCTTGAGGGGATGGGCACAACGATCATCGGTGTGGTGGTCGACGGGGAAGGATTGCGCTGGATCAGCGTTGGCGATTCTCCGCTCTATCTGCTTCGCGCGGGCGATCTGGTGCAACTCAACGCCGACCATTCGTTGGCGCCTGTGCTCGATGCCATGGTGGCTGGCGGCGAGATGACACGGGAACGTGCCATGGCCCACCCGCAACGCCACCACTTGCGGGCCGCGTTGACGGGGGAAGAGCTGGATCTGATCGATGCCAGCGAGCATCCGCTCGCCTTGCAGACTGGCGATGTTTTGTTGTTGGCAAGCGACGGCGTGCAATCGCTGTCGCATGAGGCCATCGCCAGCGCCCTGGCCCCCGCATCGAAGGAAGGGCCCGATGCCGCTCTAGACGGCCTCTTTGCGGCGATCGAGCGGGCGGGCGTACCGCATCAGGACAACGCCACCGCCATTTGCCTGGTGGTGACGTAACACCGGTCCACATCCAGCCGACGGGCCGATGCCGATGGCGCTTCGTTGCGGCCTTAAGTGCGGACCGCCTCCACGCCCGGTTGCAGAACACGCTGCCAGCGCTTCCAACCTTGCACCATCTTATGTTCCAGTGCGCTCATGTCCGAACGCGGACGAACGCTCCAGACGGAGCGCGCCTTGCGCTTTCGCGCAGCCTCCTGAGGCAAAGGCTGGGCGGGGAACGTCAGCGGATCGCCCACGACCATGTCGTGCACGTAGGCCAGCGTCTTGGGCTCGATGCCATGCTTTCGGCAAAGGTCATCGAAGGCCTCACCGTCGCGGTTCCAGAAGTGTTCGAACAGTTTGTCGAGCGCAGCGTGGTTGCTGCCATCGATCAACGCGAACGCCTTGCGCCAATGGCTGCAAATCTGCTCGGACACCCCCTCAACGTGGACCGCGTGCTGTCCGCCCACGATCTTGCTGCGGAACTGTTCATTCGTGCGCAGCGGGAAGTGCAACGACGCGAGACCTAGCGCACCGCCATCGACGCCCTTCAGCGGCGGCAGCGTTCTGCGGAAGACACGATGGAAGCCGGTGCCCAACACCCGATCGGGTTGCCACTTGAACAGCACCTTGGGCAGCTTCGTTGCGAACATAGTGGTGAGCTGCGGCGCTTGCAGGAGGCGCGGCAATTGCGTGAACGGCGTCAAGCCAGGATGGGCCTGTAGCCAAGGCAACTCGATGAAGTCGCCACAAGCATCAAGATCAACATCAGGCCCGGGCGCCGCCCAGAAGAAGTCGTCCGCGTCGTAGGGCAAGATCCAGTCGGTGTTGAAGTAATTGCGCGCGAGCGTGGCCAGGGCCGTGACCTTCTCAGCTTGCTTGAAAGCGCCAACCGGGTCTTCGAGCACCGCGATTTCGCAATCGCTGAACCGACGGGCGCAGTGGCGCACAATGTCGAGTGTGTCGTCAGTGGAGCCGTGGTCGGCGACCACGAACTTCTTGAACCCCACGTCACGCAGATGGTTCAGTGTCAGACCGATGATATCGGCGCTATCACGAATCTGCGTGACGGCCGCCATCCGGCTGAAGTCGAAACGGGGCGCGGTCTTTGTTGTCGCAAAGAGGCGCGTCGATGGTCCGATATCTTGCGGCAAAGGAAACCCCTGGTGAATGCTCCAATGGAGGACGCCGCAACCGTCCACTTCCCATTGACCTTCGCAGTATCAAAGATTCACTTTTGTGGAAAACACCTCTCGTTTCGTAATGTTACTCACACGAATAATGGTTGTGATGAGTTTATGGGGATAATGCCGATGAGATACTGGCCACGCGCTGATGGTGCGCGACTCACGTCGCGGCGCGTTCGGCCAGCACCCGACGGGCAATGCGGAAACAAGCGACGCCCGCGGGAAACCCGGCGTAGATGGCGATTTGATGCAGGATGGCGCGCAATTCCGCTTCCGTGACGCCGTTGTTGAGCGCCCCGTTCAGGTGGAGTTCCCACTCATCCATCCGGTTGAGCGCCGCGATCATGGTCAGGTTCATCATGGAGCGCTGCTTCGGGCTTAACGTTTCGTCGGTCCACACAGCGCCCCAGCAGTACTCGTTGAGCATATCCTGGAACGCGGCGTTGAAATCCGTCACCGTGGCCATGTTCTTTTCCACGTAAGCCGCGCCGAGCACCTGTTTGCGCATCGCCATGCCGCGGGCTTTGAGATCATCTGCCATGGGTGGGGTGTCCTCTCTTCCGTTCGTTTGATTAGAGCAACGGGCGCAAAGTGCGAGTCACCGGCTTTGACACTCACGCCTTGCCTTTGCGCCCAAAGTTGCTCTGCACTTTAAGTTTAGATCATCTTTGGGCGATTTCGGGCTCACCTGTGGTGATCCCGATAAATGGCCCGATGATCTAGTGGCGCGGCTGGTGCAAGTCGGCACCACGGCCGTTCGCTCCAAGGGTGCGCCCTTGTGTGAAGCGCCTCAATGGATCTCGTCGGCTTGCGCCATCGCGGCGCGAAGCTTCTCGATGGAGAAATCATCGCCGCGCGCCAGCTTGAGGATCGGCTCCTCTTTGCGTGCGCAAAGGCGGGCGGCTTCGGGGACCTCAGCGGCGACGGCATGAGGTATGACCACGCCCCCGTGCAGATCGGCGTGGATCAGGTCGCCCGAGCGCACCAGCATGCCGGCCACGCGCACCTCACGGCCGAAATCATCCAGGTGCACATGCGCGTGCGAGGGCGCGATCGAGCGGGCCAACATCTGGAAGCCCGGCGCCACATCGGGGATGTCGCGGATGCAACCGTCGGTGATCACACCGCGGCAGCCCAACGCCTTATGGAGCGCGGTCTGCACCTCCCCCCAAAAGGCCTTTTGGGGGGAGGTGCAGACCGCGCTCCATAAGGCGTTGGGCTGCCGCGGTGTGATCACCGACGGTTGCATCCGCGACATCCCCGATGTGGCGCCGGGCTTCCAGATGTTGGCCCGCTCGATCGCGCCCTCGCACGCGCATGTGCACCTGGATGATTTCGGCCGTGAGGTGCGCGTGGCCGGCATGCTGGTGCGCTCGGGCGACCTGATCCACGCCGATCTGCACGGGGGCGTGGTCATACCTCATGCCGTCGCCGCTGAGGTCCCCGAAGCCGCCCGCCTTTGCGCACGCAAAGAGGAGCCGATCCTCAAGCTGGCGCGCGGCGATGATTTCTCCATCGAGAAGCTTCGCGCCGCGATGGCGCAAGCCGACGAGATCCATTGAGGCGCTTCACACAAGGGCGCACCCTTGGAGCGAACGGCCGTGGTGCCGACTTGCACCAGCCGCGCCACTAGATCATCGGGCCATTTATCGGGATCACCACAGGTGAGCCCGAAATCGCCCAAAGATGATCTAAACTTAAAGTGCAGAGCAACTTTGGGCGCAAAGGCAAGGCGTGAGTGTCAAAGCCGGTGACTCGCACTTTGCGCCCGTTGCTCTAATCAAACGAACGGAAGAGAGGACACCCCACCCATGGCAGATGATCTCAAAGCCCGCGGCATGGCGATGCGCAAACAGGTGCTCGGCGCGGCTTACGTGGAAAAGAACATGGCCACGGTGACGGATTTCAACGCCGCGTTCCAGGATATGCTCAACGAGTACTGCTGGGGCGCTGTGTGGACCGACGAAACGTTAAGCCCGAAGCAGCGCTCCATGATGAACCTGACCATGATCGCGGCGCTCAACCGGATGGATGAGTGGGAACTCCACCTGAACGGGGCGCTCAACAACGGCGTCACGGAAGCGGAATTGCGCGCCATCCTGCATCAAATCGCCATCTACGCCGGGTTTCCCGCGGGCGTCGCTTGTTTCCGCATTGCCCGTCGGGTGCTGGCCGAACGCGCCGCGACGTGAGTCGCGCACCATCAGCGCGTGGCCAGTATCTCATCGGCATTATCCCCATAAACTCATCACAACCATTATTCGTGTGAGTAACATTACGAAACGAGAGGTGTTTTCCACAAAAGTGAATCTTTGATACTGCGAAGGTCAATGGGAAGTGGACGGTTGCGGCGTCCTCCATTGGAGCATTCACCAGGGGTTTCCTTTGCCGCAAGATATCGGACCATCGACGCGCCTCTTTGCGACAACAAAGACCGCGCCCCGTTTCGACTTCAGCCGGATGGCGGCCGTCACGCAGATTCGTGATAGCGCCGATATCATCGGTCTGACACTGAACCATCTGCGTGACGTGGGGTTCAAGAAGTTCGTGGTCGCCGACCACGGCTCCACTGACGACACACTCGACATTGTGCGCCACTGCGCCCGTCGGTTCAGCGATTGCGAAATCGCGGTGCTCGAAGACCCGGTTGGCGCTTTCAAGCAAGCTGAGAAGGTCACGGCCCTGGCCACGCTCGCGCGCAATTACTTCAACACCGACTGGATCTTGCCCTACGACGCGGACGACTTCTTCTGGGCGGCGCCCGGGCCTGATGTTGATCTTGATGCTTGTGGCGACTTCATCGAGTTGCCTTGGCTACAGGCCCATCCTGGCTTGACGCCGTTCACGCAATTGCCGCGCCTCCTGCAAGCGCCGCAGCTCACCACTATGTTCGCAACGAAGCTGCCCAAGGTGCTGTTCAAGTGGCAACCCGATCGGGTGTTGGGCACCGGCTTCCATCGTGTCTTCCGCAGAACGCTGCCGCCGCTGAAGGGCGTCGATGGCGGTGCGCTAGGTCTCGCGTCGTTGCACTTCCCGCTGCGCACGAATGAACAGTTCCGCAGCAAGATCGTGGGCGGACAGCACGCGGTCCACGTTGAGGGGGTGTCCGAGCAGATTTGCAGCCATTGGCGCAAGGCGTTCGCGTTGATCGATGGCAGCAACCACGCTGCGCTCGACAAACTGTTCGAACACTTCTGGAACCGCGACGGTGAGGCCTTCGATGACCTTTGCCGAAAGCATGGCATCGAGCCCAAGACGCTGGCCTACGTGCACGACATGGTCGTGGGCGATCCGCTGACGTTCCCCGCCCAGCCTTTGCCTCAGGAGGCTGCGCGAAAGCGCAAGGCGCGCTCCGTCTGGAGCGTTCGTCCGCGTTCGGACATGAGCGCACTGGAACATAAGATGGTGCAAGGTTGGAAGCGCTGGCAGCGTGTTCTGCAACCGGGCGTGGAGGCGGTCCGCACTTAAGGCCGCAACGAAGCGCCATCGGCATCGGCCCGTCGGCTGGATGTGGACCGGTGTTACGTCACCACCAGGCAAATGGCGGTGGCGTTGTCCTGATGCGGTACGCCCGCCCGCTCGATCGCCGCAAAGAGGCCGTCTAGAGCGGCATCGGGCCCTTCCTTCGATGCGGGGGCCAGGGCGCTGGCGATGGCCTCATGCGACAGCGATTGCACGCCGTCGCTTGCCAACAACAAAACATCGCCAGTCTGCAAGGCGAGCGGATGCTCGCTGGCATCGATCAGATCCAGCTCTTCCCCCGTCAACGCGGCCCGCAAGTGGTGGCGTTGCGGGTGGGCCATGGCACGTTCCCGTGTCATCTCGCCGCCAGCCACCATGGCATCGAGCACAGGCGCCAACGAATGGTCGGCGTTGAGTTGCACCAGATCGCCCGCGCGAAGCAGATAGAGCGGAGAATCGCCAACGCTGATCCAGCGCAATCCTTCCCCGTCGACCACCACACCGATGATCGTTGTGCCCATCCCCTCAAGCGCGGGCTCGCTGTCGGCACGATCGAACAACGCGTCGTTGGCTGCTGTGAGCGCTAAGCGAAGAGCTTCGGGCACGGAGGGGATTGGAACGGCGTGCGTGGGGTACGCGACATCCCGCGGCGCCAGCGTCGGCGGTTCTGTGACGACGTCCCGCTCAACGCGCACCGGCGACAGCAAAGCCGCGTGAAGGTTTTGCGCAAACGCGTCACAGGCGAGCCGGCTCGCGACCGCCCCACCTGCGTGGCCGCCCATACCGTCTGCCAGCAACGCCAAGAGATGGCCGCCCGCATCAGCAAGGCCAGGCGCATCAGCAAGCCCAAGCGCCACCTGTTCCACGCCACCGCGCTCAAGCCCCGATAGCGCACGCGCGCCGACCCATACGGCGTAGGCGTCCTCCTGATACTCCCGAGCCCCCCGAATGCTCCGCCCCGCGATCGCGAGGTGGGAGGGGTTGGAAGTTGGCTGTTTCGGCTGCGTCATCGTTGCGTTACGCGCTCATTTAGCGGTGCGGTCTAGATCATCGGGCGATTTATCGGGATCACCACAGGTGAGCCCGACCAATCGACCAAAGATGATCTAAATCTTAAGTGCAGAGCAACTTTGGGCGCAAAGGCGAGGCGTGAGTGTTCGGCCCGGTGATTCGTACTTTGCGCCCGTTGCTCTAGCGCGAGCGTCGGCAGGTCCAACCGCGCCACATGACGGAAGGTTAGATCATCGGGCGACCCATCGGGATCGCCATGCGCACTTTGCCCCCATAGCTCTCGCGGCATCCTCACGCGCCCGCTTCGGTGAGCTCGGACCAATCGAACTCGTCGCTACAAAACGGCACGAAAACCAGTTGCGTACGGCCCATCGTGATCACGTCCATGCCGCTCAGTTCGAGCGCGCTCGTCGGCTTTTCATCGTTCACGGAAACGACGTTGGTCTTGGCGAGGTTGGGCACGAAGAGGAAGCGACGGTCAGCTGAATCATAGCGGATGTAAGCCTGCTCCTCGCTCGAGATCGTATCGTCGCCGAAGTCGATCGGCACGCGCTGCCCGCGCGAGCGTCCAACGGTGTTGTTGCCTTCGAAGATCGGGCGGAAAGCGCCGAGGCCTGGGCCGCCGACCACCACCAGCCAGCCAACGACCGGGTCTTGATGGAACGAGGTGCGTGCGACTTTGGCGCGGCCACGTACGAACTGGGTGGCGGCGCTGGCCTTACCCGACGAGGCGTCCGCGGTCGTACGCGACATGCGCGGCGGCGATGCTGCGGCGCGCGGCTGAGGTGCGCGTGTGGTCGGTTGGTCGGCTTCGGCGTGGGCATCGCGGCCGGGTGCAGCTTGGCCGCGCGCGCGTGCCGCCGCTTCGGCCGCACTCAAGCCCGCGCCGCCCTGTGCGCTTGCCGCGACGGCCGGCGTAGGCACAGCTTCCGCGGCGCGCTCTTGGAGCGACACCGGTGGCATCGCGATCGCTGCGTCCGTCGGCAGCGGAGGCGTTTGGCCACGCGCCGGCGTGGCAGCGCTCGCGGGTGGCGGTGGTGGCGCAACAGCCTGCAACTGACGCTGAACCTGCCGTTCGATCTCTTTGTCCGCGCTCATGGTACCAGCACCCTCCCGTACGCTCTCACTTATTAACTGCGGTTCGTTGTGCGCATCACGGCCTGCGCCCGCGCCTGCGCTCGCACTCGTTCCGGCCATCGCATCATCGCGACCGGCTGCGGCCAAAGCCTCGCGCAGCGAACCTAGCAGGCCCGTGCGCCGCGCCGCACCCGGTGGCGTTGAACCATCCTGTTCTGACATCTGACATCCCCTCAACGACCCGTTGGCCCCTTTAGCGCGCCCCTAAGCGTGTAGCGCGCCCCAAAACCTGGCGAGCCTGCAGCGCTCACACTCACGCTCAAGCGGCGTCGAACTGCAACCGCACCGCACCAACGTCAATCTGATCGCCGGAGCGAAGCACAGCGCGCCTGACGCGCGCACCGTTGATCCGCAGGCCATTGCCGTGGCGGCCGGACAGATCGGTGATGGTGAACTCGGCATCAGCATTACGGTGCAACAGCGCGTGGTGACGGTGAACCGTGTCATGGGCAAGGCGAAGGTCGTTTTCTTCGTCCCGGCCGATTTTGACCAGTTCAGCGCGCAGCGGCAGGCGCAGGGGCAAGACTGCCGGCTCGCCCCGCGCTGATGGCGGCGACGCCTTAGCGCTTCTACGGGACGCACCGGGGCGCGCAGCGTCTTCGATGTGCGCCGGCACACGCGGAGCGGAGGCAGCGTTCGGGCTTGCGACGCACAACCAAGCGTGACCGTAACTGCACGGCGCAGACGTCGAGGGCGCGCTGCCCGCATCCGCATCGACCGGGCCCGCAGCGCGGTGCTCGAAGCG
>JBCBJZ010000132.1:0-10383 GCA_038522635.1 Pseudomonadota bacterium | reverse complement strand
GTGCAGAGCAACTTTGGGCGCAAAGGCAAGGCGTGAGTGTTTAAGCCGGTGACTCGCACTTTGCGCCCGTTGCTCTAACGGCACGTCCGACCGCGCGTTGGCCCGTCAGTCCGCCTTCTTGAACGGGGTGAACGTGGCCAAGGCGTCGCGCTCATAGTCCATATGCTCGCGCTCACGCTCCAGATAGTCAGCGACCGCGGCACGGAAGTTCCGATCGGCAATCCAATGCGCCGAATAGGTCGGCACCGGCACGTAGCCGCGCGCCAACTTATGTTCACCCTGCGCGCCGGCTTCGACCCGCGCCAGCTTCTCCGCGATCGCAAAATCCACCGCCTGATAATAACAGACCTCAAAGTGCAGGCAGGGGTGATGCTCTAAAGCGCCCCAGTAACGCCCGTACAGGCAATCGCCGCCGATGATGTTGAGCGCACCTGCGATGTAGCGTGAGCCTTGTGCCACCATGATGAGCAAGCAGTCTTCGCCCATGCGCTCGCCCAGCAGCGAGAAAAAGCGCCGGTTCAAGTAGGGCCGCCCCCATTTGCGCGCGCCAGTGTCCTGGTAGAAATCGAAAAAGGCGTCCCAGTGGGCTTCGGTGATGTCGCGTCCGCGCAGCCATGACACGGTCAGGCCGGCGTCCAGTGCGCTGGCGCGTTCTTTGCGGATCGCTTTACGTTTGCGCGAGGCGAGTGCGCCCAAGAACGCGTCGAACGTATCGTAGCCCTCGTTATGCCAATGGAACTGCTTGTCGGTGCGTTGCAGGAAGCCCAGATCGCCTAAGTCCTCCCATTCGGGCTTGGTGAGGAAGGTGAAATGCAGCGAGGATAACGCGTTCTGCTTGGCCAGTTCGACAGCCGCTGCGGCCAGCAGGCGTGCGTTATGCGCAGCATCGATGCTGGGGCGCACGAGCAGGCGCGGGCCAGGCACCGGCGTGAACGGCACGGCGCATTGCAGCTTGGGGTAATAGCTCCCGCCTGCGCGTTCGAAGGCGTCCGCCCAGCCGTAATCGAAGATGTACTCACCCTGGCTGTGAGCCTTGAGGTAGCAGGGCATACAGGCGGCGAGCGCGCCCGCATCGTCCTCCAGCAACAGATGATGCGGCATCCACCCGCTGCGCCGCGTCACGGTCTTGGCGTCTTCGAGGCACTTCAGGAACGTGTGGCTGACGAACGGGTTGCGGGTCGCCGGATCAGGCGTCGCGCACGCATCCCAGGCCGCCGGCTCGACGTCATCGAGGCCGCGCACAACCTTGACGACGACCTCGCTTTGCGGTTCTTCGCTGGCGCTCATGCGGTCCTTGCCATGGTGCTTTGCTGGGGGATGCGGGCCCGCGATGGCATCATCGGAGGCTGATGGCGACACCCTAGCCAATCGACGGTGAAAGGTTCCGTGGCCGGTCGTCGCGGTTGGCATGCAGCACCGGCGACGGCGACAAAGCTGGCGACGGCGACAAGAGAGAGGGGCACGCGGTGGGCGGTCTTCACGTCAACATCTACATCGGCGGATTTTTGATGCTGATCGGCGCCATGCATTACCTCGTCTGGCGCGACCGGCTGGATAAATGGACCAAGGTGCCTGGGCAGATTGTGGACGTCCGCCTGGTGCCATGGCCGTCGATCAGCGTGGGGTACGCCTACAAAGGCAAGCGCTACGTGGCGACGTCGAACTACTGGGGACGCCGCCGCATGCTCGGCAAGGAAGCGACGGTGTACGTCAATCCCGAAAAGCCCGACGCCGGCGAACTCTACAGTGCGCTCCACTACGGTCTTTACGTTTACCTGTTTCCGCTGTTCGGCGCGATCTGGGTTGTGGGCCTGTTCGTCACCGGCAACGCGATCAAGCCGTAAGTTCGAAGATCGCAGCGTCCGCATAGCGACGCGCCAGGCTGTGCTCTTCGGGTTCCCGCACGGTCCAGGTGAAGAGCGGCTTGGCTTGCAGCCGGCGCAAAGTCTGAAACAGCGGATCGTGGACGCGGCTCACCGCGACGCTGAGGAAATCAGCGCTCGTGAGATCGCGCAGCGCGGGGCAACGCCAGGGCCAAACGCCGGCTGGCGGTGGGTGTGGACCGATCACCAGGCCGATCGGTAAATAGGGCAGGCGGCGTTTGAGACGGGCGCAAAGATCTGGATCAAACGATTTGAACGCGAGATCGCCAGTGTAGGTCGCCGCCGCGAGCGCCATGGCATCGAGCGTCTCGCTTGCCCGGGTCGCAGCATCCGGCTTGATCTCAACGATCAGCGGGACCCGTCCGGCCACCAACGCCAGCAGCGCTTCGAAGGTTGGTGGCGGCGCGTCCGTCCCGGCGACGCGTGTTGCTTGGATCGCGTCGGCCGGTTGCGCAGCCAGCGTGAACGCCTCGCTTCGCGCGTCAGCGGGTGCGGCGAGCAGACGCGCGCCCGTCGCGTCATGGAACACGAACGCTTGGTGGTCGACACTGGCGCGCACGTCGCACTCGATCGCGTAGCCCGCTTCGTAGGCTTCGCGCAGCGCTGCCGTTGAATTCTCAACGTGCCCCGTCACCGCCCCATGCAAGCCACGGTGGGCGATGGGTTGGGCGCAATACGAGTGCATGTGCAGGCGCATGAGGCCTCATCCTGAAGGGCGCGCGTTCGATCGCTTTCTGGCGCCCTGCATGGCGCACGCCGGGAACCGATGCCCCAATTTTGCAAAGTCACTGTTACCGCCGCGTGACTATACGGCGGAGTCAAGAACGCTAGGCAAAATCAGCGGATGTGCCTAGGGTGATGTTCCTTTTCGTCATCAGGAGGATGGCATGCACGCTGTGCACGTTCGTTCTGTCTTGTCTAAATCCTTAAGCACCGCCCAACGCGCCGCCGCGAGCGGTTTTGCGCCCAAAGCGCTCGCGTCGTTGCTCGTGATGGGCCTTGCCCCGGCGGTGGCGCACGCCGCTTCGTTGGTGCCGCACCGCGCGGTCTACGAGATCACGCTTGAGCGCGCGAAAGTGGGGTCCGGTATCGGGCAGCTGCGTGGCCGCATGGTCTATGAGCTGACGGGGAACGCGTGCGAAGGTTATACGCAGAACATGCGTTTCGTCAGTCGGATGGTCTCGCCACAGGGCGAAGCGACGGTGTCAGACATGCGCACGTCCAGTTGGGAGCAGGGCGAGGGGCAACGGTTTCGTTTCAACTCGCGCCAGTACCGCGATGACAAGCTTGCGCAGTCAACCAAGGGTGACGCCCGCCGCCGGCGCAAAGACAAAAGCATCAACATCCGCTTGAGCAGCCCACGCAAGGCCAAGTTGGCGCTGCGTCCCGACGTGTTCTTTCCCGTTCAGCATTCGATCGCTCTTCTGAATGCGGCGCGCGCCGGTCGTAAGGTGCTCCAGGCCGACCTCTACGATGGCTCGGAAAAGGGCGACAAGGTTTACGCCACCACGTCGGTGATCGGGTTGCCTCTGGCGCCTGATGCGGACGCCAAGCTGCCGGCCGCCAAGAATGGCAAGGTGCTGCGCGGGCTCGCAGCGTGGCCGGTGTCGATCAGTTATTTCGAGAAGGACAAGGCCAACGCGGACGGCGTGCCGGTCTACGAACTGGCGTTTCGCTATTACGACAATGGGGTCAGTCGGAAGTTGTTCATCGACTACGGTGAGTTCTCGATCCGCGGGCGGCTATCGCAGATCACGTTCCTCAAACGGGGGGCGTGTGCCAAGCCCTGATGCGCCGTCTCAACCGCCGGTGCTGAGTGCGGCGGCGTTTCGCGCGTTGATGCGCCATCAGGCAGGCGCGGTGGCCGTTATCGCGGTTGGCCGCGAAGGCGCGCGCACGGGCTTGACCGCAACCGCGGTCTGTTCGCTCAGCGATGATCCGCCGAGCTTGCTCATCTGCGTCAACCAGGCGGCAAGCGCGCATGGCGTGATCCAGGAAACCGGCGCCTTCAGCGTTAACATGCTGGCGAGCGACCAGGCCGATGTGGCGGCCAAGTTTGCCGGTGCTGGCGGCATCAAGGGCGAGCAGCGGTTTTTGGGCGATCCCTGGGAAACGGGGCTCAGCGGTGCACCACGATTGCGCTCCGCGCTGGCGAGCCTCGATTGTCGCGTGGTCGACGCGCACGCTTTCGCCACCCACTCGATCTTCTTGGCGACCGTGATCGGCGGCGATGCGCGCGAGGAGGCAAGCCCGCTCATCTATTTGCGCGGCAGCTTCACGCACGTGGCATCGCCCGACGCTTAAGGTCATCCGCATCAACGGGCGCGGCGGCTGTCAGGGCGCGGCGCGGGTCTCCAGCAGCGACGCCATCCGTGCAAGCGCACGCTCGATGTTGTCCATGCTGTTGGCGAACGACAACCGCAGATAACCTTCGCCGCCGGCACCAAAGCTTGTGCCCGCGATCGTTGCGACACCTGCCTCCTCCAGCAACGCGGTTTGCAGCGTTTTCGCATCCATGCCGGTGCCGGTGATGTTGGGAAAGGCGTAGAACGCGCCGCCGGGCACCACACAGCGGACGCCCGACATTGCGTTGAGCGCGGCCACCGCTACGTCGCGGCGCGCCTGAAACGCTTCCACCATGGCGGCGATGGCGTCCTGCGGGCCCTCAAGCGCGGCGATCCCGGCCAGCTGCGTTGGCGCGTTCACGCACGAGTGCGCGTTGACGCAAAGCCGCGTCACCGCCTCGATGCAGCTTTGTGGCCAGACCGCATAGCCAAGCCGCCAGCCCGTCATGGCGTAGGCTTTCGACCATCCGTCGAGCAGGATGACACGCTCGCGTAGATGCGGATAGGCGAGCAGCGTCGTGTGCGCGGCACGATCGAACAACAGGTGCGCGTAGATCTCATCGGATAGGACCATCACCTGCGGATGCGCCTCAAGGCCGGCGGCCAGCGCGTCGATCTCGGGTTTCGGCGTGACGCCACCGGTGGGGTTGCCGGGCGAATTGAGGATGATCAGTCGTGTCGCCGGCGTGATGCGCGCTAAGACATCATCGGCCCGGAAGGCGAAGCCGTCCGCCTCGTGCAGGGTCATCGGCACGGGTGTCGCGCCGGTGAATTCGATCATCGAGCGATAGATCGGAAAGCCTGGGTCTGGATACATGATCTCCACGCCTGGCTGACCGAACATCAAGCAGGCGAAGAACATCGTTGGCTTGCCGCCCGGCATGATGGCGATGCGCTCGGGCGAAACATCGACCCGGTAGCGACGTTCCAGATCGCGCGCGACCGCCTCACGTAAGGCGGGTATGCCCAACGGCGGCGTGTAGCCGTGATGTCCATCGCGCAGAGCTTTGATGCCAGCTTCAACGATGTGCGGGGCGGTTTTGAAATCCGGCTGGCCGATGCCCAGGTTGATGATGTCGCGGCCCTCGCGTGCAAGCGCTTCGGCGCGCGACAGAACATCGAAGGCCGTCTCGGTGCCCAGACGCGCCATGCCGGGCTGGAAGGCGGCGGCGGTCGCGAAAGGCGGCTGTTGGGGTGAGGTCGGAGGGGCAGCGGACATAGGGGAGGCAACTCGTGTGTTTGATCAGCGCAGGTTGGCGCGAAGCGTGGTGGGGCCTCCAAGCTAGCCAGAGGTCCAAGCGCGCCCGAGGTCCAAGCGAGCCGGAGGCCGAAGCGAGTCCGCGGCCGAAGCCAGCCAGAGGCCCAAGGCTCGCCTGAAGCCCAAACGTCTTAAGCCCAAACGTCTTAAGCAATGGCTCACCAAGCCCCGCACCGCCACGGTCTATATCTCAACCGATACGACGCAGGCGACTGCTGATCGTCTGGCGTTTGCGCGGGCCATCCACATGCCATGTGATCCCCCAAAGCGCCGGCCCGACGATGGTGAGGGCGCCCGTATAAGCATCCGGCGGGCAATCGTGGTGGAGCGGATGCACGCCCGGCCGCCAGGGCACGGTGAAGAACGGGCGCCCATCGGTGAAGCAATGTTCCAGCCTGCCGTCGTGGTGATGGATCAGCCGCAAGGTGCGCTCGAAGGGCAAGCGTGTGGCGCTGTCGAGCAGGGTCAGCAGGCCGCGCTCGCGGTAGGTTAGGGGCTGCGCCGCGGGGGTGCGGGCGTCGCTCGGGTAGCTCTCGTTCGGGTTGCTCTTGAGGTGACCGCGAGGGGCATCCGCGCCCGCGCCGGTATCGCCGTCTGCATCGCCGCTTGCTGGGGCGACTGTCAGGTCGCCTTTTACCCGCGCGACAAGCCGAGAACCCTCTTGGCGCGCGCCTGCAGCCGGGGGGCGCTCGTGGATCACGCGCGCCAGGCGCCAATGCCCGATCGGCGTGTAGGCTTCAAGGGCTTCAAGGCCGGTCTCAATCACGGCGGGGCATTCGATCGATAGGCGGTACAGCCTCACGCTGATCCACGCCTTGTTCAGATCGCACCGCCAAAGGGTGCGGGCACGGACGCGGCCGACCCCGGTTCATGGGCTGTGCGCTCACGCTTGCACCGCTAGCCGATCTGGCGCACAACGACGACCCAAGGTGACGCGATGTGTCGCCCTTTCGCGGGGGCCGTGCGCACAAGCGTTCACGCCTCGAAGCACCCGCCGACGCCGCCAACCCAGGAACTCTCGCCAGGAACTCTCGCATGTCCGCATCCACCGCCGTTCTCGCCGACGCCGTTTGGCCCCAACGCTCGCTCGCCCGCAGTGCGGTGCTTGCCTTCGTAGGCGCATTGCTCATCACGGTGTGCGCGAAAATCCAGGTGCCCATGTGGCCGGTTCCGATGACGCTTTCGACGTTTGCGGTGCTGCTGATCGCGCTGGTCTACGGGCCGGGCCTGGGGATGGCAACGGTTGGGCTTTACCTTGCGCAAGGCGCGCTGGGGCTACCGGTGTTCGCATCGGGCGGCGGGATCGCGTATTTCGCTGGGCCGACGGCGGGCTATCTGGTGGGCTACCTCGTTGCCGCTGGCCTCGTCGGCGTGCTGGCGCGTGCGGGCTGGGGCCGTCCGGGCGTGCAGGTCTTCGTGGCGATGCTGGTCGGCTCCGCGGTGATCTATCTGTTCGGCTTTGCGTGGCTCGCAACGCTGATCGGCGCGCAGAAGGCGTGGCTCGCCGGCGTGCAGCCGTTCCTTGTGGGCGATGCGGTCAAGGCGGCAATGGCCGCGGGCGCCGTACCGTTTGCGTGGTGGGCCATCGAGCGTGCCGGCCTTGGCAACGATCTTGGCAACCGCCGCTAACCCACCGCTGGGCACGGCCTGGCCGATCGCCTGTGCTGGCTTTCGTGCGGGCTTTCAGAACAGGCCCTGCCCGCTCAGGCCTAGGCCTCAGGCGCTGGTGACGCCGCCGTCGACCGTGATGATCTGCCCGGTCAGAAAGCTCGCCGCGGGGGACGCCAGAAAGGCTGCCACGCCGCCGATCTCGTCAGGCGTGCCGATGCGGCCCAACGGCGTCTGCGCGTTGCGCTTGGCAAGGCTCGCCTCATCCTCCCATAGCGCGCGTGCGAACGCGGTCTTGATCAGGCCGGGCGCAATGCAATTGACGCGCACGTTCTGTGGCCCCCACTCCATGGCGAGGTTGCGCGCCAACGCGAAGTCAGCGGCCTTAGAAATCGCGTAACCGCCAAGCCCGCGCGATGCCCTGATGCCCGCGATCGACGACACGATGATCATCGCACCACCGCCACTTGCCGCCATGTCCGGCAAGGTCAGGTTGGCGAGCCACAGGTTGCTCTTCACGTTCGAGCTCATGATTTTGTCGAACGCCTCATCGCCCAAGTCGGCGAGCGGCCCGTAGACCGGGTTGACGGCCGCATTGCAGACCAGGATATCGACCGCGCCAAGCTGCGCCCGGGTCTCGGCCACGAGCGCTTCGACCTCGGCGCGCTTTGAGATGTTGCACGGCACCGCGATCGCCTCCGCGCCCGTCTTGCGGATCGCCTGGGCGACGGCCTCGCACGGCTCAACCTTGCGGCTGGAGATCACGACCCGCGCGCCCTGTTGCGCCATCGCGATCGCGATCGCTTCCCCGATGCCGCGGCTCGACCCGGTGATGATCGCGACCTTACCGGTGAGGTCAAACAGGCCGGCTGCGGGCATGGTGCTCATGGTTCGCATCCTTCTGGCGTGAGTTTCAGCACATTGTTCCGGGCGGCGGTCAACCTTTACCCCAGCCTTCAACCGCCCTGGGCGATCGCCCAGCCACGTTCGGCCAGTGTCGTACCGAGCGCGCCGACGCGCAGCGCCTCTTCGCTTGACGCGTTGCCGGCTTTGCCGCGGGCGTACACCCCTTCGAGGATCGCGGCGAGGCGGAACATCGAGAATGCGAGGTGGAACGCGGTGATGCCGTCATCGCGCCCGGCATGTGCGCAATAGGCGGCGACGTATTCGTCCATGGTCGGCAGGTTAAGGGCGTCGAGATCGAGGCCATGGAGGCCCTTGTAGATCGTCGGCGCGGTGACGTAGCAGATGCAGTTGTAGGCGAGGTCGGCGAGCGGATGGCCGAGCGTCGAAAGCTCCCAATCGAGAATGCCGATGACGCGTGGCTCGCTGGCGTGGAACATCAGATTATCAAGCCGGTAGTCACCGTGGCACACGCATGTCTCGTCACCTTCAGGGATGTGGGCGGGCAACCAGGCGGCAAGATGATCGAGGGCTGCGTTCTCCCGCGTGCGCGAGGCGTCCCATTGACGCGACCAGCGGCGGATCTGACGGCCGAAGTAATCGCCGGGCTTGCCGTAACTCTCAAGGCCGACCGCGCGCCAGTCCACCCGGTGCAGACGTGCCAACGTCTCGTTCATGGCCATGAAGATGGCGCGGCGTTCTTCGCGGTCCAGCGAGGGCAGCGTCGGGTGCCAAAAAACGCGGCCCTGAAGGCGTTCCATCAGGTAGAACGGCGTCCCGATGACGTCGCGATCGGCGCAGAACAACACCGGGCGCGGCACCGGGACATCGGTGGTGGCGAGCGCCTTTAGGACGGTGTGTTCGCGATCGACGGCGTGGGCGGATGGCAGCAGATCGCCGGGGGGCTGCTTGCGCAACACGAAGGCGCCCGCGTCGGTATCGATCAAAAACGTCGGGTTCGATTGACCGCCGCGCATTTGGCGCACGTCGATCAGTTTGGCATCGAGATCACGGGCGATGAGCGCGGCAAGTGCCGTTGTGTCGAAACGGTGGGCCTCGCGCACGGGAATCGTCTCTGACGCCTCTTCGGGCTGCGGTGGCGGCGACGCGCCCGGCTCCGGGTCGTTTGAACCACTCATCGTTTCCCTTTCATCGCCGCTTCATTGCCGCTTCATCACTGCTATGGGCCGGCCCAACGCAGCGCGACCCCATCACAGCTGTTCAGCGGGTCGGCTGGTTGGTCGGCTCGCGGTACTTGCGCAGCTCCATTTTGGCGACCGCCTCACGGTGCACTTCGTCTGGACCGTCGGCGAGGCGGATGGCGCGCGCGCGAGCGTAAGAGTACGCCAAGTGGAAATCCTGGCTGACGCCGCCACCGCCGCACACTTGGATCGCCCTGTCGATGACCCGTTGCGCAACATTGGGCGCGACGACCTTGATCATCGCGATTTCGGCGCGGGCGGCCTTGTTGCCGACCTCATCCATCATGCTGGCGGCATGCAGGGTGAGGAGACGCGCCTGGTCGATCTCCATGCGCGATTCTGCGATCCAGTGGCGTGTGACGCCATGGTCGGCAATCGCCCGTCCGAACGTGGTGCGCTCAACCGCGCGGCGGCACAACGTCTCCAACGCCCGCTCCGCCTGACCGATCATGCGCATGCAATGGTGGATGCGTCCGGGGCCTAAACGGCCTTGCGCGATCTCAAAACCACGGCCCTCGCCGAGTAGCATGTTGGTTGCCGGCACGCGCACATCCTGGAAGGTGATTTCCGCGTGGCCGTGCGGGGCATCATCGTAGCCGAACACGGTGAGCGGGCGCTCTACCGTGATGCCGGGCGTGTTCATCGGCACCAGGATCATCGATTGCCGCCTGTGGCGTTCAGCGTCGGGGTTGGTCTGCCCCATCAGGATGATGATCTTGCAGCGCGGGTCCATGGCACCCGATGACCACCATTTGCGCCCGTTGATCACGTAGTCATCGCCGTCGCGCACGATGGCGGTGCGGATGTTGGTGGCGTCGGAGGAAGCGACCTCCGGCTCGGTCATCGAAAAACACGAGCGGATCGTGCCGGCCATCAGCGGGTCGAGCCAGCGCTGCTTCTGCTCAGGCGTCCCGTAGAGGATCAGCGTTTCCATGTTGCCGGTGTCGGGCGCGGAACAGTTGAAGCACTCCGGCCCAATCGGCGAGCGCCCCATCAACTCGCACAAGCGCGCGTATTCGAGGTTGGTGAGCCCGTCGGGGAAGTGCTTGCGGGGCAGGAACAGGTTCCACAGGTCCTGCTCCTTAGCCTGCCGTTTGAGGCTCTCGATCAGCGGCGGCACCGACCAGCGCGTCGCGGCCGCGTTGAGTTCATCTTGGTAGGTGCCTTCGTTGGGATAGACGTGC
>JBCBJZ010000131.1:0-10409 GCA_038522635.1 Pseudomonadota bacterium | reverse complement strand
GACGAAGCGGCCGATGATCTAGGCTTGGCGCTTTTTGTGCGCACGCAGATCATGCGCGGTCTCGAGCGTGCAAGGATCGGCGCCATCGGGGAAGATCGCGTGCTTGAGCACCTTCTGCGTGCCGGTGATCGGAAGCGTGTCGAGGAACACGATCCAGCCAGGCGCTTTATAGTACGCAAGGTGCTCCAGCGCGTGAGCGACCAGGCGTTGCGCGAGGGCGGCATCGCTCTCGTCTTGCGCGGGGGCGCGGTCATCATCGCTCGCGCGGCTACGGCGCATCACGCACGCCATCACCTCCTCATCGCGCAGCGCATCGGGAACCGCGATCACCGCCACCTGCGCGACGTCGGGATGCGCCTGCAGGCAGGCTTCGACCTCGGCGGCGGCGATGTTTTCGCCTGACCGGCGGATGATATTCTTCTTGCGCTCGACGAACGTGATCAGACCGTTCTCGTCCTGACGAACCGCATCACCCGTGTGGAACCAGCCGCCGCGCCAGGCATGCTCTGTCGCCTCATCCTGGTTGAGGTATCCCAGGAAATGGTCCTTGCGGGGCGTGGTCGCGTCATAGCGCACCAGCATTTCGCCGGGCGTGCCGGGGGGCACATCGCGGTCAGCGTCATCGACCACGCGCACTTGCAAGGTGGGATGGGGATGGCCGATCGCGCGGGTTCCGACGTGGCGCGGTTCGATGTGATCAGCGAGCAGGCGGCAGGCTTCCGTCATGCCCCAGATCTCAACGAGCGGAAAGGCGAAGCGGTCTTCGAAGGCCCGATGCAGCGTTGGCTCGACCCCACCGCCAAGCCCGAACTTGATGCGATGCTGGCGATCGTGCGGGCCCGCCGGCTCATTCATCAGGGCGGGTACGATGATGCCGAGATAGTGCACGCAGGTCGCGTTGGCGTGCGCGATGTCGGCCCACCAGCGTCGCCGGCTGAAGCGCTCCGGGATGATCAGCGCGTTCCCCGTCAGCATCATGCAGAACAGCGACAGGATGCCAGCGTTAACGTGGAACAGCGGCAGCGGGTTGTAGAGTCTTTCACCGCCTACGCTGAGGGCCAGGCGACCGCCCAGGTTCGCGTACCAGGCACCCATCGCCAACGCGTAGGCGTGGCCCATCCGGCAGCCCTTGGGTTTCCCCGTGGTGCCAGACGTGTAGATGAGGCTTGCCTCGCTCTTCCCGCCCACGGGCGTGTCGGCGTGAGGCGCAGGCGTTGCGGCGCGCGGCAAGGTTGCGTCCAGCGCGGCCACGCTATCGGCCAGCGTGACCATCGCTACGGGGCGCTTTGCGGCGTCTATGCCGGCGGTCAGCGCGGGCGCGAATGGTGGTGTTGCGAATGTGAGCGCGGCGGCGCTGTCGTCCAGCAGGTAGGCGATTTCCGCCGGGCGGTAATCGGGGTTGATCGGCACCCAGGAAACGCCAAGGCGCGCACATGCTAGCTTGATGATGAGGGTGATCGGGTGGTTGCCGGTCAGCACCGCGATCCGGTGGCCGTGGCCGTAGCCCGCGTTGGTCAGGCGGCCTTCCAGGGCCTGCACCTCGGCCGCGACATCGGCGTAGGTCCAGCGCAGACCAGCAGGAAGATAGGCCCGGTCCTGCTGAGGTGGCACCTCAAGGAACGGCGCCGCGCCAAAGCGCGCGACCGCTTGTGCGAACGCGTCACCGATCGTGAGGCCTTCGATATCGATGGCAGCCTTATTCGGGCTGGCGGTCATGGCGCCCTCCGCTTGTCGTCACCCGCTGACTGCGTTCACCCGCTCGCTTCTTCAGTTACGCGCTCATTTGGCTCACTTGGCCGCCTTCGGCCACATGAAAGAACTGCGCGCCCCCGCCCCGGCCCCCGCCTTCGTCCAGCCGCGCAAAGGCGGAGCGATCGGTCCCCGTCATCCAGGCTTGCGTCTCAAGGTCGATGAGCGCATCGAAAAGCGCCGCTCGCCGTGCCGCATCGAGGTGGGCGGCGACCTCATCCAGCAGCAACAAAGGGGCGACGCCGCCGCGGGCGCGTTTCATCAAGGCCGCTTGCGCCAGGATCAGCCCGGTCAGCAAAGCCTTCTGCTCCCCCGTTGAACACACACGCCCAGGCAAACCCTTGGGTCCGTGGAACACCGTCAGATCGCTGCGGTGGGGACCCACCAACGTGCGTCCCGCAGCCCGGTCACGCTCGCGCATGCGCTGAAGCGTTTGCGCGTAGGCATCTTCGACATCCACGGCGGCCGCGGTGGCAAGGTCATCTTCAAGCGTGCCCTCAAGCTGGAGGCGCGCGAAGGGGAAGGCGCTATCGGGCACCGCCCGCAGGCGTGCTTCGATGGTGGCCGCGAGCTGCGCGATCGTCGCGCGCCGGGCCGCGGCCACGGCCACGCCCGTTTCGGCCATGATCTGCTCAAGCCCCGTGAAGCGGGCAGGCTCGCGCACACCATCATCGAGCAGGCGATTGCGCGCGCGCATGCTGCGTTCAAATTGCGCCAGTTGCGTGCGGTAGGTGCTTTCAAAGCCTAGCGTCAAGCGGTCGAGAAAGCGGCGGCGCTCCCCGGCCGGGCCCGTGAAGAGACCATCCATGGCGGGCGTCAGCCAGACAACGCTGACGTAGGCGGCAAGCGCGCCTGAGCCCGACTGAGGTTCGCCATCGATCCGCACGATCCTGCCGCCTGTCGCGCCTGAACCTGAAGTGCGGTAAGCGCTCGCCGTGCCCGCGGCGGCGGCAGCGCGTGCCCGCTTCGGGTCGAGCCCGGTCCCGATGTCGAAGGTGCCATCGGGTGTGCGCACCTGCGCTGCCACGGCCCAGGGACCGGCAGGTTGCGCGCCCGCGTTGCTGGCTCGCGGTGCGCCATCTGACGCCACAGCCGCGTGCTCGCGAAGGTCGCTTGTCGCGCTTTCCCGCACGGCTGCCACGGCATCAACCGCACTGACGCGGGTCAACTCGCCATAGGCCGCGCGCCGCAGCCCCTGTCCTGGCGCCAACAGCGAGACCGCTTCGAGGATGTTGGTTTTGCCAGCCCCGTTTGGTCCGGTCAGCACCACGGGGGCTGCGGTGCAGGTGAACGCGGTTGCCGCGTGGTTGCGGAACTGGCTCAAACTTAACCGCGCGATCGACAACGCTGGCGTGCGTGCCTCGCTCATGGCCACCTCGAGCGGTTCAGCGCTTCGCGCAACGCGGGCAAGACCTGCTCTTGCCGCTCACCCATCAGCACGCGTTCGCGCTTTCGTCCGCGCGCGGACCCTCCGGTGGCAACGCGACACGGCCCAGCCAGCGACCGTCGCACGCCCCTCACACCCGCATCGGCATCAACACGTAAAGCGCCGAGCCATCGCCCTTATCGCGCACCATCGTGGGCGAGTTGCTGTCGGCCAACATGAAGTGCGCATCATCGCTCTCCAATTGGTTGGAGATGTCGAGCAGGTACTTCGCGTTGAAGCCGATCTCGAGGCCTTCCGATTCGTAGGTGACGCCGATCTCCTCGGTCGCGCTGCCGCCCTCGGGGTTGATCACGCTTAAGATCAGCTTGTCGGAAGCGATCGAGAGTTTGACCGCGCGGTTGCGCTCGCTGGCGATGGTCGCGACCCGGTCGACCGCACCCATGAACAGCGCATTCGAGACGTGCATCACCTTGTCGTTGCCCTTGGGGATCACGCGGCCGTAGTCCGGGAAGCGCCCGTCGATCAGCTTCGAGGTCAGCGTGATGTCAGCAATCTGAAACCGTATCTTGGCTTCCGATACCGAGACCTTGATATCACCGCCACCGGCCTCAATCAGGCGATGCAGTTCGCCCACCGTTTTGCGAGGAATGATGATGCCGGGCATCTCGGACGCGCTGGCGGGCAGGGCAAGATCCACTTGCGCCAAGCGGTGGCCGTCGGTGGCGACAGCGCGCAACGTCGGCTCGCCCTCCTCGTTTTCGGCTGGATGCAGATAAATGCCGTTGAGGTAGTAGCGCGTTTCTTCCGTCGAGATCGCAAACCGGGTCTTGTCGATCAGACGCTTGAGGTCACTTGCTGAAATGTCGAAGTGATGGCTCATTTCGCCTGGCGACAGATCCGGAAAATCGTCCGCCGGCAGCGTCTGCAGCGCAAAACGCGAGCGGCCGGACGACAGCGTCAGCCGCTCGCCCTCGCCGTCACGCTTCAACTCGACCTGCGCGCCATCGGGCAGCTTACGCACGATGTCATGCAGCACATGGGCCGGTACGGTCAGCGCGCCCGGGGTCGAGACGCTCGCAGGCGCCATCTCGATCACCTCGCGCTCAAGATCGGTGGCTTTAAGCTCCACACCCGCTTCGCCCGCCCGCATCTGCACGTTCGATAAGATCGGGATCGTGGTCCGCCGTTCCACAACGCTCGTCACATGGCCAAGCGCGCGCAGGAGTTCGCCCCGTTCGATCACAAGCTGCATGGGTGGGCCTTGTTTTTGTTGGTTCGATCAACCCGACGAGTCGGGTGTTTACGTTACAACCCGGCGTGCGCGAACACCAGCGATGGGAACGCGGGCGGTCGCAGGGCGCATGCGCTTACGCACAAGCTTTGCCAAGGCCGTTTCGCAGGTTGAGTTCGCGTAACCCGGCAGCGCGCCTTGAGTTGGGAGGCAGGGCGACACAAAAAACCCTGACCCGCCGCGGCGGATCAGGGCTTGCTTCAGCTACGTCGTCGCGTTAGCTGCCCGACGTGATGATCAGCTCTTCAGCAGCTTCTTGAGCTCGTCGATCTCATCACCAAGCCGGGGATTCTCACCCAACAGGCGTTCGATCTTCTTGATCGCATGCAACACAGTTGTGTGATCTCTGTTGCCAAAACGCCTCCCTATTTCCGGCAGCGACCGCGAGGTCATCTGCTTCGCGAGGAACATGCCGATCTGGCGGGGCCACACCACCGAGCGGTGACGCCGCTGCGACAGCAGGTCAGCCTTCGACACACCGTACTGGCGCGCCACCATCCGCAAGATGTCGTCGATCTTGATGCGGCGCGGTTCAGCACCGTTGATCAGATCGCGCACGATCGTCTCCGCCACATCGACGGAAATCGGCGTGCGAACATACTGCCAGTGCGCGTAAAGACGGATGACCGCACCTTCCAACTCACGCCCGCTTTCGGTCAGGCGGTTGGCCAGCGACTCAACCACGTCGCGCGGGATATCGAAGGACGGATCCAGCGCCTTCTTCTCGGCAATCCGCTTCTCCAGCACCTTGAAACGCAGATCGTAGTCAAGCGGTGCGATCTCGGTGACAAGGCCTCGCTGGAGGCGCGAACGCATGCGCTCGCTCAGGCGATCCAAGTGGTTGGGCGCGCGCGCCGAGGCCACGACGATCTGCCGTCCGCTGTCGAGCAGCATGTTGATGGTGCCGTCGAACTCCTGCTCGGTGTGAGCGCCGGACATGAACTCCAGATCGTCGATCAACAACAGATCGACGGAGCGGAACTTGTCTTTGAAGGCCAGCGAGTCAGAACTTCTTAGGCCTTCGATGAACTGATAGCGGAAGCGTTCGGCCGTGAGGTAGAGCACGTTGGCGTGCGGGTGGCGCCGCTTGGCTTCCCAGGCGATCGCATGCAGCAAGTGTGTCTTGCCAAGGCCAACCGCCGAGTGAACGAAAAAAGGGTTGAACGCCCGGTTCTCCGAAAAGATCGTGTCGGCCACCTGCGAGGCACCGGCGTGGGCCATGCGGTTGGCCGGTCCGATCACGAAGGTATCAAGCGTGTAGCGCGGATCGATCGGTGAACCTTCGAGACCGGCAACTTGGGTCAGACCCACGGTCGAAGGTTGGACGGTGCTGCCGCCTTGCTGCTGCGGGCGTTCTGCAACCTTCGGCTCTGCCAGCGCAGCCGCACTATCGGCCAACTGTGCCTTGCGGCCGGGCTGGCGTACCGAGATGTCGACCTTAGTCGCGCCTTCAAATTCCGCGGCACACGCGCTCAGCAGCTGGTTTTCGTAGTGGCTGGTGATCCAGTTCTGCAGGAATTTGACCGGCACCGAGACGTGCACCACGCCATCCTTAAAGTGTTCAAACTCCAGCGAACCGAACCAGCTTGAGTAGACCTCATCACCCAGTTGCGCGCGCAAAATGGTCCGTGTCTTGTCGCCTTGTGCGCCGGGCATCGCCGCGGCGGCCGGCGTTTTGGAGCCCGTTTTTGTAATCGCTTTGAGATCATTGCGCGCAGGCGCTGATGCTCCGTCTGAGCCTGTGCCCTCATGGCCGCGCGGGTTGCCCGCGCCCTGGTCTGCGCTTGGCTCGCCATCCGCAATGTTATGATTGTCGCTAAACCCACGCTGCTTTTCGAAGTCTGACATAGAACTTCCCCGACTTGTTGGTTGGTCGCCGCGCCCTCACAGCTGCGGTGACGGTAAGCCGGTCCGAGAGGCCAATCCGTCACGCTGTCAAAGCGCACCATCGCGTGAGGCCCCACCTGAGCCGCATCGCTTCTGGGTCTGAAGGACCCACACCGCACAAGCAGGCGGTGGTCGGATGCGCGCGGGCCAGAAGCCCTCTTGCCCGGGCACGCATCGTCATGGGGTGCGCAGCAAAGCGCGCACAGGCATGCGCTGCCCATCGACGGGTGCGCACGCGGGTGGGGTCGCGAACATCGCTTGTCAGAGAGGATCAGGGGTATCGAATGCGTCGCGAGGCGCTTGATCGGCCTGTAACAGCCACCAAAGCGCGATTACGCCCTGAAAGAGCGTACGCACGACACAACGATCTACCCGCTACAAAGCACCTGGCGCGGCCTGAGGCCCGCACACGCGCCATTCATCATCGATGGAAAAACATACGCGACGTCGCCGCCTGTGCGGCCGTCATATCCCCGCGATGATGCCCTCTTGACGTCCCCATTCGCTCATCGGCCACACGATCGATGTTCCGCAACATCCACCGCAGTGTCCGCCGTCACCTGAGAGCGTAAACTTGGCCTCTACGCTCAAAGATCATGGCCTCGTGTTGAATTTCGAAGAAGTCCTTCAACACTGATGCACCAAACACTGCAAACGCTGTTAACGATTTCTTAATGATTACTTCGCCGGCCGTGTTGGTGAGGATGGTATAACGATGACAAAAAGCCAAGGCAAACCTTTTGAGCTAACGCTGATTTTGCAGGCTTTTTACCCAAGTGGCGCACAGGAGGCGGTGTGGAAAGCGCCTCAAGACTGTGGAGAATCCCTTTGATGCAATGGGGAGATTCAGCCCCCGCGGCATTGGGAGATCGCGGTCCGTGCCGCCTGCCCCAAGTCGGCCACATTCCCGCCTGCGACGCTGTGACGGAGCCGCTTCGCAAGGGCGGCAACGCGCCGGCCGATGACCCTTGATCTTTGTTTGTGTTGAGTTTTCGCGCCGGCCACCACCCCTTGGAGCAGCTTCAGGGTCGGTCGCTTCGGCGCGCGGTCACATCTTGTTTCAAAAAGAGTCGTCCCGGCCCCCTTCGGCGGCGGGGCACGGGCGTTTAGCCGCCACGTGCCGGGCGCGCCGGCGTGATCGTCCCGATCACGCGCCCATCGCTTTGATGCGGCCGGCGAGCCGCGACACCTTCCGCGACGCCATCGATTTATGGACGATGCCCTTCTGCGCGGTCTTGGCAATGATCGGTTGCGCCACCTTCAAGGCTTCGCGCGCGGCGGCCTGGTCGCCTGCAGCGATCGCCTCTTCGACCTTGCGGATCTCGGTGCGCATGCGCGTGCGAACGGATTTGTTGCGGGCCGTGCGCCGTTCGATCTTGCGAACGGCCTTTTTGGCTGACGCGGTATTGGCCATGAAAGTCTCCTTTTGCGGTCGTGGTCGCCTCGCACCACGGACGGTTATGTGAACCAGCGCTGCCAGCGGCGGGCCGGTGGTACGATGCTTGCCTTGCGGCATGTGTAAATCGGGGGGTGCCTGAACGGAGCGCTTAAGGCCCAACGGCCCATGGACTGCGGGACCGAGGGACCAAGGTTTTCAACCAGCCTGTTCGGGCGCGCGCCACCTGCGGAAACCCACACATCGCGCGATGGCGCATATAGCGACATCGCGGTCGCGCGGTCAATGAAAGCAGCGGAAATGACAGGGCTTTTGTCGTCCTGCCGCACGCGTATCACCTGCGCCCAATCACGAGGGAACGACCGATGGCCGGCAACTTCCACGAAACGTACCGCAATGACACGGTCTCACCGCCAAAACCGCGCGCGACAGGCATCGTGTTTACGGTGGTTTGCGCCATCATCGCTCTGATCTGGCGGGATAATGCCTGGATTGCGGGCACCGCAGGCACGCTTGGCCTGGGCTTGGCGCTGCTCTCCTGGCGTGCGCCGGCGCTGCTGCAGCCCCTCAACATCGCATGGTTCCATTTTGGCATGGCGCTGCACCGGGTGATGAGCCCGGTGATCATGGGTGTGCTGTTCGCCGTGCTGATCGTCCCCGCCGGTCTCATCATGCAGCTCGTTCGCGATCCGCTGAGGCGACGCCGCGTGCAGGGCCCTGGCAGCTATTGGGTCGCCCGCGATGGCACAACGTCGGGCACCATGCGCGATCAGTTTTAGTGCTGGTCCGCGTGCCGCCAGCCTCTCGCCCCTGACGCGTCCCTAACGCGCTGAAGAACAACAACGTTTGGCTCGTCGCGCCGCACACCGATCGCCGACGTGACCGCTTGCGCGCGCATCGCCGCCGTCTCGCCCGGTGGGCACCTAACGTGCGTGCCCGTGGCACCCAACTTGCGTGACGTCGCTTCAAGCGCTGGAGCCGACCGCCCAGCCCCGATCAACCCGCATCACCCGAAGGATCGACCCATGGTCTCTTTGTTCAGCGAATTCGCCAACTACATGAGCGCACGCAAGAAATGGTGGTTGTTCCCCATCATCTCCACGCTCGTGCTGGTGGGCGGCATCCTGATGCTCGCGCAAGGCTCCGCCGTCGCACCGTTCATCTACACCGTGTTCTAGCGCCACACGCGATGGATCGGCGTGCCATCGCGCGCCGGTTCATTGGCACGCCCGTCACGTCACGCCCGCTACGCCACACCACACCTCGCCTCGGCTCGCTTCCCAACCTAGGACGTTCCCATGCGCATTCTCGGTCTCTCGGCATACTACCACGACAGCGCCGCAGCCCTGCTGATCGACGGGCGCCCGGTGGCAGCGGCCCAAGAAGAGCGTTTTACCCGCCGAAAGCATGACGCGGGCTTCCCGGCCCACGCGATTGGCTACTGCCTCGATGAGGCGGGTCTCACCTTGCGTGACATCGACCACGTTTGCTTTTTCGAAAAACCGCTCATCAAATTTGAGCGTCTGCTTGAAACCTATCTCGCCAACGCGCCGCGCGGATTCGGCTCATTCCGCACCGCCATGCCGGTCTGGCTGAAGGAAAAGCTGTTCCAAAAAATCAATCTGGCGAAGGCGCTCACCGCGGCGAGCGACGGCGTTCTCGATGAAAAGGCAGCGACGGCAAAGTTGCTGTTTGCCGAGCATCATCAGAGCCATGCAGCGTCGGCTTACTATCCCTCCCCCTTCGATGAGGCGGTGGTGCTGACCATGGATGGCGTGGGGGAATGGGCGACCACATCGGTTGCGATTGGGCGCGGTGATACGTTGACGCCGGTGCGGGAGATCCAATGGCCGCATTCGCTCGGCCTGCTCTATTCCGCGTTCACCTATTACACGGGCTTCAAGGTCAATGCGGGCGAGTACAAGATCATGGGGCTCGCCCCCTACGGTCGCCCGCTTTATGCGCAAACGATCATGAACGAACTCATGGACCTCAAGGCCGATGGCTCGTTCTGGCTCGACCAGCGCTACTTCAATTATGCGACCGGCCTGACCATGACAAACCGGCGTTTTGACAAGCTGTTCGGCGGGCCACCGCGTGATCCTGATGCCCCGCTGACGCAACGCGAGATGGATTTGGCAGCGTCCGTGCAAGCGGTCACCGAAGAGGTGATGCTACGGATCACGCGCGACCTCGCGGCGACTTACGCGATCCCCAACCTCTGCATGGCCGGAGGTGTTGCGCTCAACTGCGTGGCGAACGGCAAAATCCTGCGTGACGGCGCGTTCAAGAACGTCTGGGTGCAGCCGGCCGCTGGTGATGCAGGTGGCGCGCTCGGTGCTGCTTACGCAGCCCATGCGGTCCACGTGGGTGGCGCGCGCGCGCCGCTCACATCGCCAGCGACCACGTTAAGCGATGCGCTGCCCGCAGACGCCATGGCGGGCAGCTACCTTGGGCCGCAGTTCGCCCAAGGTGAAATCGAGCAGCGCCTCTCAGTAAGTGGTGCGCGCTTTGAAGTTGCCTCCAAAGATGCGTTGATCAACCGGACGGTCGCTGCCCTTGAGCGTGGCGATGCGGTCGGCTGGTTCCAGGGCCGCATGGAGTGGGGGCCACGCGCACTGGGTAACCGTTCTATTTTGGCTAACCCAGCGCTCAACACGATGAAGGACACGCTCAACGCACGCATCAAGCGCCGCGAG
>JBCBJZ010000130.1:0-10425 GCA_038522635.1 Pseudomonadota bacterium | reverse complement strand
CAGAAATCGAAATAGGCGTTTTGCGACCATTCGGGGTCCTTGAAGCGGTTATCGCCTGGTTCCGGCTTCATCACCGGGTCAGGCTGATCACCGAGCATGCGGCGCATGCTGTTCGACCAGATCTCGCTGTAGCCGGCCATCAGGGCGGCCTGGGCTTCGGCCAGGCGGTAGGGGTCGGCCATCCAATGCCCGGCCAGATCCGACATCGCCTTGACCGCATCGTTCACTTCACCGGCGGCGGAGAAGGCCCCGTTGTTTGAATCGGGCCGCTCCAGGAAGCGCGCCATTGTCTCGCCGCTCACCTCCATGAAGCGCAGCATGTTGCGGGTCAGCGCTTCGGGGTCATCGATCAGATACTCGTTCGGATCGGGAGCGTTGCGTTCGCGAGGGGGCGGAGTGCGTTCGCGTGTGGTCGACATGACGGGCCTTCAAAGGGGTGCGGTTCGGAAATGGCGCGGGTGACGGCGGGCCGCCTGCCATCGTAGGGTCCACGGCGGGCGGGACGCGCAGGCGGGCACGAACGTTGGCGGAACAGTGAACGGTCGCAGAAAAGGGGTTGCACGAAGACCCTGAAAACTCAACATGCGGGCTTCGCGCGGCTGACACGCGCTGGGCGCTCGGGCTTTTGGGCGTGGGCATAGATCGATGGCGGGCGAGCGGCGTCGCGCGGGATCGGGGCGAGGAATGAGGCTTTGGGGACGTAAGCCGATTCGTTTGCGCAGCGGCGCTGAGCTTGCCCGGTGGAGCGGCCGCCTGCGGCCCGCGCGGCCTGTGCGGCGCATCATCGGTCTCGCCCTCTTCGCGATGGTGGCGCTTCCCGCGTTGCAAGGGTGTGCTTCAATGCTCAACATCCCCTCACTGCCTTCATCCGCCCTGCCGCCGACCGACACGCGCGCTTCGCCCAAGGCGGTGGCTGACCAGCGTGCTGAACGCATTCGCGCCATGGCCCGCCTTGAAAACCTCAAGCGCCAGCACGTGCATGAAGCGGTCCGCGCCATCGAAACGGGGCCTGCCGCAGCACGCAGCGCGCGGCCGACGCGTTCACAACCGCTGCCAGCGCCTGAACCACCTTCCACTGCTGGCCGCTAGCTCGATCATCGGGCGATGGATAGGGATCACCATAGGTGAGCCCTAAATCGCCCAAAGATGATCTACCCATAAAGTGCAGAGCAACTTTGGGCGCAAAGGCTGGGCATGAGTGTTTATGCCGGTGCTACGCACTTTGAGCCCGTTGCTCTGGTCCCCCGCCACAATCGCAGCACATGCCGAGCTTGGGCAACGCGCCAGGGGCTTCACGAACGGCGCGTACCCCGTGCAGGCGTCGGCCTGCCTGCACCAGCCCACCGTTTGCCTGCAGCGTCGCGTCCGCTTTTTGTGCAGCACGCTTGAGCGGGGTTAGAGCCTGCCGCCAAACCATGCTACCTGCAGCGCAGGCATGGGCAACACGGGCGCAGCGACACCGCGATGGACAACCATAGGGGCAAATCGATTAGGCTGGGCGTGGCCGGTTTGGGGACGGTCGGCACAGGGCTTCTCCATTTGGTGGAGGGGCACGCCGAAGCGATTCGCACCCGCCTCGGTGTCAGCGTCGAGGTGACCGGCGTGAGCGCGCGCGACGCGACGCGCGACCGCGGTGTGTCACTCGATGGTATCGCGTGGTTCGATGATCCGGTCGCGCTTGCACGATCGTCCGACATCGACGTTTTCGTAGAACTGATCGGCGGCGAAGAAGGCCCCGCACGTGCCGCAGTGGAAGCCGCGATCGCCGCTGCTAAACCGGTGGTGACCGCAAACAAGGCGCTGCTCGCCCATCACGGGACCGCGCTTGCAACGCAGGCTGAAGCTCAAGGCGTCGCGCTCGGCTTCGAGGCCGCTGTCGCGGGCGCCATCCCCGCGATCAAGACCATGCGCGAAGCGCTCGCCGGCAACGCGGTGAGCCGCGTCTATGGCATCCTGAATGGCACCTGCAACTACATCTTAACGACGATGCAGGCCGACGGCCGCAGTTTTGATGATGTGCTCGCGGAAGCGCAGGCGATCGGCTATGCGGAAGCCGACCCGACCTTCGATGTCGGCGGCTTCGATGCCGCGCACAAGCTGGCATTGTTGAGCGCGCTCGCATTCGGTACGCAGGTGGCGTTCGATCAAATTCGCATCGAGGGCATCGAGGCGATCACGCCCTCGGATATCGAGGCCGCGGACGATCTTGGTTACCGCATCAAGCTGCTGGGTGTGGCGGTGCAGACCGAAGCCGGCGTTGAACAGCGCGTGCAGCCCGCGATGGTGCCGAAGCAATCGGCGATTGCGCAGGTGGCTGGCGTGACCAACGGTGTTGCGATCGACGCGGATCAGGCGGGCTCCGTGCTGTTGGTGGGCGCGGGCGCGGGCGGTGCTGCAACCGCCTCGGCGGTGATGAGCGACATTGCCGATATCGCACGCGGTCAGGCGATGGCGCCGTTCGGCCGGCCTGCTTCGACGCTTCAACCCTATGTGCGCGCGCCCGCCGGCACGCAGCAAGGGGCGTATTATTTGAGGCTCGTGGTGCACGATCGTCCAGGCGTGATGGCCGGCATCGCGACGCATATGGGTGAGCGTGGGGTTTCGCTTGAAAGCATCGTCCAACGGCGTCCGCGCAGCGCGCTGCCCGGCATCGGCGCACGTGATGAAACGACCGATGTGACGACGCTCGTGTTGATCACCCACGAGACCCGCGAAGATGCGGTCAAACCAGCGCTCGCGGCCATCGTGGAGAACGGCTACACGGCCGCGCCACCGCAATTGATCAGGATCGAGAAGCTTTAAAAATGCGGCCCCAACACCTCAAGAGGGCACAGCGCAGGGAGACATGGGCATGACATCGCAAAGCACTCAGCATACCGCGTCCGGCGAAGGCCAACTCGATCGGGTGCTTTCGATCGAGATCGCGCGCGTCACCGAAGCGGCGGCGATTGCCTGCGCGCGGTTAACCGGGCGCGGCGACGAAAAAGCTGCGGATAAGGCCGCTGTGGATGCCATGCGCGCTGAATTGGCCAAGCTGCCGATCAGCGGCACGGTGGTGATCGGCGAGGGTGAGATGGACGAAGCGCCGATGCTCTATATCGGCGAGGCGCTCGGCTCAGGGGCCGGACCTGAAGTCGATATCGCGGTCGACCCGCTCGAAGGCACAACCATTTGCGCCAAGTCGATGCCGAATGCGCTGGCGGTTCTGGCGATTTCGGAACGCGGCGGCATGTTGCACGCGCCTGACATGTACATGGACAAGATCGCGATCGGGCCAGGTTACCCGGACGGCACCGTCGATTTGGACGCGACGCCAACCGAAAACATCCTCGCTTTGGCCAAGGCGAAAGGCGTGCCGGTCGCTGAAATCCGCGCCTGCGTGCTCGATCGCGCGCGCCATGCTTCCATCATCTCAGAGATCCGCGAGGCCGGCGCCGGCGTGCAGCTTATCCCCGACGGCGACATCGCAGGCGTGATCTGGACCACCGATCCCGAAAAGTCCGGCATCGACATTTATCTGGGCAGCGGCGGTGCGCCCGAAGGCGTGTTGGCAGCGGCCGCTCTGCGCTGCATTGGCGGTCAGATGCAGGGGCGTTTGAAGCCATCGAACGATGAAGAGCGCCAACGCGCGCAAAGCATGGGCATCGGCGACATCACGCGTAAATTCGACCTGACCGAAATGGCATCCGGGGATTGCATTTTCTCGGCGACCGGCGTGACGTCCGGGTCTTTGCTGGATGGCGTGCACTTCCGCCAGGGCGTTGCCGAGACCGAGACGATCGTGCTGCGCGCGGCGACCGGCACGGTGCGGCGGATCAAGACGACCTTTCGGATGATCGGGAAAATGCGCCGCGATCTTTAGCGCCCCAACGGCGGACGCCCAAAGGGTTAGGGTTCATGGTCCTGCGCCGGCGGCTAGGTCACTCGCTGGCGGATGAGCGGCTAAAACTTGCCCCGCAGATACCGCGTCACCACCGCCTGGCGCTTCTCGTGCGGCAGCGGTAAGCGCGCCGCTTCGTCCTTGATTGGCGGGACGGCGATGCGAACCACACAAGCATCCTGTGCGTTATGCGCGGCGAAGTAGAGCCCGCCGCGCGGCACGAAATGCGTCTTGTTGAGCTCGAACTTCTCGTTATCGGCGGAAGTGCGATGGCGCACGTTCCAGGCGAACACCGCGCCGGTCGCCGGCAACACGCCCAACATGAACGAGAGCGCCAAACCGCGCCACGAACCCTCCACCACGCTCAACACCGGCGCTGGTGCGAGGAGAACACCGAGCGCGAGAACGAACAGCGCAAGCCCGACCGCAAAAGCCGGAACGTAACGCCGTTCGATGCCTTCGAAGGCACGGGTTTGCGCTTCAAGCTCGTCGATGCGCGCTGCCGCCGCCCGCATTTGCGCTGCTTGCGTCTCATCGAGTGGCGCTAAAAAGGTCGCCAGATCAACCCGCTCCGGCCGGGTTCGCGCGCCCATGGGGACCTCCGCAACGCTTCCTGATTGCCTTCATGGTTATCAAACCAGCGCCGAGAACGATGCGCAACCAGCCGGTGTTGGCCTGTCGCCCATGCTGTCCACGGCAGACCTCGCCAGCGTGCCAAAAACACTTGGTCCGCGATGAATGGGTTGCCAGCGCGAAAATTATTGGCGAAGGTTCCGGTGTGAAGGATGCCGCACCAAGAGCATCCAGACTGTCCGTGGCATCGCTCAGGGCTGACCGGGAGGATGACCGATCGCTGTTCGATCGTGGCGCTTTTCAAATCGTTGACCGCTCAAGCAGCCTGCTCGCGTCCGACGACGCTACCGCGGGCTACCAGTGCAGCACGGCTTGAAGCCCAGGATCGCCACAACCGCGTTCGACCATCTGACGACTGACCGGCTCAGCGTTGCACCAAGCCTATTTCGAGATGCCCCGCCGGCGAATGCGGGGTGATGCGTTCAGAGGGCGCGCTTAAGTCTCTCGGTAACCGTAAGGGAGGAATCGATGCGATTCTTTAAACTTGCACTGCCTGCGCTCGCGGGGGCCGCGTTGGCCTTTGGCGGGATCGGGCAACAGGCCGAAGCGGGCTCGCACGCTTCGCCAAAGCGTGGCGGCACGCTGACCTTTGTGGTTGGCTCCAAGATCCCGTCCTACGACGGCCACGTTGAAACGACCTTCGGCATGATCCACCCGATCGCGCCCTTCTACAGCCTGCTGATCCGCGTCGATCCGACCGCACCGGCGTCCAACAAATTCGAATGCGACGTGTGCGAAGGCGACGTGCCTGCGCCGACCGAAAACGGCACGAAGTTCACCTTCAAAATCCGCGACGGTCTGAAGTTCCACAACGGTGACCCGCTGACGGCAGCCGACGTGGTGGCGACCTACCAGAAGATCATCTTCCCTCCGAAGGGCACCGCCTCTTCGCGTAAGGCGTTCTATTCGATGGTCGATTCGGTCACCGCGCCGGATGACAAGACCGTGGTCTTCAAACTGAAGTTCGCCTCGGGCGCTTTCATCCCGGCCCTCGCCAGCCCCTTCAACTTCATCTACTCCGATGAAGACCTGAAGAAGAACGGCATGCAGTGGCACAAAACGAACATCAACGGCTCTGGCCCGTTCGTGTTCGTGGAGCACCAGCCGGGTGCCTTCGTGAGCGGTAAGCGCTTTGACGGTTACCACTTCAAAGGCCGCCCCTACGTCGACGGCTTTAAGGCGATCGCTGCGCCGAAGATGTCGGCTCGCGTACAGGCGATCGAAGGTGACCGCGCTTCGATCGAATTCCGTGGCTTCCCGCCGAAGCAACGTGATGCACTGGTGAAGGTCCTGGGTGACAAGATCAAAGTCCAGGAAAGCGACTGGAACTGCGTGCTGCTGGCAACGCCGAACCAGCGTCGTAAGCCGTTCGATGACCCGCGGGTGCGTCGTGCGCTCAGCTTGGCTGTGGACCGCTGGGGTGGATCGAAATACCTGTCGCGCATCGCGATCGTGAAAACGGTTGGCGGCGTCGTCTTCCCGGGCCACCCGTTGGCTGCTACGGAAGAAGAGCTCACCAAGCTTGCCGGTTACGGCCGCGACATGGGCAAAAACCGCGCCGAAGCGAAACGACTGCTCGCTGAAGCCGGTGTCAAAAACCTCAAGGTCGTTCTGAACAACCGTGGTGTTGACCAGCCCTACAAGGTCGTTGGCACGTGGCTCGTCGATCAGTGGCGTCGGATCGGCCTGAACGTAACGCAGAAGGTGAACCCTTCGCCGGTGTTCTACGACATCCTGCGCAAGAAGTACGACTTCGACGTGTCGATCGACTTCAACTGCCAGTCGGTGATCAACCCGATCGCGGACGTCACGAAGTTCCTGCCCGGTTCCGGTAACAACTACTCCGGATCGAACGATCAGCAACTGAAAGACATCTACGCGAAACTGCTTCGGGCGCCGGATGAGGCCTCTCAGCGTACGCTGATGCGTCAGTTCGAGAAGCGCGCGCTTGTTGACCACGCTTCGCATGCGATCACGCTGTGGTGGTACAAGATCAACCCGCACCGGTCCTATGTGAAGGGCTGGAAGATCGCGCCGAGCCACTACCTCGGTCAGCAGCTGGATCAAGTTTGGCTTGATCAGTAAACGCTAAGGGCGCGCGTGCAGCTATTGCGCGCGCGCCTTTGCCGCTAGTGCGTTAGCGCTTTAACACTCCGGCGCGAGGGCGATAGCCCTCCGGCCCCGCTTGATGGCACGGTGACGGCGCGGTTCGATGCCCGCTGATGCTCGTTTCGTCTGGTCTTTCGTGGCGGCGCGGTCTTGAAGCACGCTACCTGAGACCTTCGGCGCCGGCCAAGGCTGGCGGCACCTCGCGAAGTAGGATGAGCCAACGCTCTTCCCACACATCTGTTCGATTTTCTCCGCGACCAACCTGGGCGCGGCCAGCATGAGACCATCCCATGTGGCAGTACGTCTTCAAACGCATGCTCCTGATGATCCCGACGATCCTCGGGGCTGCGGTGGTGATCTTCTTTGTGATGCGGCTTGTGCCGGGAGACGTTTGCGAGCTGAAGCTCGGCGGTGAGGGGGGCTACTACGACCCCGAGCAGATCAAGATTTGCCGAGCAAACCTCGGGCTCGATCAGCCCTTGATGGTTCAGTTCTGGGATTTCGTGAAAGGCATCTTCACGTTCGACTTTGGCAAGTCGATGGATACCGGCCGACCGGTGCTCCATGAGATCGGCCTGCGCTTTGAACTCTCGCTGCAAGTCGCGATCATGGCGACCGTGGTGTCGATCATCATCGCGCTGCCGCTGGGCACCATCTCCGCCGTCTACCAGAACTCCTGGATCGACTACCTTGTGCGCACGGTTTCGATCGCTGGCATCGCGATCCCGTCGTTCTGGCTGGGGATTCTGATCATCTTGGCGTTGTTCTCGATCAACGACTTCTTATTCGGCGTCAGGTGGTCGCCACCGCTCGACTACAAGCCGTTATGGGAAGACCCGTATCACAACCTGTCACAGCTGATATGGCCAGCGTTGGCGACGGGCTACCGCTACTCAGCCGTTGCGACCCGCATGACGCGGTCCTCCATGCTTGAGGTTTTGCGCGAAGACTACGTGCGCACCGCCAAAGCGAAGGGCCTGGTCAAGAAGGTCATCATCAACCGCCACGCTCTGAAGAATGCGCTGCTGCCGGTGATCACCGTGATCGGTATCGAGTTCGCCTTCCTGATGGGTGGCCTCGTGGTGACGGAGCAGGTCTTCAACCTGAACGGTCTGGGGCAATTGCTCGTCCATTCAGTGACGGGCAAGGACTACTCGATGACGCAGGCTATCGTGATGATCATCGTGATGGTGTTCGTTTTCACCAACTTCATCATCGACGTGATGTACGCGTGGCTTGACCCGCGCATCCGTTACTCTTGATCGGGAGGGTCTGACCTATGGCCGCCGTCTCCGAAGCTCGCGTCCCCGCCGCGCAAGGCCGTATCGCTGGTGCCTTCAAGACCATTGGCTTGTTCATTCGCAAACAGCCGTTGGGTGCGTTTTGCGCGCTGATCGTTCTCGCCTTCATCGCGCTTGCGATCTTTGCCCCGCTGCTTTCGCCTTATGATCCCGAACAGGCGTCCTACGAGTATCAGCTCACCGCGCCCAACGCGCAGTTCTGGTTCGGCACCGATGACAGCGGTCGCGACGTGTTCACGCGGATCATCTACGGCGCGCGGACGGCGCTTTTCGTGGGGTTCACTTGCGCGTTCATCGGCTCGTTCTTCGGCCTGATCTTAGGCGTCGGCAGCGCTTACTTCGGCGGCAAGGTCGATCTGATCTTCCAACGCATTATCGATGTGCTGATGGCCTTCCCGCTGATCATCATGGCGTTGACCATCGTGGCGATCTTCGGCTCAGCGCTGCAATACGTGATCCTCGCGATAACCATACCGTTCATACCCAAGTGCGCGAGGGTGGTCCGATCCTCAGCGCTTGCGGTCCGGGAAATCCCCTACATCGACGCCGCGCGCGCCAACGGGTTCTCACACTCGCGGATCATCATGCGCCACATGGTGCCCAATGTGATGGCGCCGTTCCTGATCATGCTGACCTCGTTCGTTGGCCAGGCGATCCTGCTCGAAGCCTCGCTGTCGTTCCTGGGGCTGGGCGTGCAGGACCCGACGCCCGCGTGGGGTCTGATGTTGCGTAACGCGCAGGAGTACATCCGTGAGGAGTACTGGCTCGCGGTTTGGCCGGGCTTGGCGATCTCGCTGGCGGTGTTTGCCTTCTCGATGTTCGGTGATGCGCTCCGCGACGCGCTCGATCCCAAGCTGCGCCAGCAGTAGCCGCCCGCTGGGCGCCGGGCGCCGGGCGCGGCCGTCGGAGGGGCGGGTCGACCTAACCGGGCTTGTTTCGGGGCCGCGCGGCTGCGAACCGGGGCGCGGTAAACGCCCCCTCAGCAAGCCACGTCACGCAGACGCACGTTCCCGGCGTGACCATCGGTAAGCGCATCGTGTATGGCACGCGCGCGCCATAAGCGCTAACCATGCTCGACGACGCGGCGGCAGCCGCGCAGAGTTATGCCGCGAGCGTTCATCCGCACCAGGTGGAAACACCTGATGCGAACGATGAGCAGCAAAATAGAAGCCTAAGTGGAAGCGCCCTTCAACGCAGACCGTGGACCGTCTCTTGCGCACGGCCACCCACGGCGCACGCGGATGAACGTCCGCGGCGCGCAGCCCAACTGGCAGCTAAGGTCACGCCCATGGATTGGCAGCGCCGCATTGGCTTGAAGACCCGTCGCATGCGCTCCCGCGAAGGCGCGTCCGGCGCGCCCTTTTCAGCGACGTCAGCCTTCGCCCCGCTCACGCCCGAGCGTGCACCCCGTCGGACCGCCGAACCTGCCGCGTTGCGCGAGCCCACAGACTGCGGTCTGCCGGCCGAACCAAGCCTCATCAATCTTGCCCGCAACCCTGTCCCCAGCGGCGCCGTGGTCAACTACGTCCCGGGCTACGACGGCAAACCGATGCGTTTCGCCCGCTGGGAAGCCACCCGTGGCAGCCGCCGCGGCACCGTCTGCGTGTTCCCGGGCCGCAGCGAATTCATTGAAAAATATTTCGAGGTCGTCGCCGATTTGCGCCGGCGCGGGTTCGCCGTGGTGGTCACCGATTGGCGTGGCCAGGGCGGCTCCGCGCGTGCACTTCCTGACCGCGCGAAAGGCCACATCCGCAACTTCGCGGAGTACGAGCGCGACATGGCGCGGCTGATGAAAGAGGTCGTGCTGCCCGACTGCCCGCCGCCCTACTACGCGCTGGCGCACTCGATGGGCGGCAACATCATGCTGCATCACGCGACCCAGAAAAATTCGTGGTTCGACCGCATCGTTTTGAGCGCGCCGATGGTGGCCTTGGCCGCCGAACGCATGCCGGTACCTGAGACCATCGCCCGCCGGTTTGCGCGCACGGCAACGATGGTGGGCGCAGGCACGGCCTACGTCCCGGGCGGCAAGCCTGAGCCTTTCGAGTTCGGGCCGTTCGAGGAAAACCCCCTCACGAGCGATCAGGCGCGCTATGAGCGAAACGCCTTTCTTTCCCGCTCAGCGGTCGAGTTGACGCTGGGATCACCGACGAACGCCTGGCTCGCGGCGGCTTTCCGCTCGATGGAGCGGCTGCAACGGGTCGGTTTTGCGCGCGAAATTCGCGTACCGATGCTGATCATGGCGGCCGGAGAAGATCGTATCGTCGACACCCGCCGGATCGAAGAGCTGTCGAACCGCCTCAAGATCGGTGCGGCGGTCGTGATCCCGCGCGCGCAGCACGAGTTGCTGCAGGAGACCGACGATGTGCGCCTGCGCTTTTGGGCAGCCTTCGACGCGTATTTGGGCGTGGATGAGCGGATCGATTGATGCGCTGCGCCCGGCCACGCCACGCCACGCCACGCGTCGAAGGCGAAACGTCTAGATCATTGGGCGATCGATCG
>JBCBJZ010000129.1:0-10501 GCA_038522635.1 Pseudomonadota bacterium | reverse complement strand
CGTCATCAAAGGCTACCTTTCCGCCTGATGAAGCGCTGCAAGCCGATCGTGTTTACGGCAGGCCTGCGCCAATTCATGTCACCAACGCCGCCCCGCGCGCAGCCTGGATGCGTGTTTGTCTTCAAGGCTTGTGGATTTGGTGGCGGATATCAGCCGGTGGGCCGGAAAAATCAAGTCAGGATACGGCCGACCAGGCGGGCGGTGTAGTCGACCATGGGGATAATGCGCGCATAATTGAGCCGCGTGGGGCCGATCACGCCGAGCACGCCAACGATTTTGCGGTCGGCATCTTTGAACGGCGAAACGATCAACGAAGACCCTGACAAGGAGAAGAGCTGCGTCTCCGAACCGATAAAAATGTGCACGCCGTCCGCCTGGTCCGCGAGGCCAAGCAGTTGCACCAGTTCTTCCTTCGCCTCAAGGTCATCGAAAAGCTTGCGGATGCGTTCCAGGTCATCGAGCGCGGTCAGGTCCTGCAGCAAGTTCGATTGCCCGCGCACGATCAGGCTCTTGCGGTTGTCGATCTCGCCTCCCCACTGAGCGATGCCGGCTTTGATCACCTTTTGCGTCAACGCATCCAGTTCGGCTCGTGCGGTGCGCAACTCCTGCGTGACGCGCTGTGCGGCTTCGGGAAGGGTGAGGCCGCGGGCGTGCGCGTTCAGGTAGTTGGCCGCCTGCGTCAACGTCGAGGGCGTCAGCCCCTTCGGCAAATCGATGATCCGGTTTTCAACCTGGGAATCATTGCCAACGATGACCACCAGGGCCTTGCCGGGCTCCAGGTTTACGAACTCGATGTGCTTGATGTGGCTTGAGCGCTGATCGGCGAGCACAACGCCCGCGCAGCGCGATAGCCCCGAGATCATCTCACCGGCTTCCCGCAGCACACGGTCGACGCTGAGCTCCTTTTCGCCAGCGATTTGCGCTTCGATCTGGTGTTGTTCATCCGCCGTCAGATCGCCGACCTGCAACAGCCCGTCGACGAACAGCCGCAGGCCGGTGTCGGTGGGAACCCGCCCCGCCGATGTGTGCGGCGCATAGATCAGACCGACCTCCTCCAGGTCGGACATCACGTTGCGGACCGATGCCGGGGAGAGCTGGATGGGCAGGTTGCGCGATATGTTGCGCGAGCCCACGGGATCACCGGTCTCCAGGTAACTCTCGACGATCTGGAGGAAAATCTGCCGCGAACGCTCGTTCAACTCCGGCAGAAACGGTAAATCCCCGATCGAACCACGCGATTTGATTTCGCTCATGCGCCCGTTGCGATGTTCTTGCTGACGATGGTGGAGAGTCTAAGCGCTGCATCGATGGCGTCAACGTGGTCGCCATGCCCGGTCGCCATGCCTGCCGGATCGCCTTGCTTGGTCGGTGCAGCCCGTATGTGGGTTTCCAGCGCGGCATTGAACTGATACCACCGCGCCTTCATACCGGTCAGCGGGCTTGCGGGCCTTGTTTTGGGCCCGACCATCGCCCGCAACGTTCGTCTCATCTTCATCACAATCCCCTCAACACGAAGGGCATCCACGCGTGTCCACCCGCCCCTCCCATCGCCAGAACGATGAAATGCGCCGCGTCAGCATCGACCGCGCCGTCTCCCTGCACGCCGAAGGGTCATGCCTGATCAAATTCGGCAACACCCACGTGCTTTGCACCGCCTCGCTGGAAGAGCGCGTGCCACCTTGGCTGAAAGGGCAAGGACGCGGGTGGGTCACCGCAGAATACGGCATGCTGCCACGCGCCACCACCGAACGCACCCGACGGGAAGCCTCACAAGGGAAACAGTCGGGGCGCACGCAGGAAATTCAGCGCCTGATCGGCCGCTCGCTGCGCGCGATCGTTGATTTGCAGCGGCTTGGCGAACGCCAGATCTCGATCGACTGCGACGTCATCCAGGCCGATGGCGGCACGCGGACGGCGGCGATCACGGGCGCCTGGGTCGCTTTGCACGATTGCATCACGTGGATGAAGTTGCGCGATATGGTCGGCAACGACGTGCTGCGCGATCAGGTCGCGGCCGTGTCCTGCGGGATTTACAAGGGCACGCCGGTGCTCGATCTCGATTATGCGGAGGATGGCAATGCTGATGCGGACGCCAATTTCGTGATGACGGGTGACGGCGGGATCGTTGAGATCCAGGGCACGGCGGAGACGACGCCGTTCACGGGCGAAGCGTTCGATGAGTTGATGCGGCTGGCTCGTAAGGGCATTGGCGAGTTGACGTCGCTGCAAAAGTTGACGGTGGCTTAAGTTCAAGCCGTCCGGCTTGAAGCGGCATCACACCGGCTTCAGCTTGAGCCCTGGACGTTACTTGGGCGCCGGGGGCCTGAGCGTACCCAATGCCAGCGCGCAGATTGCGCAAGATGCGGGGCAAGACACGCGCAGCCTGGAGGTGACGACGATGCCGCCCGCCGCCATTCTGGAAACCGTGCTTTACGCGCGCGACCTGGAAGCCACCCAGGCGTTTTACGAACGCGTGCTCGGCATGACGCCGTTCGCAAAATCCGAAGGTCGGCAGATCTTTTACCGTTGCGGCGGGCAGGTGCTGTTGATCTTCAACCCCGAGCGCACCGCAACGCCGCCTGCCGCCGACGCAAGCTTGCCGGTGCCGCCGCACGGCGCCGACGGCCCGGGCCACGTTTGCTTTGCCGCGTCCGCAGCCGCGATCACCCGCTGGCGCACGCATCTGGAAGCCGAAGGCGTGGCGATCGAAGCCGACTTCACATGGCCTGGCGGGCGCGGCCGCTCAATCTACTTTCGCGATCCCGCCGGCAACTGCCTTGAGTTCGCCGAGCCGGGCATCTGGGGCCTTGACGAGACGGGCCTCGACGAGACGGGCCTGGCCGAGGAGCCGACACCATGACACGCGATCCCGCTGACGGCCGCCGGCTACAACCGGGCTGCCGCCTCGTCGTTGCGACCCACAACCCCGGTAAGCTGCGCGAGATCAATGACCTGGTGCGCCCTTTCGCGCTCGATGCGGTGAGCGCTGGCGAACTTGGTCTGCCGGAGCCGGAAGAGACCGGCCTGACGTTTGTGGCGAACGCCGATCTTAAAGCGCGGGCAGCGGCGTTGGCTTCAGGCCTCCCCGCGCTGGCCGATGATTCAGGGCTTGAGGTGGCCGACCTTGGAGGCGCGCCTGGAATTTACTCAGCGCGGTGGGCCGGTCCGGACAAAGACTTCGCGCACGCGATGGAAAAGGTCGCCAAGGAGCTTAAGAGCCGTCATGCGTGGCGTGCGCCAGGGCCGGTCGCCAATTTCACCTGTGCATTAAGTCTCGTTTGGCCCGATGGCACCGCGCGCACGTTCGAAGGCAAGGTCTTCGGTCGTCTGGTCTGGCCGCTGCGCGGAACCCGCGGCTTTGGCTACGACCCGATGTTTGTGCCCGACGGTCATGATGCAACGTTCGGCGAAATGGAGCCGGCGGCCAAGCATGCGATGTCGCACCGGGCGGTGGCGTTTGCGCAGTTCGTGGACGCGTGCATGCCGGCGAAGCCCGCAGCGACGCCCGGGGAGCAAAGCGGGTGATCGCACCCCACCAACCGTACGCCGTCAGCGCGGCTGAGACGCGCGCGCCAGACCACGCAACGCCAACCGCGTCGACCACCGCTGTTGATCCCGCCGATCCGGGCTCGGCGTCTACATCCATTGGCCGTTCTGCGCTGCGAAATGCCCCTACTGCGACTTCAACTCGCACGTGCGCGATCAGGGCGTTGACGAGGCCCGGTTCATCGCCGCCTACCGCGCTGAGATCGCCACACAGGCCGAGCGCTCCGCCAGCCTGCCGGTGCGCAGCATTTTTTTCGGCGGCGGCACGCCCTCCCTGATGAGCCCGCACGCGGTCGCAGACCTGATCGACGCCGTGCGCGCCACCTGGCCGTTCGCCAACGATGTCGAGATCACGCTAGAAGCGAACCCGACCAGCGTCGAAGCCGAGCGCTTCCGCGGCTACCGCGAGGCCGGTGTCAACCGTGTCTCCCTCGGCGTGCAGGCCTTGAATGACCGTGACCTGAAGGCGCTTGGCCGCTTGCACTCCGCGGCCGAAGCGCGTGACGCGCTTGCGATCGCGCGCGATACCTTCGACCGGGTCTCGCTTGATCTGATCTACGCGCGCATGGGCCAAAGCGTGCCCGCGTGGCGCGCCGAATTGGGCGAGGCCTTAGCGCTCGGCCTGTCGCACTTGTCGCTGTATCAGCTCACGATCGAAGAGGGCACACCGTTCGAACACCTGCACCGGGCGGGTAAGCTCGTCGTGCCGGACGAGGATATCGCCAGCGACCTTTACGCTCTCACGCAGGAGATGACGGCGGCGGCGGGGATGCCGGCCTACGAGATTTCGAACCACGCGGCGGTCGAGCAAGCCTCACGCCACAACCTGCTCTACTGGCGGTACGGCGCTTATGCGGGGATCGGCCCTGGTGCGCACGGTCGGTTGCCGATCACGCGCGGCGTTGGCGCGAGCCGGGATGACGCGCAAACGACGCTCCGTCTTGCGACCCAAACGTTGCGTCATCCCGAGAGCTGGCTCGCGCAGGTTGAGCGCGAAGGTCACGGGCTTGAAGCGATGCACGCGGTCGGCCCCCGTGAGGCGGCCGAGGAGATGCTCCTGATGGGGATGCGCTTGCACGCCGGTTTTGATCTTGCGCGTCTTGAGGCGATCACCGGGTACGCGGTGGCCGCGCACGCGATCGATGATCTTGTTGACCTTGCGTTGATCGAGCGTTCCGGCGCCACGCTCATAGCGAGCGCGCAAGGGCGGCTGGTCCTCAACCGTCTCGTGGAAGCACTGGCGAATGCGCTTGAGCCGGTCAACGGCGCGGCGGCCCCGGCGCTGTGATGGGCGCTGGCGCCCGCGTTGGCGTTGGTGAGGGTTGTAGAGCCGGTTGCGAGGCAGGCAGCAGGCGGAGCTGATGGCGATGGCTGATGCGCACGCGGGGCACGCGTCCGGGGATCAGCCAGCCGCGCACCTCCAGGCGGCGTCCAACCAGCGTCGTGGCCGCAGCATCTCGCAGCAAAGCGCGATGGATCCGGCGCCAGATCGTCAAGCCGAAGAGCGATGCGGTAGCGCTCTTACCGCGCGATGCCAACGCCAAGCGGACACGACGCCCGCGCATTTCAACGCCCGCAATCCGGCCCTCGATAATCTGGTAGCTGCCGACGCGGCGGCGTAAGGCGGCAAGCGCGTTTGCGCGCACAACCGCGTAAGCGGAGCGGCCCCAAAGCCCGCGTCGGGCCTTGCGGGCCTTCGCTTCCCGCCGCAGCAAGGCAACAGCGCAGGCCGGGCGCATGGCGGCGACATCAACACGGGCCAGACCGCGTTCGACCAACAACGCTTGCACCCAGCGGTCCGCGATGGATTCAGCTGGCCCGTCACTGGCTAAGGCCGTCGACGCGCGCTTGCCCATCAAAAAGACCTGCGCGGATTGGCGGGCGTAGCGGTCGCGCCCGCGCGCGAAGGCGACGGCGACGCGGCGGCCTTCCACGGTGCGGCGCAATTCAGCACCGAGCGCGCGCTGCGGCGGCCAGACGGCGGCACGAGGCGTTGCCGTTAACGGCGCAACATCGAGTGCGGAAGGCAAGATCAACCCGCGCAGCAGCACGCGGGCGCGGTCTTCAAGCTGCAGGTTTGCGCGCGCGTTCACGCGAACGACCGTATGGACCGCACTGCGCCGAAAGCGACAACCCGGCGCGACCTGCAAGAAGCGGGAAGGCGCTGCCGTCTCCACCCCGCTGTCCTGAGATGGCGCCTGAGCCTGAACCTGGGCGTGAGCCGGGGCGTGCGTCAGAAGCGAGAACGTGCAAGCGAGCGCACCCGCGGCCATCGGGCCGACCCGCCTGATACGCCACCCAGCGAGGTCCAACGCCACGTCTCAACGCCTCTTCATCCGCGATACCACACTTGACAGTGTGTCAAGCTGCCGCCCGCCGCGCACCCTTCACCGCTGCGTTGAGCGCTCCAGCCTCCAGGCTTCGTGCGCGACCCTGATCCCCGCCACGATCTGATCCAGCAGCAAACAGGTCCGGCGGAACAAGTCCGATCCTTCACGATAGTCGGCCGGCGCGAAAAAATCGCAGCGGCCCGCCCGGAACAGTTCAACACAGCGCGCGCGGTTGGCGCCCGGCGCGTGCACGGCGACCGCATGCCCGCCGTTCTTGCGCGTCACCGCCATGGACGGCACGTCCGTTTCACCATCGCCGAAATAGATCATGTTGGCGAACGGGATCGGCCGCGCCGCTTCCGGCATGTGCTGGTTGATGGAGCGGCGTAAATCTTCAACGCCCTTGTTGATGCGGAACAGGTACTGCGTCTTGCCGGTGTCTGAGATCACCCGCTTAGGGTAGGGGACGTCGTAGGCTTCGAAGAAGTATTCCGATGCAAAGACGTTGTGGAAGCGGGGGAAAATGCTGGTGCCCTCAACGATCTCGCGCAGACCTGATGAGATGAGGTAGTGGCGAACCTCCAGGCCGGGTATGCTAGCGCTCCCGGTCACGTAACCGTCGACCGCATCGAACCACGCTTCAACGCCCTTGAAGAGTTCGACGTCACGGCCGAGCCCCACCAGATCATCGCGGTCGATGCGCACGCCGCGCTCTTTCGCCTTTTTGTACATGAGGTGCATGTACGTAATCAGGGGATCAGCCTGATGCTCTTGCGCAAAGCGGGTCGTCTCGGCCCAGAAGGCGGCGGGGTCTTCGCCGATTTTCGGCAGGAAGGTGTATTCCTGCATGGGCTTGGGCGACAGCGTGCCGTCGAAATCGTAGACGAGCGCGATCGTCTTTTTGTCGAACGCGGGGCGCGCCGGTTCGCTGCGGCTGCTCTTGCGTTTGGCGGCAACCGATTGAGGCGCTGTCGGTTTGGGTGAGGTCGGCTTAGCGGAAGACTTGTCGGACGGTTTCAACGCGCGTTGGGGGGCTGCCTTCGCCGCAGCCTTACGTTTTTGAAGCTCGCTTTGCCCTGCCATCGTCAGCCTCTCGCTTTGAACCGCACACGTCGTTGCCAAATACGTTGGCGCTTGCCAGAGACGTTGGCGTGATTCGCAAGGCGATGGTGCGGCAGTCCCCATGACCGCGCTTCGCGCGTTGCCATCGCCGGTGCGCCCGGTCCAAGGTGTTCACGCTCGCGCGCATGGAACGACGCGCGGCTTTGCACACGCTGGGAGGACGCCATGACAACATCCATCAAGGAACAAACGATCGGCTTCATCGGGCTTGGCGCGATGGGCCGCGGCATGGCGCTCAACTGCGTGCGCAAGGGCTTCAAGCTGATCGTCAACGATGTGCGCGATGAGCCCGTGCGCGCCCTCGTCGAAGCGGGCGCACAAGCCGCACCAACGCCTGCAGCTGTCGCTCAAGCCGCCAGCACCATCATCACCGTGCTTCCCACGGGCCGCGAGGTTGATGACGTGGTGATGGGCGCCGACGGCGTCTTCGAGCATGCGGCGGTGGGTAGCCTGATCATCGATCTTTCGACCATCGATCCCGAGACGACCGATAAGCTGCACGCACAAGCGCGCGAACGCGGTCACCGGGCGATCGATGCGCCGATCGGCCGTCTTGCGTGGCATGCCGATCGCGGCGAGAGCTTGTTCATGGTGGGCGGCGACCGCGCGGATTTCGAAAGCATCGAACCGCTGTTGGAGGCCATGGGCACCACCATCCACTATTGCGGGCCGGCCGGCAGCGGAACCCGTACCAAACTGATCAACAATTACCTTGCGATCATCTCGTGCCAGCTCAACGCGGAGGCGCTTGCCCTCTCACAACGCTTCGGCCTCGATCTCGCAACCACACTGGACGTGATCCACGGCACCACGGCAACCAACGGGCAACTCAAAGTAAACTGGCCCAACAAGGTGCTCGCCGGCGATACCGACCCCGGCTTCACCATCGATCTGGCCCACAAAGATTTGTCGCTCATCGTGCAAGCGGCCAACGCGGCGCGCGTGCCGTTGCCGGTGGCGGCAGCCGCGCGCGAAGCGTTCTCGCTCGCCAGGGCCCGCGGACACGGGCCGCAGGATTTCTCCGCCATGGTGGACGCGGCATGTGACGCTTCGCAAATCGAGCGCGCTAGACTGTCAGCCAAGTCGTAGTGTCATCGCCCAGGCGCCCAGGCGTGCAAGCGCCCCGCTCTTGCACGGTCTGGGCACAGCGCGGGCCCCTCGTTAACCAGACTGGGGTTCCTTTGGTGATTTCACTTAAAAGTTAGCGCACACGCTTGCGCCACATCGTTCACGCTGTCAGGTTGCCCCGTAAATCCAGTGCCTTGCACGTTCGCGTTAACCTTTTGTCGAGTGGGTCATTCATGTCTTTGATGCGTCTCATCTTTTCGCTTGCTGCGGCCGTTTGCGTGCTGATCGCGGCGGGCCAACCGGCGGAAGCGGCCCGCCGTCTGGTGTCGTTCAACCTCAACTATCCGATGGGCGCGATCGTCATCATCAATTCGGAGCGCAAGCTCTACTACGTGCTCGGTAACGGCCGCGCCATCCAGTATCCGGTGTCGATTGGCAACCAGGAAGAGATCTGGACGGGCATGGAAGTGGTGACCGAGAAGAAGGAAAACCCGAAGTGGACCGATCCGGAGAACCCGGACAACGTCGTCCAGGGTGGCCCGCATAACCCGCTGGGCGTGCGCGCGATTTACCTGGGCTGGACACTGTGGCGCATCCACGGGACGCCGCAGTCCTGGTCGATCGGCCGCGCGGTCTCAAACGGCTGCATCCGCATGTACAATAAAGACGTGGTGGACCTGTACGATCGCGTGCACGTGGGCGCGCCGGTCTACGTGATCAAATCGCGCTACCAGCCCAAACCGACAGCGCACGGTGGCGCGAAGCTCAATCCAGCACCGAAGGTCGCCAAAAAGCCGCGCCGTCGCACCCAGGGCTCCTGGCGCCGGACCAGCGGCCGCCGTTGGTAAGACTGCGGACGGCAGCCGCCGCAGATCAAAGTGGCGGCAGGCTGGAACTCTGGAACGGTTCATGATCGTTGAACGGCGTGTCTCAAAGGCGCGCCGTTTTTCGTTGGAACGGTCCCGCCCGTTCGCCGCCGCTCGCCCGTCGTATGGGGACCCGTAAGAAGACCTGCGTGCCAGCGATCATCTGTCCGCTTTATAGCGGACTGCTGCGGTGATATCGCTGATACCAATGATCGTCGCTGCGCTTCCCGACCGACCAAGTGCCCTCAGCAACCGGGAACGCCGACAAAACAAAAGCTTAGACGTCGGTTCCGCTTCAATCTGATGTGAACCGACCCGAGCGCCCCGACGTCCAAGGTGACCATGAGCAACACCGCCCATATCCGCAATTTCTCGATCGTGGCGCACATCGACCACGGCAAGTCGACGCTCGCCGACCGGCTGATCCAGCTTTGCGGCAACGTCACCGACCGGGAGATGAAGGAGCAACTGCTCGATTCGATGGACATCGAGCGTGAGCGCGGCATCACCATCAAAGCGCAGACGGTCCGGCTCGATTACAAGGCGAAGGACGGCGAGACCTACCAACTGAACCTGATGGACACGCCCGGCCACGTGGACTTCGCCTATGAAGTGTCACGCTCGCTCGCCGCCTGCGAGGGCGCGCTGCTGGTGGTGGACGCGAGCCAGGGCGTCGAAGCCCAAACGCTCGCGAACGTCTACCAAGCGATCGACAACGACCTGGAGATCGTGCCGGTGCTCAACAAGGTCGATCTACCGGCCGCCGACGTCGACCGCGTCAAGGAGCAGATCGAGGACGTCATCGGTCTTGATGCCAGTGACGCGGTGCCGATCTCAGCCAAGACGGGCATGGGCGTGGCGGACGTGCTGGAAGCGATCGTCACGCGCCTGCCTGCCCCCGGCGGCACCATGGACGAGCCGCTCAAGGCCATGCTGGTCGATAGTTGGTACGACCCCTACCTCGGCGTCGTCGTGCTGGTGCGGGTGATCAACGGGCGCATCAAGAAGGGCCAGCGCATCAAGCTTTGGTCTACCGGCGCGAGCTACCCCGTTGAGCGCGTCGGGATTTTCCGGCCGAAACAGGAAATGCTCGATGATCTTGGCCCGGGCGAAATCGGCTTCCTGACGGCGGGCATCAAACAGGTCGCCGATACGCGCGTGGGCGATACGATCACCGACGAGAAGAAGCCTTGCGATGAGCCGCTGCCCGGTTTCCAGCCGGCGCAACCGGTGGTCTTCTGCGGTCTCTTCCCGGTCGACGCGGCTGATTTTGAGGACCTGCGCGCGGCCATGGCGAAGTTACGTCTGAACGACGCCAGCTTCTCGTTTGAGATGGAGACGTCAGCGGCGCTCGGCTTCGGCTTCCGCTGTGGCTTCCTCGGGCTGCTGCACCTGGAGATCATCACCGAACGGCTGGAGCGCGAGTTCAACCTTGAACTGATCACCACGGCGCCCAGCGTGGTCTACCACATCCATATGAACGACGGCGCGATGATCGAGATGCATAACCCGGCCGACATGCCGGACGTGACCCGCATCGATCATATTGAAGAGCCGTGGATCCGCGCG
>JBCBJZ010000128.1:0-10632 GCA_038522635.1 Pseudomonadota bacterium | reverse complement strand
TGTCGGTCGCGTTTTCCCCTGACGGCCGCCGCGTGGTGAGCGGGGGGTGGGACAACACGGTGCGGATTTGGGATGCCGCGACGGCGCGCGCGCTGCAGGTCTTGAAGGGGCATGAGAGCACGGTATGGTCGGTCGCGTTTTCCCCTGACGGCCGCCGCGTGGTGAGCCAAGATCGTGGGGAAACCCGCGCGTGGGATGCTGCGTCCGGGAAGCCGCTTACCGTGACGGCCGCCGATCGGCGTCTGATCAGAAGCGTCGATTCCGGCAAGGCCACCAGCGGGTCGTTCAGCGTTAAAGCCGGCTCTCCGCCACTCATCGTCCGCCGGGGCAAGGCGGTGCATCGAATCCTACAGCCGCTGCCGGGCGACAACTGGATCGTGGTCGGCGCTGACGGGCGGACGTTCACGGCTTCGCCCGGTGCCAGCGCGCACCTGCGGCTGACGCGGATCACACCGGCCGGCCCCGTCAGCGAGCCCGTCTCCGACGCCTACCTCAAGCGCTTCTTCCGCCCCGACGGCCTTCGCCCCACCGACTGAGCCCGCACGACTGGACCCGGCGGCGGCAACCGCCGCGCCCACGACGCCGCACGCAAGTGCGCCAGCGCCAGGAGGCAAACATGGCACGCCAGCGCGCGTTAACCGGCGATCGCAGTCCAGCACCGCAGACGACGTCGCCACCCCGCCTCACGCGTGCGGCCGGCGCCGGGGCTGGGCCTGGTACTGGGGCCTCACCCCTCGTGGCCTGCGCCTCAAGCCTGATCTTCGTCATGCCCGCGATCACGGCCGCCTTCCGTGCAGCCGGCGGTCCACCCTTGCGGATCAGCTACGGCTCGTCCGGCAACCTCGCGCGGCAAATGCTGCAGGGCGCGCCGTTCGATCTGTTCCTCTCCGCCGACGCCGTGACGCTGAAGCCCGTGCTCGCGCGGCCAGACCTCGCGAAGGCCACCAGCAGCTACGCCACCGGCCGCCTGGCCCTCGTCGCCTCACGCCGCAGCGCGCTTTGGCCCGCATCCTCGACGCCGCGCGCGCCGTTGGCCGATCTTCGCACAGCGCTCGCCGCGTCCCGCATCCAGCGGTTTGCCATCGCCCATCCCGATCACGCGCCCTACGGACGCGCGGCCCGCGAAGCGTTGACCCGCGCGGGGCTGTGGGAGGCGATCAAGCCGCGGCTGGTCTACGGTGAGAGCGTCGCGCAGGCGGGGCAGTTCATCATGACCGGGGCGGCGCAGGCGGGCCTGCTCGCCAACGCGTTGGCCCGTCATCCGCGGCTCGCGCGTCGCCTGCAGGCGCGGGCGTTGCCGGCCGCGTGGCATCAGCCCCTCGACCACGTTATGGTGCTGCGCGAAGGCAGCCCGCCGAGCGCTGAGCGTCTTTTTCACTTCATCGGGCGGCCGCAGGCACAAGGCTTGCTACGTGCTGCCGGGTTCGGGCCGCCGGCAGCGCCTTAACCTTGCGCCGCCGCATCGTGTAACGCATATCAGCGCTTCAGGAGTGAACGGCAGGTGGATTGGACAGCGCTCACCCTTTCGCTGCAACTCGCCGGCCTGACCGTTTTGATCCTGCTCCCGCTCTCGGTGATGCTGGCCCGCTGGATCGCGTGGTCCGGCGGACGCGCGGTCGCGGCCATCGAAGCGCTCGTCATGTTGCCGCTCGTGCTGCCGCCGACGGTGCTCGGCTATTACCTGCTCGTCGGCCTTTCGCCCGGGAACGCGATCGGCGCGTTTTTCGCCACGCTGGCGGGCGGCCCGCTGGTGTTTTCGTTTGCAGGCCTTGTGCTCGCCTCGCTGATCGTGAACCTGCCGTTCGCGGTGCAGCCGATGGCGCGCGCGTTCGAGGCGATCCCTCAAAGTGTGCGGGAGGCTGCATGGGTGAGCGGCCTGTCGCGATGGCAAACGTTCTGGCGGATCGAGGCGCCGCTGGCGTGGCCCGGCGTGTTGTCGGCTGCGGCCTTGGTGTTCGCGCACACGCTTGGCGAATTTGGCGTGATTTTGATGGTCGGCGGTTCGATCCCCGGCGAAACGCGCACGCTTGCGATCTCGATCTACGATAAAGTGCAGGCGTTCCAGAACGAGGCGGCGGGCCTGATGGCTGGCGTGCTGCTGGCGGTCTCGTTTGCGGCGATCGCGGTGATGCATGTGGCCGGGCGTCAGCGCCGGCAGCGCATGGCACCCGTGGCGGAGTTTTAGCGCGGATGGAGACGAGGACCGGAAAGGCGCGCCCGCAGGAAGGCGATGGGCCTGGCGCGCTTAGGACTGACGCGCTTAGGACTGGGCCTGCACCCGATGGCCAAACTGCCGATGACGCGAACCGCCATGCGAACCACGACGCTACCCCCACCGGCCTCGACGTCCACGTGCGCCAAGCAGGCCCCATCCCGCTGAACGCGCGCTTTGCCTGCGCGCGCGGCGAATTGCTCGCAATCGTCGGCCCGTCCGGCAGCGGCAAGACCACCTTGTTGCGCGCGATCGCCGGGCTCTACCGGCCCAAGGGCGGCGCCATTCGCGCGCAGGGCACAGCGTGGTTCGATGCGAACGCGGGCCTTTGGCTACCGCCGCAAGCGCGCGGCGTCGGGCTCGTGTTCCAGGACTACGCGCTCTTCCCCCACATGGACGTGGCCGCCAACGTGATGGCAGCGCTCCCGCAAAGCCTGCCGGCCATGGAGCGTCGCGCGGCCGCGCACGCGCTGCTCGCCCGCGTCAACCTCACCGGGCTTGAAGCGCGCCGCCCGCATGCGCTGTCGGGCGGTCAGAGCCAGCGCGTCGCCCTTGCCCGTGCGCTGGCAAGAGCCCAATCGTGCCTTCTCTTGGATGAGCCGTTTTCCGCCGTCGATCAGATGACGCGCGAACGCTTGAAGCGCGAACTGGCTGACCTGCGCACCACCATGTCGTGCCCGACGGTACTGGTCACGCACGATCTGAGCGAAGCGATGACGTTGGCCGACAGGTTGTGCGTGCTCGCGCGCGGCAACACGCTTCAGGTGGATATGCCAGGCCGTGTGCGCCTACGCCCGGCGTCAGCGCAGGTCGCGCGGCTGGTCGGCCACAACAACATCCTTGAGGGCGTGTTGCGTGCGCCGGCTGCTGATGCGCAACACGGCATGCTCACCTGGCAGGGGCATACGCTGAGCCTTGCGAACACTGGCGCCCATGCGGCAGGTGATGCGGTGGCCCTACTGGTGCCGCCGGAGTTCATCGTGTTGCACAGGCGCGGACGCCCCTCGCAGGGCGAGCGCGAAAACCCGGTCGACGGCACGGTGCGGGCGGTGACGATCCTTGGTGATCAAAGCGCGGTGCGCCTGGAGGTCGGCGCCGACACGCTGCACTTCACGATGCCGACGCATGCGGCGCAGCGCAACGGGTTGGCGCCAGGTGAGCGCGCGCGGGTCTCGCTGCTTGCCGAGGGCCTGCACCTGATGCCGCGCGACCCGCGATGAGCGTCGGCACGGGCCGGACACGGCCCCGCTGAGACACGCTGCGGTCGCTGCTGACTTCAGCTCCCGCCGAACGGATTGAAGCCCGCCGGCAGCGGCAAACCGCCTGTCACATCCTGCATCTTCTCAGACGCCGCCTGCGCCACCTTCACCTGCGCATCCTGATAGGCCGCGACCACCAGGTCTTCGACGATCTCCACTTCATCAGGCTTCATCAGCGTGGGATCGATCTTCAGCGCCTTCAGCGTGCCCTTGCCGTTCAGGGTCACACTCACAAGCCCGGCACCGGAGCGGCCTTCGATCGCCATCTCCTCAAGCTCGCTTTGCATTTGCTCCATGCGGCCCTTCAGTTCCTGGGCCTGCTTCATCATTTTCATGAGATCTTTCATCGGCTCGTCCGCTTCTTTGAGGGTTTCATGGGGGCTGTGTCGGGTTGCGCGCGCGCGTCCGAAACCGACGTCGGCGGCGCTGTGGGTTCACGCTCGGCTTCGGTCTGGACGGCCTTGACCGTCGCGCCGGGGAAAGCCTGCAGCACGGCCTGAACGGTGGCATGCGCTTCAAGCTCGCGCTGGGCGACCGCGGCGCGCTCCCGCTTGGTTTCGGCGAGCGGCGGCGCACCACGCGCGTTCGACAGCGCCACCACCCACGATGTCCCGGTCCAGTCGTTAAGCCGCTCGCGCAACGCGTTGGGTAGCGTGGCGGGCGCACCTTCGAGCAAGTGCAGATCGAGCTGGCCCGGTTGGAAGGCAACGAGGCTGACGCGCGTTTCAAGATCGTAAGCGAGCTTCGCCTCGCGGTTGGCGCGTACGAGATCGACCACGGCTTCAAAATCGTGCGGGTTGGCCGCGGGCTGTTGGCGCTGGGTCAGTGGAGGTGGGGTTGGGGTTGGCGCGGCCGAAGGTGGCGGCGCGGGCGCGACAGCCGCGGACGGTCCAACCGCGTCATCCGGTGGCCCTTCGGTGACCCAGGGAGGCGGCTCATCGTCAGCGGCAGGCGGCGGCAGTTCGGCACGCGACGGAGGCGAAGCGGTGGCCTTCTCGCGTGCAACGGCTGCGGCTTTCTCCGCCGCGATCGGGGCCGGCGCATTGCGCGATGCTGAAGGCGCGTTCGATGCGGGCCCTTTCGCAGCCTTCACCGCGCCGCCCGTGGCACGCCCCGCAGCGTCGCCCAGCAAAGCGATCACCTCATCAGGCGTCGGCGCATCGGCCACGTAAGCAAGCCTGATCAGCACCATCTCAGCAGCCGCAAACGGCATCGGCGAGCCCTGCACCTCATGATGGCCCTGGCTCAACATCTGCCATGCGCGCGCCAGAACCGGCATGCTCAACTGATCCGCCATCGCCTGCGCAAGCCGCCGCTCTTCGCCGGACAGCGCCGCATCCCCCCCGGCTTCGCCCACCGCCTGCTGACGCGCGGCCGCATGCACCACATCGGCAAGGTCCGCGATGATCTGCGCAGGCTCCGCCCCGTCACGGGTGAGGCCACGAACCTGCTCCAGCATCGATGCCGTATCGCCCTGAAACGTCGCCTGCGCCAGATCGAAAATGCGCCCGCGATCGGCCAAGCCGAGCATCGCCCGCACGCCCGTCTCATCAACGTGACCTTCGCCCATCGCGATGGCCTGATCGAGGATCGACAGACCGTCGCGTACAGACCCCTCCGCCGCCCGCGCGATCAGCCGCAACGCATCATCGTCAGCGCTTGCGCCCTCGTGGCTCACGATGCGGGCGAAGTGCGCCATCAGCTCCGCCACCTCCACGCGGCGCAAATCGAAGCGCTGGCAGCGCGACAGCACCGTCACCGGTACTTTGCGAATTTCGGTGGTGGCGAAGATGAACTTCACGTGCGGCGGCGGTTCTTCGAGCGTCTTCAAAAGCGCGTTGAACGCGCCCTTGGACAGCATATGAACCTCGTCGATGATGAAGACCTTGTAGCGGGCGACCAGCGGGCGATAACGCGCGCTCTCGATGATCTCGCGGATGTTGTCGATGCCGGTGTTGGACGCGGCGTCCATTTCCATCACGTCAGTGTGCCGGCTCTCCATGATGGCGCGGCAATGGGCGCCTTCGTGCGGCATATCGATCGTTGGCTTGTCGATGGCCGTTTCGGCGGTCTCAGGCGCGGGCTCGTAGTTGAGCGCACGCGCCAGAATGCGTGCCGTGGTCGTTTTGCCGACGCCGCGCACGCCGGTCAGCATATAGCCTTGCGCGATGCGGTCGGTCGCGAAGGCGTTACGCAGGGTGGTCACCATGGCCTGCTGGCCGATCAGATCATCGAAGGTGCGCGGGCGGTATTTGCGCGCGAGCACCACGTAGCCTTGGTCTGCGCCGTGAGCTTGATCGGACGATGCATCAGGACCACGGCTTGCACGGCCATCGCCTGAGCTGGCTGCCGCGACGGGTTCGGCCTTATCGGGGGTCTTGGTTGGCGCCTTTGCGGGCGTGGCCGCTGCAGCCTTGCCGGCTTTGGCGGTCTTGGTGCGCTTCGCAGACGTCGCGCCGCCGCCCCCAGCACCGACAGGGCCGCCATCGCCGCCCCCAGCACCGACCGGGCCGCCATCCTCCGCTGATCCGTCCGAACCGTGGTTCACGCCATCCGCCTTGCTTGAACACCGCCGTTGAGCGGACCCGCTGCTGCCACCCGCCGTGCGCGCGAACGCGAGCGTAAACCGCTCAAGAGCCGCGCCTTAGCCCGTGGTTCTGCACGCCCGTGCCAGCCAACTGCGGGCGCACCGACGATATCCGCTTGGCGTTGACGCCGGCCCAACCGATCTCGCCCGACAACCGCGCATACTCAATCTTGGGGCACCGGTTCATCACAACCTGCAGACCGGCTGCCTGCGCACGATCGCGAGCACCCTCGTGGCGCACGCCCAGTTGCATCCAGACCACCTTGATCTGCAGCGCCTCTTTCAGCGCGATCGCTTCATCGGTGATGGCGGCAGCGGCTTCCGCATTGCGGAAGATATCGACGATGTCCACGGGAGCTGGCACGTCCGCCAGCCGCGCGTAGACCGTCTGCCCCATGATCGTGCCGCCCGCTTGGCCGGGATTGATCGGATGCACCGTGTAGCCCTTGTTGAGCAGATACTTCATCACGAACGCGCTTGGCCGGCTGGTGTTCGCGCTTGCGCCGACCAGTGCGAAGACCCGGTTGTCGCTCAAAATCGCGCTGATCTCGGCGTCGCTGTAGGCTTCGCTTGCGCCTGTCGTGTTCGTCGTCATCGGCTGGCTCACGGCTCGCTTGCTCAAGGGTTGTCCGACCAGGTCGGCGCGCGCTTGTCGAGGAAGGCGCCGATCCCTTCGCGCGCATCAGCTTCGAGCATGTTGCGCACCATCACCTCGCCCGCATAGGCGTAGGCGTCGGCCAGGGGCATCTCAAGCTGCCGGTAGAAGGCTTCCTTGCCGATCGCGGTCACGCCACGCGCCTTCGACGCGATGATGCCGGCCATCCGCTGCGCTTCACCAAGCGCTTCGCCGGGCTCAACCACCTTGTTGACGAGGCCGTGTTCGCGCGCGGTCGACGCATCCGCCATTTCACCCAGCAACAGCATTTCCATCGCCGCCTTGCGCGAGACGTTGCGCGATAGCGCCACCATCGGCGTTGAGCAGAAGAGCCCGATGTTGACGCCAGGCGTACAAAACCGCGCGTTCGCGCCTGCCACCGCCAGATCGCAACTTGCGACCAACTGGCAGCCGGCCGCGCTTGCCACCCCTTCGACCGCCGCGATCACCGGGATTGGTGCGTGAACCACAGCTTGCATCAGTTGCGCGCACGCGGTCATCAGGGCTGAAAAATAGGCGCGTCCGCCATCGGGGTCGCTACGGCGCGCGGTGAGCTGGCGTAGGTCATGCCCCGCTGAGAATGCAGGCCCGTTGGCAGCGATCACCACCGCACGCACGTTGTGATCACCACCGGCTGTGCAAAGCGCGCCCTGAAGTGCCGCCATCATCTCTTCCGACAGCGGATTACGCCGGGCCGCATCGTCCAGCGTCAAAGTCCGCACAGGGCCGTCATCCGTTTGAGACAGCGGCGCCGTGACAGCTGGCTTTGCGGCAGCGCCCGTTACGGTCGGCTCGCTGGCGTCTTGGGGCATGGCGGGAATCCTTGAAGCGCGGTGAGGTGGTGGCGACCGATCTTGAAGCGCGCGATCGATCGATTGACGCCGCTTCTGTTCGCCCGCCACCCTAGTTGATGCCAACAGCGCCCGCAATCGAACGCCCGCGCCTCTAAGACCACCGACTTTGCGGGATCAGTTGAGCACCGCCTCAAGTTTCTTGATGTTCTTTTTCACCAACGCACCGTTGGCTTTGAACTTCAGCGGTGGCGTGGTTCGCAACGCCTCCTGCAAATCGCGCAGCAGCCGCGCCTTTTCATCCTTTGGCACATCGGGGTCCGCCTTCAGACCGGCGATCTCTTCCTGAATGGCGATCTTCGGCTCCTTGAAGACGCCTGTCTCCGGATCGATACCCGACATCACAAGCGCGATCGTCTGCGCCACCGCATCGAAGCGCTCGTAACTGACAAAGCCGCCGCGCTTCGTAATGTCTTCGAGCTGCTTTTGCAGTTGCTCCTCTTCCGCCTTGGTCTGCGGCGGCTTGTCGGACAACTTCTGCAGCCCTTTTTGCACGACGATGTAGCGGTCGATGTCGGCCTGGGTCAGCTTCACCTCATCGAACTGCTCAGCGTTGGCGGGCAGGCTTGCAGCCATGGCAAGGGTCGCCCCTGCAAACACGACTGCGGCCATCATTTTTTTGAGCGTCGCTCTCATCGCTTTTCTCCTGGCTGCCCAAGCGCAGCGAGCGCTATATAGGGCTTCGGTATGACACCACAATTCGACACCGCCCCGGTTTGTGCCCGCTTTCGCGCCATGGTCCACGTATGATCCCCTGATGATCCCCGCATGATCCAACACAATTCACCCGATCCCTCCGCGGTTCCCGGTCCCAGTGCCCACCATGATCCAGGCGCCCACCATGACCCGAGCATCGTGGCGCAAATCATCGATGACGCGTTTCCGCAAATTCACATCGGCGGTCGGGTGCTGCACGTGGATGCGGTAAGCGCCGAGCATTGCGATGTCCGCTTAACCGCGCATGAACGCCTGTTGCGGCCGGGCGGTACGATCTCCGGGCCCTCATTGTTCACGGTCGCGGACTATGCCGCCTACGTCGCCATCGTTGCCCGCCGTGGCGCTGACGGCCTGACCGCGGCAACGAGCACCATGACCATCAATTTCCTGAGCCGCCCGGCCGCGAAGGACGTCCTTGCGCGCACCAGCATCTTGCGCGAAGGCCGGCGGACCATGGTGATCGACATCGCGATGCGCACGGTGGGCGAGAGCGATCTGGTCGCCCATGCGGTGGCCAATTACGTGCTGCCGAAGCGGTGAGGTATCATAATACCTCATTTTAACGCGCTGTTTTTGCTATGCCTTCTTGGAAAACCGCGATTTTTATTGACACGATCGGGCGCGCAGGTCATCTCAGCGCTCTCAGGTGGCCGGGCCGTCTCTGTCTCGCCGCGCTACGCCTTTATCGGAGCGCGCTTAAACGTGAGATGGGTGCAACGCGCCACAATCGATTTCGCCGTTTCAAGAACGTCGCAACCCCTACTTTTGCCGCCCGTCTTTCGCCTTCGGTGAACACACTTGCGGCAAATGACCGAACTCTATTGCCGTTCATCTGTCGCCTTCGGTGATCTCACCGTCGTGGGGCGGATGAACTTGAGGAGCACGAACGCGCCATGAAGACCTACTCCGCCAAAGTCGGCGAAGTCGAAAAGAAATGGGTGCTGATCGACGCCACCGACCTGGTCGTCGGCCGCCTCGCCGCCGAGATTGCCAAGCGCCTGCGCGGCAAGCACAAGGCAACCTTCACACCGCACATCGACACCGGTGACAACATCGTCGTCATCAACGCCGATAAGGTCGTGTTCACCGGCAACAAGCGCGACAACAAAGTCTACTATTGGCACACGGGCTATCCCGGCGGCATCAAGCAGCGCACGCCACGCCAGTTGCTGGAAGGCCGGTTCCCCGAACGCGTGCTGCAAAAGGCCGTGGAACGCATGATGCCCGGCGGCCCGCTCAGCCGGAAACTGCTCGGCAACCTGCGCATTTACGCTGGCACCGACCACCCCCACGAAGCCCAAAAGCCCGAGCCGTTGGATGTCTCCGCGCTCAACCGCAAAAACAAGAGGGACTAACGCGCGATGGCCGAAACCGAATCCAAAACGCTCGACGATCTCAGCGCCCTGAAGGACGGTGCCGCCCCGGCCGCAGCGGGTGCCGGCGACCAGCCCGTCTACGAACAAAAGCTCGACCAGCACGGCCGCGCTTACGCCACTGGCAAGCGCAAGGATGCGGTTGCGCGCGTCTGGATCAAGCCGGGCAGCGGGCGCATCACGATCAACAAGCGTGAGTTCGAGACGTATTTCGCGCGTAGCGTCCTTCAAATGCTGCTGAAGCAGCCGCTCGTCGCGGTCAACCGGCTCAACCAGTACGACGTGATGGCCACCGTTTCGGGCGGGGGGCTCTCGGGGCAAGCGGGCGCGGTCCGCCACGGCCTCTCGATCGCGTTGACGCGTTTTGAGCCGGAGCTGCGCGGCACGTTGAAGAACGGTGGCTTCCTCACCCGCGACAGCCGCGTGGTGGAGCGCAAGAAGTACGGACGCGCGAAAGCCCGCCGCAGCTTCCAGTTCTCGAAGCGCTAAAGCCTGCCGGCCGGGCGGCCGCAGCCCGCGCGGCAGCCTTCGTCTCTATAGCCGCCACGCCTCAGCCACGCCCGCTGTCATCCTACCCCTTGTGGGTAGGATCCATCTCTCGACCAGCGCGGTCTGTCGGGAAGCGGCGCCCGGCTGTACGAGTGCATGCCATCGCCACCGTCCGGACTCGCTGCGCGTTGGATCCTCGCCACAAGGGCGAGGATGACAGTTGTGGTGGTCGCGCATGCCCCGTGCAATCTTGGCAACGGTGACCGCGGCGGGCACCCCATGTGGCCGCAGCCCGCGCGCCAACCGCGTCTCGATGGCCACTATGCCTCAGCCTCCTCCACTGTCATCCTACCCCTTGTGGGTAGGATCCATCTCTCGACCAGCGCGGTCTGTCGTGACGCGTCGCCCGGCCGTACGAGTGCATGCCATCGCCACCGTCCGGACTCGCTGCGCGTTGGATCCTCGCCACAAGGGCGAGGATGACAGTTG
>JBCBJZ010000127.1:0-10672 GCA_038522635.1 Pseudomonadota bacterium | reverse complement strand
GCATCTCCGGCTGCCGTTTCGCTCATGCCTTCTCCGTCCTCAGTAGATCGTCGGGCGATCGCTGCCCCACCGGAATTTGTGGAGCCACGACTGATGGGTATCGCGGTAACGGAAAGCGGGCGCGCGAGCCAGCACCAAATGAGGGCGATGGCGCAGCGGTCTGCCTGGCAGAGGTGAGCTGAACGCGAAAAGGGCCCCGCGCTGCAGGGCCCCAAAGTCGTTCCGCCTCAAGTCGACACCGAGACGAAACCTACGCTTTCGTTTCGCCGTTCATCCGTCGCCTTAAGTGCATCCACCTGAGGCGGATGAACTCAAGCTGCGGCTGTCTCGTCGCTGGGATCGCGCAGCACGTAGCCGCGCCCCCACACCGTCTCGATGTAGTGCTTACCGCCGGTTGCGGCCTGCAACTTCTTGCGCAGCTTGCAGATGAACACGTCGATGATCTTCAATTCCGGCTCATCCATGCCGCCGTAGAGATGGTTGAGGAACATCTCCTTGGTCAGGGTCGTGCCCTTGCGCAGCGAGAGCAGCTCGAGCATCTGGTACTCTTTGCCGGTCAGATGGACGCGCTGGCCCTGCACCTCAACGGTCTTGGTGTCGAGATTAACCTTGAGTTCGCCTGTCTCGATGATCGACTGCGCATGGCCCTTGGAACGGCGGATGATCGCCTGGATGCGCGCCACCAACTCGTCCTTGTGGAACGGCTTGGTCATGTAGTCATCAGCGCCGAAGCCCAACCCGCGCACCTTATCCTCGATGCCCGCAAGGCCAGAAAGGATGAAGATCGGCGTTGACACCTTACTGACCCGAAGAGCCTTGAGCACCTCATAGCCGCTCATGTCCGGCAAGTTCAAATCCAGTAGGATGATGTCGTAGTCATAGAGCTTGCCAAGATCTACGCCCTCTTCACCGTAGTCGGTGGTATAGACATTGAAGCCTTCAGAGCGGAGCATAAGCTCAATACTTTGCGCAGTGGCGCTATCATCTTCAATCAGGAGAACCCTCATCCCAATCCTCTTGTGTTGACCTTGGCCACAAGGTCGCTGCCCCTAGCTGAAGAGCGCAAAGCTCATCCATCTGCTAAACAATTTCTTAGAAGTTACGCCCGAGAGGTTAACAAACCCTAATTTTCTCTTGCGTAGCCCCCCACCGACACGGCGTTCAGATTAGGCAAAGACGTGCACGTCCTTTTGCACCCCTCTATGCCGACCCGGCCGTCCCCCAACGCGCCTCACGCCTCACGCCTCGCCGGGTGGTTACCCGCGAGTGGCACGCCATTTCACAGTCATCGCCCCTCACGGCGGCCTCACCCAAGGCCGTCCGCGAACGCGGCAGCGCACGCCACTCTCTCACGCACCTTTAACGCCGCCCCGCCTGGAGCAACGGGCGCAAAGTGCGCATCACCGGCTCAAACACGCAGGCCTTCCCTTTGCGCCCAAAGTTGCTCTGCACTTCAGATGATCCAGGCGGGCGCTGCAAAAGCCACGCACAAGCGTGCTTCACGCGTTGTGCACAGCTTTGCTACCTGATTTGCACGCCAGCGCCCAAGCCCTCGCCATTGAGAAATGCGGCGCATTAGGGTGAAATTAAAGTTCAAACAAATTGCGTGGCTTCACGGCAACTTAACCTCGCCGATGCATAATCACCTGAAAATCAACAAGGTGATCACGCGAATAATCGCGTGTTACCAGCGCCGCGTGAGATCAAAAATCTCGGACACACACGCGCACGCAGAAGCTGGCATGAAACTTGTTTTCTCCAAACCAGCCATTCAGAGTTATGGGGGTATTGAGTATGAAATCGCGCGATACGAAGCTTCAGTCCGTTCGTTTTCGGGCTGAAGAGAAAGCACGCAAAGTCGATGACCTGGAATCGATGATTCGGGATTTCGAGCAGATGGCCGTCGACCTGGATTTACAGGTGCGCACCGAAGAAGAGCGCACTGGCATCAAGGACCCGGGTCATTACGCCTATTCCACCTTCGCCAAGGCCGCCGCGCAGCGCCGTTTGAACCTCGCCGCTTCCGTTGACGATTTGCGCGCAAAACTGAATGCCGCCATTCGCGAGCGTGATAATGCGCTCGAAGATCTTGAAAAGGCGGAAGCTATTGAAGACCGCAATAGCGATCGCGCATCGCGCACCATGACGGGCACCGGCGCGCAACGCTCATCGGGTCCGATGCACGGCTGAAGTCAGGCTTTGACGTCGGCGCTTTCTGCAGCCGTGATGATGCCTGCAGCCTAAGATTATTCTCGTTTCATTGTTTTGGAAAAGCCGGCGCGTTAAACATCGCGGCGGCTCTTCTTATACTCATCTCTCTCCTTGATGGGGCCATGGCGTGCCGTGACAGCATCGCCGGGTTCAGTTAACGATGCGGGCCTTGATCACGCTCCATTTGAGCGCGCTATCGCGGTTGGCCCCTTTGATGACACGCCACACGGCAGCCTTGCAGCAGCAGACACCGACGCCATCAATGGTCCGACGCCGGGACGGCAGATCGTGCGCGCTCTGGCTGTTGGCGGGCTTTGTGCTGGCGGTGAGCCTTGGCGCTTGCGCGGGACCACCATCGACAGCGCAAATCGAAGCGTTGACGACCGGCCCGCTCCTCACCGTGAACGCCCCTCCGGCCACCGTTTACGAGCGGATCGCGCGCGGGGCGATGGCGTGCTGGTTCGGCGCCACGGGGCGGTTCAAAGGCAGCCACGTCTTCTTCGCCAAGGCCGATCCGCCCGAACGCGGCGGCAACGCTCATATTTTGGTGCACCAACGTGAGACGTCGAACGCCCGGCGCAGGTCCAACAGCAATGGCAACGGCAACGGAGGGGCTGCACGCGGCCTCGTTGTACTACGCATCAACATCAACGCGACGTCAGGCAGACGCAGCGCGGTCACGCTGATCAACCGCAAGCTCAAGGACGAAGAAGTGGCAAGGGTCCGCGCAGAGGTTCAGCGGTTCACCCGCGGGCGGATGGTCTGCGCTGACGGCCAGACGCCAGCGCGCGCACAAGTGCCGCCGCCAACCGCCACCATCACGATCAAGCGCGCCAAGCCGTGATGGAGGTCTGCTCCGCGGTGCCGGGTTCGCTTTGAGCATGCTAGACGGGCCCAATGGCGGGCCCAGCTCGTTCGTCAGTTGCGGTATTCCTGGATCCGCGTGGCGCGAAGGCCGGCGAGCCCGTGCTGATCAATCGAACGTTGCCAGCTCAGGAACTCGTCAACCGTCAGGCTGTAGCGTTCGCACGCCTCATCCAGGCTCAACAGGCCACCGCGAACGGCGGCGACAACTTCCGCCTTGCGACGGATCACCCAGCGTTTGGTGTTCGGCGAAGGAAGGTCGGCCACCGTCAGCGGGCTACCGTCCGGCCCGATCACGAATCTTGCACGCGCCCTGATATGTTGTTCGGTCATTGTACTCGATACTCTCGTAGACCCTGACAAACGCTAGCCCAACGGCTTTAAGATCAGGCTAAACGCACCGGTAAACAAACCTGCAAAAGGCGAGCCAATTTAGTTAGTTAAGGCCGCTTTGTTTAGGCGATGTCTCATTTTTGTACACCCTGGCGCGAACGTCAAATCCGGCACATCGCCCAAGCGCGGGATGTGCCGGGTTGTGCGGCAGGCGCGTTTCCAACGGCCCCATGCACGCCTCACGCCACCCCTTAACGTCGCAGGCGTCAGCGCTTATTTTTCGTCGCAGCCGGCCTACGTTAGGGCTAGGGTGCCGCCCCTCGCCGTCAACCACGAAACCCCGTCCATGATCGCGCCAAAACTGAACAGTCTGTTGCTTCCTGCTGCGCCTTCGGCGTGCCGCGTCGTCGTGGCGATGTCGGGCGGTGTCGACTCATCCGTGGTCGCTGCCATGCTGAGCCGTGAGGGCTACGAGGTGATCGGCATCACGCTGCAGCTCTACGACGACGGGGCCGCACGTCAGCGTCCGGGTAGCTGCTGCGCAGGCCAGGACGTGCATGACGCGCGCCGTGTTGCCGACGCGCTCAACATCCCGCATTACGTGCTCGACTACGAACAGCGGTTCCGCAGTGCCGTGATCGACAGTTTTGCGGCGAGTTACGTGGCGGGCGAGACGCCGATCCCCTGCGTGGCCTGCAACCGCAGTGTAAAATTCACAGACCTGCTTGAGACGGCGCGCGAACTTGGTGCCGATGCTCTGGCAACTGGCCATTATATCCGGATGCGCGCGCGATCTGGTGGCGGCATCGACCTGCTGCGCGCTCGCGATCCCGAACGCGATCAGAGTTACTTTTTATACGCGACCACCCGCGAACAGCTTGAGCTGCTGCGTTTTCCGCTCGGCGACTTGCATAAGACGCAGGTGCGCGCGATCGCCCATGACCTCGGTCTGACGGTCGCCGACAAAACCGACAGCCAGGACATCTGCTTCGTCCCAAGCGGCCGCTATACCGACGTCATCAGCAAGCTGCGCCCCGACGCGGCGACCCCAGGCGACATCGTGGATCGACAAGGAAACGTCTTGGGGCGCCACCAGGGCATCATCGGCTTCACGATCGGGCAACGCCGCGGGCTTGGGCTTTCAGGCACCGCAGAGCCGCTCTACGTGATCGACCTCGACGCAACGCGCGCGCAGGTCATCGTCGGCCCGCACAGCGCGTTGCTGACGCATGACATCGCCCTGCGTGACGTGAATTGGCTGGGCGCTACGCCTTTGGCCGATGCTGCCGCAAGCGCGGACAGCGGGCTCGATGTCCATGTGCGTATCCGCTCGACCACGCCGCCGCGGCCAGCGGTGTTGCTGTGCGATGAAACAGGCGTGCGGGTCCGGCTGGCGGATGGCGAGCATGGCGTGTCACCGGGGCAGGCGTGCGTGTTCTACAGCGACGGCGATGAGGCGGCGCAGGTGCTGGGTGGCGGTACGATTGCCGGGCGCATCAAGGCGCCGCTGGACGTGGAGGCTGGGACGGCAGCGGCTGAGGCCGGGCGCGACCCGTTGGCAATCGCGCAAGCCGAAGGCGTCGGTGCCAACGCGCAGGCTCAGGCCGTGACGCCGGATGACTTCATCGCCGGATAAGTCCCGCCGTCCGGACGAAAGCGCGTTTCAAATGCGTTGCAGGGGCCGCCGACGCCCCATCGGTGCAACGATTCATCAAGTGGCCGCGTTAAGCCTGCGGGCGCATGCATGTGGAGGGTACCTTTGGAACTGTCGAATCGATCTGAACATCACGCCAAGCCGAAGGCCGGCAAGCTGCCGCTGTCCCTCGTTACAGGCCGATCCGCCCGCCCGCGCCGGCCGGAGCGCAACCCCGATCGCGACGTGGGCCACGCGCCCTCCCTCACCGACCGCGATGTGCTGAACGCTTATCGCCGTTGGGCACCGGTCTACGACAACACGTTTGGCCGCCTCGTGAAGGAAGCGCGCCTCGCTGCGGTTGACCACATCAACGGGCGTGACGGTAGCGTTCTGGAGGTGGGTGTCGGGACGGGGCTATCACTGCCGGCTTACCGCGACGCGCTCGAGATCGTCGGCATCGACCTGTCGCCCGAGATGCTGACGAAGGCACGCAGCCGCGTGGACCGGCTTGGCCTCTCAAACGTGAGCGCTCTGCATCAGATGGACGCCAGCGATCTTTCGGCCTTCGAAGATGGCGCGTTCGACACCGTCGTCGGCATGTTCGTGATCACCGTGGTGCCTAACCCGACGGCGGTGATGCATGAGCTGGCGCGGGTGTGCGCGCCAGGTGGCGAAGTGCTGCTGGTGAACCACTTTTCGCAAACGAACGGCGCGCGCGGCTGGATCGAGCGGCGCATGGCGCCCTTTGCCGATAAGCTTGGCTGGCACCCCGTTTTCGATTTGTCGAACGTCACGGTGAGCGCTGCCCTGGAGCTCATGGAAACGCGCCCCCTTAATCCGCTTGGGCTTTTCACGCTTGTGCGGTTCACGAAGCGCTGAAGCGTTGCCGGTGGTTGGCGGCTGCGGCTATAGAGGCGTGGGCGGGCGTCAAGGCGCCTTGCGCGGGCAGACGTGGCCCGCTCGTTTGAGCGAACAGCCTGAGAGATGTGAACGGTGTCGCACGTCAAATCCCTGGCCCTGACGATGGGCGATGCGGCGGGCATTGGCCCCGAAATCATCGCCGCGCACTACGCGCAAGGCTTACCCACGCCGGCCTTCGTGATCGGCAGTGTCGCCGCGATGAGGCGCGCAGCCGCGCTTCGAGGCGGCACGCTTGATGTGACGCCAATCGACCCGGCGCAGGTGAGCGCGTGGGGCACATCGCCCGAAGCGCGCCGCCGCATCGGCGTTGTGGAGGTCACCGACTGGGACACCCCGCCGCCCTATGGGCGTATCAGCGCCGCATGCGGACAGGCGGCCTATGCTGCGATCCGCCGGGCGATTGATTTTGCAAAAGCGGGCACCATCGATGCCATCGTCACCGCGCCGATCCATAAAGAAGCGCTGGCGGCAGCCGCAGTGCCTTACCCGGGGCATACCGAAATGCTGGCGGATCACGGCGGCGGTGGACCGGTCGCGATGATGCTTGCCAACGATGCGATCAAGGTTGTGCTGGTGACGATCCACCAGGCGCTGCGTGACGCCATCCTTAGCGCGGACTTCGAGGCTCAGATGCGCGCGCTACGCTTGGCCCACGAAGGCGGGCGGGCGTTCGGCATCAAGGCTCCACGCGTGGCGGTGGCAGGCCTTAACCCGCACGCTGGCGAAGGGGGGTTGTTCGGGCGCGAAGAGATCGAGATCATCGCGCCTGCGATCGCCCAAGCCCGCCGCGAAGGGATCGACGCCAGCGGGCCGTGGCCAGGCGATACGGTTTTCATGCAGGCGCGTTGCGGCGCGTTCGATGTGGTGGTGGCGCAGTATCACGACCAAGGCTTGATCCCGGTCAAATACATGGGGCTTGAGGAGGGCGTGAACATCACGCTGGGCTTGCCTTTCGTGCGCACCAGCCCAGACCATGGGACCGCGTTCGACATTGCGGGTCAGGGCATTGCCGAAGCGGGCAGTTTTGCTTCCGCCGTTGCCTGTGCCCAGCGCCTGGTCGAGGCGCGCATCCCTAATCGGCCAAGCTCCCGAGCCGACCTGCAGCCTTCGATGAGGTGACCTGATGGGCCTGCGCTTCATTTTCATGCTGACGCGCAACGACCGTACGGTGGACGACGCCGCGCATCATTTGCGCGTGGCCCTTGATGCCGGCGTGCGCCATGTTGGCTTCAAGGATGTCGGGCTGCCGGTTGAAGCGCTGAAGATGCTGAACACGGCGATCAAGATCGGCCGCGCAACGAGTTACCTTGAGGTGGTGTCGCTCGATCGCGAGAGCGAGCTGCGCTCAGCGCGCGCGGCGGTGGAGATCGGCGTTGATTGCCTGCTCGGGGGCACGCACGTGGATGATGTGCTGCCGGTCCTTGCGGGTACTGACATCCTCTATTTCCCGTTCGCAGGCAGCATCAGCGGCCATCCCAGTCAGCTTGAGGGGGGCATCGAGGATATCACGCGCAGTGCGGTTGCGCTGGCGGCCAGGGACGGCGTCCATGGGTTGGATCTACTCGCCTACCGCTCACAGGAGGACGTGCCAACGCTGATGGCTGAGGTTTGCGCCGCGGTCGATAAGCCGGTGATCATGGCCGGCTCCATCGATAACGCAGCGCGGATCGGGCTGGTGTTTGACGCGGGCGCGGCCGGCTTCACGATCGGGACGGCGGCGCTCGACCTGACTTATAGCGCGGGCGAGGATGTTGCTGCGCAACTGGCGGCTATCATGCGCGACGTGGCGGCGATCAACCGCCATATCTCGCCGCACCGCAAGCATGCGGTGGGCGCGGCACTCAAGGCGCTGCCGCCTTGGGTCAGCCAGCGGTTTGGCACTGTCGGCGGGTTACGTGTTGAGGCGATGACCTTTGAGGGACCCTCGGTTTGGCACTTCCATACCCGCGAAGACGAGCTGTTCTACGTCCTGAGCGGCAGCTTGCTCATGCGCTACCGTGATCGGGAGGAGCGGCTCGAGGCGGGCGATCTGATCGTGGTGCCACGCGGTGTCGAGCATTGCCCGGAAGCGGTTGGCGGCCCTTGTCAGGTGATGTTGATCCGCCCGCCGGGTGTGGACGAGCCAGGCCCGGCACCGGCGGATGACGCCGTCGCAACCGCGATCGAGGACGTCACCGGCCATGCGCAGGGCGATACATCGACGCTCGTCTGAGCGGCGGTCCGCATTCTTCGTTGAAGCAGAACCGAAAACCTGAAGCGGATGGAGTTGCGGCATTACAGACCGGCTTCACGCAACAGCGAGGGGATCGCGCTCGGCGTGTCGGCGACACGAACGCCGGCTGCCTCAAGGCTCGCGCGCTTCGACGCGTAATCGCCTTTGCCACCCGCCACGATCGCGCCCGCATGTCCCATCTTTTTGCCCGGCGGCGATTGGCGCCCGGCGATGAACGCGACCACCGGCTTCGCCATCGTTTGCGCCACGGCCGCCGCCTCCTCCTCCGCGCTGCCGCCGATCTCGCCGCACAGCACCACCGCATCGGTTCCCTCGTCCTCGGCGAGGAACCCCAGCGCGTCGGCTGACGTGGTGCCGATCATCGGGTCACCCCCAACACCGTAGAAGGCCGATTGCCCAAAACCCGCCTGCGTGAGGTTGAGCGAGATCAACGTGCCAAGGCTGCCCGAGCGCGAGATCACGCCGATGCGCCCGGGTTTGAAAACGCGGTCGTTGAAGGCCGGCATGATGCCGACAAAGCAAGCACCGGGCGTCACCAGACCGGCGGTGTTCGGCCCGACGATCCGCGTGCCAGCCTGCGCGGCGGCTGCGTGCATTTCCATGACGTCCTGGGCGGGAATGTGCTCGGTCAGGCACACGAGCAGCTTGGCGCCCGCTTCACATGCGTCGATCGCAGCCGCCTTGGCGGCCATCGGCGGGATGAACATGACGGAGATATCGACAGGCGCTGCGGCTGCCGCCTCGCGGGCCGAGCCGTAGACAGGAACGCCCAGGTGTTCGCTGCCGGCGCGCTTGGGGTTGACGCCGCCGATCACGTTGGTGCCGTAGGCCTGCATGGCCTGCGTCCAGAAGGTGCCCTGTTTGCCGGTGATCCCCTGGACGAGGACGGCATGGTGTTGGCGAGGGATCATGGTGTCGTCCTATGGTCAGGCTGGCAGGTAAGCGCTGGCGGATCAGGGTTGGGGAAGCGTTGCGCACCGCGGCGCGCCGGTGTTGATCTTGGAGGCGAGGCTTTGGGCTTCGCTCAAGCCAAACCCGCCTGCGATCTGCACCTCGCCATCTTTGATCGGCGTGGTGATGACGGCCGACGTAACCACCTCGCAGCCAACGTAGAGCTTCATGACCTTGCCGATGTTGCTCGTGGTCAGGGCTTCGAACCGTTTGATGGCGTCGCCCTCTTTGATCTTCACCATCACCACCATCATTGACGTGGCCAGGTCTACTTGCGCCCTCGCGATGGGTTTCGCCTTGACGGGCACATCGAGCTGACCGGTCGGCGTCACGAAGGTGATCACCGCATCGGGAGCAACACCGAAGCCCGCTAACATGAACGCGAGCGAGGCAAGCGTGCTCACCACCAGGACGCGCGGCCCGGTCGCGCCACGGCGAGCGCGGATGGTCTGGTTTGGGTGGTAGGTGTGCATGCTGGTCCTCTCAACGGGGCTTGTGGACGGCCTTCAAACCACCTCACGCCGACGCTGACGGCTCGGCCGCCGCCGCGACAGCCGCCTTCACCGCATCGTCCATCAGATCGAAAGGCTCGATGCCTAATTCGCGCTTCACCAACGCGACGGCCTCATCTTCGCCGGTGCCGTGGATGGTGAAAAAGACCGGGATATCCGGTTTCAACGCCTGCCAGGCTTTAACGACGCCATCGGCCATCACATCGGTTCGGGCGAAGGCGCCGCAGAAGTTGACCAACAGGCTGCGGATGTTGGGGTTTTCAAGCAGGATCTCGAGCGCGGTTTGCGCTTTGGTGTAGGCCTCACCGCCCACTTCGAGGAAGTTCGCCGGGCGCCCGCCGTAATGGGCGATCACATCCATCGTGGTCATGGTCAGGCCGGCGCCATTTGCGAGCACGCCCACCGAGCCATCCAGTTCGATGTATTTGAGGCCAGCGGCCGCAGCTTTTGCCTCAAGCGCTGTCATCTTGGCGGGTGCCGCTTGCGCCGCTTCGGCTTCACGCCGGGGCGCGGCAGCCTCGTCCATGGTGAGCTTGCAATCGAGCGCGACGATCGAACCATCGCGCGTGATGACGAGCGGGTTGATCTCCAACAGCTCCGCATCAAGTCCACGGTAGGCGCGGTAAAGCGCGTGCAGCGTCTCCCGCAACGCCGGCGCGTGCGCGCTCAGATCGTCCAACCCATCAAGGGCCGTATCGATCGCCGCATCGGTCAGGCCGGCCTCAATCGAAAGCGGCACCTTGCGCATGGCCGTCGGATCAGCCTCGGCCGCTTCTTCCACATCCATGCCGCCCGCACGCGAGAACAGCAGCATCGGACTCTTGGTGGCCGCATCGTTGACGATGGCCGCGTAGAGTTCGATGGCGATCGCGCTTTGCGCTTCCACCAGCACCTTCTCGACCGGCCACCCACCGATCTGCATGCCGAGGATGGCGTTCGCGTGCGCGTGCGCTTCGTCAGGCGTCGCGGCGAGCTTGATCCCGCCAGCTTTACCGCAAGCTGGCGGGATCA
>JBCBJZ010000126.1:0-10768 GCA_038522635.1 Pseudomonadota bacterium | reverse complement strand
GATCCGCGCGCGCCGCAGATCACGTGGATGGCGGACCTTGCGCGCCACCTCACCCGCACGGTCCCGGTCAACGAGACACCTGCGATGATGCGGCGGCCATCGGGTTCATCGCGGTCAACGATACGCATCGCTTGATCCCCTACGACCACGCTTTGCTTTGGCTGCAGCGACCGCGCGCGATCACGGCCATCTCCGGGGGCTTGCAGCTTGATCCGCGCGCGCCGCAGATCACGTGGATGGCGGACCTTGCGCGCCACCTCACCCGCACGGTCCCGGTCAACGAGACCCGCGCGTTGTCGCCCGATCTGGTGCCGGCGCCGCTGCAACGCGATTACAAGAGCTGGATCGCGAACGAAGCGCAGTGGGTGCCGTTGAGCGGACCCAAGGATCAGATCGTCGGCGGCCTCATCCTGCTACGCGCCACCGCTTTCACGCAGGCCGAAGAGCGCATGTTGGCCCGGCTGGGCAGCGCTTACGGCTTCGCGTTCAAGGCCCATGAAGCGCCCCGTCGTCGGGGCGCGCAAAAGCGCCTGTCAACGCCCCTGAAGGCCGCTGCCATCGCCGTCTTGATCGTCGGTGCAGCACTCATCCCCGTGCCCATGAACATCCTGGGCGAAGCGCAAGTCGCCGCGATCGATCCCGTTATCGTAAGCGCGCCCCTCGCGGGCGTGGTCGATGAGATCCACGTGAAGCCGAACCAGACGGTGCGCGCCGGCCACCTTCTTTTCACTTACGATGCGAGCGAGCTTGCGGCTGAAGCCCGCGTCGCCACGAAGCGGCTTGCGGTGCTACGTGCCGATAGCCGGCGGGCCGAGGCGGAGGCCTTCCGCGATCCCAAAGCGAAGTCGGAGATCGGGCTGTTGCGCGCCCGTCTCGCCGAGGGCCAAGCAGCCCTGCAACAGGCGCGAAGCCGTCTCGATCGCGTCCAGGTGCGCGCCCCGCGTGATGGGTTGTTGCTGCTCGCTGACCCGACGAAGTGGAGCGGGCGGCCCGTTAAGGTGGGCGAGCGTATCATGCAGATCGCCGACCCCACGCGCGCGCGCCTTCGCATCATGGTGGCGGTCGAGGATGCGGCCTTTGCCAAGCCCGGTGGCCGCGTCGACTTCTTTTTGGCCACCGCGCCGCGCGCACCGATCCGCGCGACGCTCACCCGGGTCAACTTTATCGCTGAAACGCAGCCCGGCGGCATGCTCGCGTTTGTCGCGGACGCACGCTTTGACGGCGATGCACCTCCGCCGCGGTTGGGGCTGACCGGGACCGCGCGCATCACGTCGGCGCGTGTGAGCCTTGGCTATCTGTTGTTGCGCAAGCCGCTCGCCACCCTGCGCCGCTTCTTCGGGCTTTGAGGTTCTCCCCCGATGGCACAACCACTGCCTAGGCCGCCGGGACCTCCAGGCGAGAGCGAGACGCAAGCCGAGCCGTTGGCGGCGCTGCGGCAAGACTTGCGGCTCTTTCCCGGGCCACGCGGGCATCAAGGGGCACCCTCTACGATCGCGCACGATCCAGCCAACGAGAGCTACTTCCAGTTCGGCCCGCTGGAGATGGAAATGCTTGCCCGATGGCAGGCGGGAACGGCACCCGCCATCGCTGCCAAAGTGAGCCAGGAAACGGTCTTTGCCTGCTCCGCCGCCGACGTTGAAACCCTCGCCCACACCCTCACCACGCAAGGCCTATTGCGCCATTCAGCCGAACGCGTCGGCGCGCTTGCCGCCCGGCGCGATCTCACCAAACGCAACACCCGTTGGACCCGCGCCATCAACGGCATCGTCTTTCGCCGCTTACCTCTGGTGCGCCCCCAGCGCTTCCTCGACGCGACGCTCTTCCTGACAAACTTTGCCTTCACCCGCGCCTTCTGGGGTCTGCTTGGCGCGACCTTCATCGTCATCGCCTACCTGATCGCGCGCGAGGCGCCGGCGTTCCTCTCCTCGCTGCGCAACATGTTCGCGGTTGAAGGTGCGATCACGCTTGGCATCACGCTAGCGTTCGCAAAATCCATTCACGAATTGGCGCACGGTTATGCCGCGCGCCGCTACGGCGCTGACGTGCCGACCATGGGCGTCATGTTGATCGTGCTTTGGCCGCTCCTCTACACCGAGACGACGGCGGCCTGGACGCTGCAGGACCGCACCAAGCGCGTGGTCATCGCGGCTGCCGGTGTGGCCAGTGAGATGGTGATCGCGGTCGCAGCCCTGCTCGCCTGGTTGCTGCTGGAGCCTGGCCCCTGGCGCGATGCGGCGGGCTTTGCCGGCACGACGCTGCTCGTGCTGTCGCTGCTGTTCAACGCCAACCCGCTGATGAAGTTCGACGGTTACTTCATCTTGAGCGAACTGACCCGGACCGATAACGCACAGCCCCGCGCCATCGCCCATGTGCGTGCGCTGCTGCGCCATTACGTGGCCGGGCAACCGCTCCTCAGCGATGAAGCGCGCAGCACGCCATCCGCGCGCCGCTGGCTCACGTTCTACGGCGTCGCCTGCCTGCTCTACCGGGTGGTGCTGTTCGGCGGGATTGCGATCACGATCCTCGCGCTGCTCTTCCCCATCATCGCCTATCCGCTTGCAGGAGGCTTGTTGCTCACCATGCTCATCAAACCGGCCGTGGGTGAGATCTTCACCTGGTTCAAGAGCGCTTACGAGCACGCGAAAGTGCCAGGTGTCATCCGCGTCGCAGCCATCTTGGCGTTGATCGCAGCCCCCGCCTTCGTGCCGTGGCGCTCAACCGTGCAGGTCCCTGCGCTGGTCGCAGCCGGCGAGACACACGAAGTGTTCGCACCCGAACCCGCGCAGCTCACGCGCCTCGCCATCAAGGATGGCGCCACGGTGCGGGCGGGTGAGCGCTTGATGGACCTTCGCGCGCCCGAACTTGAGACCGAGCGCGCCGGCGCCTATGCCCGCGCGCTTACCATTCAGCAGGTGCTGGCTCGGCGGGCCACGGGCACAACATTCCTGCCGAAGCTGGCTGTCCAAGAAGAGGAGCTGGCACAGCTTCGCGCCCGCATCGCCGGGCTCGATGCGCGACGTCGCAAGTTAGTGGTGCGCGCGCCAACCGAGGGGCGCATAGCGATGGCTGATGATGGCCTTGCACCGGGGCTCTGGCTCGCGGGCGATGCGCCGATCCTCTACATCATCAAGGGCGCAGGCGCGCAGGTACATGGCTATGCGGAAGAGCGCGATCTGGGCTTGATTAAGGCTGGCGCCGATGGCGTTCTTTGGCTTGAGGGGCAACCCTTCACTGGGATGGCGATCAAAGTGCGCAAGATCCACACCGAAGCCATGGAGGTGTTGGACGACCCGCTGCTGGCCGGTGGCATGGGCGGACCGATTGCGGCCCACCAGCGTGAGCACACCCACGTGCCGGAGCAGGCAATCTACAAGTTGCACCTCGATCTCGTAACACCGAGCGACGCGGCCAAGCTCCCCGCCCTCAAAACGCGCGGCTACGTGCGCATCAAGACACGGCCCCGTAGCATTGCGCGACGCGTGCTCGATCGGCTCATCAACTTGTGGCGGCGCGAATTCGGCTAGATCATCTCAGCGATCGATCGAGATCACCCTAGGTGAGCCCGACAAGCCGGTGATTTGCACCTTGCGCCCGCGGCTCTAAAGCTCGTCGGGCAGAATTTTGCCCGGGTTCAGCAACCCCTGCGGATCGAGCGCTGTCTTGATGTGTTTCATCACCTGAAGCCCGGCTCCGTGCTCGGCCGCCATGTACTTGATCTTCCCGTGGCCGATCCCGTGTTCACCCGTGCACGTGCCTTCCATCGCCAATGCGCGCTCCACCAGCCGCCCGGTGAACGCCTTCGCCTTGGCGACATCGGCCGGGTCATCCATGTCGACCACAACCGAACAGTGAAAATTGCCGTCACCCACGTGCCCGACGATGGGTGCGATCATGTCGTTGTCGCGGACGTCCTTCTGCGTCTCGGTCACGCATTCGGCCAGCCGCGAGATCGGCACGCACACGTCCGTCGCCAGCGCTTCCTTCGCAGGCCACGTGCCTTTGACCGCCCAATAGACATCGTGGCGCGCTTTCCAAAGCCCGCGCCGGTCCTCTTCGCGTGAGGCCCAATCGAACCGTACCGCGCCTTCTTCCTTGGCGATCGCCTCGAACTGCTCAACTTGGTCGCGCGCGCCCTTCTGCGTCCCGTGAAACTCCAAGAACAGGGTTGGGACCTGCTCAAACGACGTCTTCGAGTGCTGGTTGACGGCGTAGATCTGCATTTCGTCCAGCAGTTCGATGCGTGCGATGCCAAGCCCCAACTGGATCGCCTGGATGGCCGCGTTGCAGGCGCCTTCGAGCGTCTTGAACGGGCACACAGCAGCGAGGATCACCTCAGGCACGCCGTACACCCGCACGGTCAATTCGGTGATGATGCCGAGCGTGCCTTCCGACCCGACCAGCAAGCGCGTCAGGTCGTAGCCAGCCGATGATTTACGCGCGCGCTGCCCCGTTTTGACGATCGACCCATCGGCCATCACCGCCGTCAGGTTCAAAACGTTGTCGCGCATGGTGCCGTAGCGCACCGCGTTCGTTCCAGATGCCCGTGTCGCCGCCATGCCGCCGATGGTGGCTTCCTCCGCCCCAGGATCAACCGGAAAGAAGAGCCCCGTATCGCGCAAATGCTCATTCAGCGCTTTACGCGAGACGCCCGCCTGCACCACACAGTCGAGATCGCGCTCGTTCACTTCAAGCACCTGGTCCATGCCGCTGAAATCGAGCGACACGCCGCCGCGCGGGGCGTTCACATGGCCCTCAAGCGAGGTGCCCGCGCCGAACGGGATGATCGGGACGCCGTGGGTTGCGCAAATCGAGACGACGTCGGCCACGTCCTGCGTGCTTTCCACCCAAATCACCGCGTCGGGCGGCAGATTGCCGACCCACGTCAACGTGTTGGCATGCTGGCGGCGTTGCGTCTCGTTGACCGAAAAACGATCACCGAAGCGTTGCTGGAGGATCGCCAGGCCGGTGGTGCGATCCCCCGCAGGGCCCGCCGGGGCGTCGATGTCATGCAGATTGACCGCAGTATCGGCTGGCGCCATGGCCGTGGTTCTCCTCACCTATGGGATTACAGCGGTCCTAAGCGCGCGGACACCCATACGCCGCCCGGTTGATGGCCCGCCAAGCTTACGGCTTGGATCACCGCTTTTCGCTTTCGTTGGCGTGTACCGTAGCCAGAGGCGGCCACGCGCGCAACGCGGCCCACATCCTGCCTGGCCAACCGGCGCGTGGCACGCGTGCGTGATGCCGCCGCCACACTGCGCCGCTTAGCGTTGCACGATCGACGCGCCGGGCCTTCACGAACCTCACCGCTGGGCGCCATAGATAACGCGTCTTACGTAAATCGCTTGAACAACCACACTTTTCAAACGCTTGCGCTTCATGCTGTTTGGCAAGTGCACGGGGACAAGGGGACCGCTTCGATGATCGCGAGGGCTTTGCAAGGCGTGGACGCCACCAATGTCTCAAGTGTGGACGCCATGCGCTGCCGCTCTGTTTTGCTGGCGCTGTTCGTGGTCGCCTGCCTGACGCTAGGCATTGGCTCGCAAAGCGCGCTCGCGCAAGCGCCGGCTGCTGAAGCGCAAGAATGGGTCAAGATCGGCCAGGGCCGTTACAACCGCCGCTCGCGCAGCACGCTCATCCGCCTTAACGCCAACGCCGGGTCGTTCGTCGCCTACCGTGTTGTGCCTCTCGGCCGCCGGGTGGTGTTGCGCAACCTGCGCCTGATCTACCGGGATGGCACGCGCCACGATGAGCGCCGTCGCATTGCGATGCGCAACCGGCAGGTCAGCTTGCCGATCAACCCGACGGCAGAGCCGCGCGCGCTGCGTGGGGCTCTCGCTTTCCATCGGCGCAGCCGTCGCGGTCGCCGGTTCGCCACGCTCGAGTTGTGGGGCTTGCGGGCGCCACCGACGCCGGTACCGCCGGCACCCGTTGCCGCAAGGCCCGCCAGTCAGCCCGCTAGCCCGGCCGGCACGCCCGCGCTAACCCAGCCGCCAACCGCCGCAACACCGCCCGTAACGCCCGGCGCGCCCGCGACCACGACCGCTGCGCTTGCACCGCCGCCGGAGCCGCCTGAGATCCCTGCGCTGCCGCCCAAGCGGCCTCCCCCGCGCCCGCAGCCGATCGTCGACAACGGACCGCTCAGCGTGCTCGTCGCACGTGCATCGGTGCCCACAGCCGGCGGCGCGCACAGCTTCGCGTTTCCAACGGGGTTCAACCGCCTCGCCCGCTTACGCCTGCAGGTCCGTGGCGGCGCGATCAACCTTGACGATGTCACGCTGCAGTTTGGCAACGGGGAAAGCCGGCGCGTCGCCTACGGGGCTTCGCTTCCCGCCAACCGGCAGACGATTTGGCTGGCGCTCAAGCCCGATCAACGTTTGACCGGCGTCACCGTAAGGCTGAACCCGCGTCGCCTGCGCCGGCGCGATGCCAAACGCGCGACGCTCGATGTGGTCGCGCAGTACCGTGACGATTGGCTCTCACGCCCGCTCGGCTCTACGCTGACGACGTCGGCGGCCGCCGAAACGCGGACCGCTCAACCCCCAAAGGCATGGTTTTATTTGGGCGGTCAAAGCCCGCCGCTGTTCCTGGCGCGCAACCGCGTTGGCTATCGCACCGACAAGGTGCGCGTGGTGCAAGGTGCGATGGCGCTGCGCGCTTTGCGGGTCGATGTGCGCAACCGCGGCATCACCTTGCGCGCGCTCTCCGTCACCTACCGCGATGGCAGCCGTGATGACTTCACGGTGCGCCGCCGGTTGCCCGCGGGATCATCCTTGCCCGTGCTTGCGCTCAAGGCTGACGCACCGCCCGTCCAAAGCGTCGAGTTGACCTACCGCACGCGGCTTGCCGACGCCAATGCTGCCCCCAACGCGCGCGCCTTCGTCGAAGTCTGGGGCCAACCTTAACGCCGGTTAGGAGCTTAGAGGTCGGTTCCGGTGCAAGCTGAAGCGAACCGACATCTAACCTTTTGTTTTGCCGTTCATCTTTCGCCTCAGGTGATTCCACCTGATGCGGATGAACTCTTTGTCTGCCGTTCATCTTTCGCCTCAGGTGGTTCCACCTGATGCGGATGAACTCTAAGGGCCGATGGGCTCAGCGGGCTCAGCCGCAACGCGACCGCCAGCGTAGGTCTGCAGCGCCTTGATCCGATCCGGGATCGGCGGGTGCGTCGCAAGCCATCCCGACAAGCGCTGGCGCACCGGGTTCTCGATGAAGAACGCCTCCATGCGTGAAGGCACCTCAAACGTCGCCTGGCGCTCGATCTTGCGCAGCGCTGCGATCATCGCGTCGGGGTCCTTGGTTAGCTCGACCGCGCCCGCATCAGCGAGATACTCGCGCGACCGCGACAGCGCAAAGCGGATCAACGTCGAAAGCCCCCAACTGATGACGATGATCAGCACGGCGACGGCTAACGCGATCAAGACGGCGGCTCCGTTTCCGCGCCCGCCGTCTCCACCCCCGGAACGCGGCAAGCGCACCCGAATGCCACCAGGCGAGCTGCCCATACCATCGCTATCGAGCGGCCGGCTGCGCGGAGAAGCGCCATAAGGGAAATCCCAACCGCCGATCAATCGATCGCCGATGAAACCGAACATGCCCGCAAAGATGACCGCCACCACCATCAACTGCGTGTCGCGGTTGCGGATGTGGGTCAGCTCATGCGCGAGCACGGCGCGCAACTCCGCTTCGTTGAGCCGCTGCAATAACCCTCGCGTGACCGCGACCACATAGGAGCCTTCGCGCAGGCCCGCCGCATAGGCGTTCAAAGCGGGCGTCTCGATCACCTCAAGACGCGGCATCGTCACCCCCCGCGAGATGCACAGTTCTTCCATGAGCGCGTAGAGCTGTGGCTCTTCGGCCCGCACCACCGAAGCCGCCCGCGTGGCACTGCGGATCATCCGATGATGGTAGGCAAGCGCGATGAGGAACCACACGCCGGCCCCCAGAAGCGCGAACAGCCAGTTGCGCCTGAAGCTTTCGAACGCACGCGAAAAGATGGCGTCGAGGTCACCGCCCAAGAACGCGTGGGTTGCGAGAAACAGCGAGAACAACAGCATCTGCAGCAACGCCACGAAACCGAGCAGCAGCAGGCCGGAGCGCAGCCGGTTGGCGTTGATATGGCTGTAGAGTCCGTACGCTTTAAACAAGGGTACCCGCGTCGGTTGAAGGCGAGGCCGCGCCTTTTCTCGGCGCGGCAGCTCATGGGTTCGGTCTTGAAGGTCCCGGTCTCAGCGAACAAAGCGTTGCGGCGCGGTCTTGAGCGAATCCGCCGCCTTACCGCCTCGCTCGCACCGATCCTCGTTAGAACTTCACCACCGGCGCGTTCGAAGCAGCCGCCCGGTCCGCCTCATCGAGCGCAAAAAATTGCTGCGGCCCAAACCCGAGCAGGCTCGCAAAAATGATGGCGGGAAAAGCTTCGCGCTTGGCGTTGTATTCAGCGGCCGTGTTGTTGAAGAACCGGCGCGCGGCAGCGATCTTGTTTTCCAGATCACGCAGCTCGGTTTGCAGTTGCTTGAAGTTCTCGTTGGCCTTGAGGTCGGGATAGGCCTCCACCAACAACATCAACTGCCGGAGCGCGCCGGTGAGCTGACGCTCGGCTTCCGCCTGCGCGGCCGGCCCATTGGCCCCCGCCGCCGCGTTGCGCGCCTTGATCACTTTCTCAAAAGTTTCGCTCTCGTGCTTGGCGTAGCCCTTCACCGTCTCCACGAGGTTGGGGATGAGGTCCTGGCGCTGCTTAAGTTGCACGTCGATATCGGCAAAGGCCTGCTTGCAACGCTGACGCAGACCGACAAGGCCGTTGTAGACCCCGATGGCAAAGAGCGCGATCAACGCGATAACGCCCAGAACGATGGCGTTGGTGGTGGTCATCATGGTTCCCTTGAGGCTGCTGCGGCGCTTTCAATCATCTGTGCTTGACGATGTACACGGACGGGCCGCGGCTGCCTACCGCCGCCAGCGCTGGCCCTTAACAGCAGGCGAAGCGCGATGGGGGCATCTGACCGACGTCGTTTGTTGTTGCCGTTGCACTCTGGTAAGAGCAGTGACACGGGGAGGGGCTCCCCGCTTGGCCGCCAGCTACGGCGTTGAAGCCTTTTTGAAGGAGTTGGTCATGGAACGCTCGTCTCCCGCATCCCATCGTTCCCCTTCACAGAGCGCCGCTTCTCACCGGCCCGACAGCGAGGCGCCCGCCGCAGCGGAAACCGCGACCTCCGCGCCGATCAACGCCTCCGACCACAACCCTTTCCAGGAACGCTCCCGCCGCGGTCCCCTCGACGGTGACTTCGACCGGGCCGAAGTTCGCCTCGCGCACCGCAACCACGGCATGTTGCTGGAGACGCTTCACAACGACATCACGCCTGCTGGCGCGCATTACCTGCTCATCCACTTCGACGTGCCTTACGTTGCTGATGCCGGCACCTGGTCGCTGGGCGTGACAGGTTGCGTGGATCGCCCCTTGACGCTGTCGCTTGATGATTTGCGCGCGCTCCCTGAACGCACGCTGCCGGTCACGCTTGAATGCGCGGGCAATGGCCGCAGCCTGGCGCAGCCGCGCTGGCCGAGCCAACCCTGGCATCATGAGGCCGTCGGCACCGGGCTTTGGACGGGCACGCCGCTTAAGGGCGTGCTTGAGCGCGCGGGCCTCACCGATGATGCGGTTGAGATCGCCTTCCTTGGTGCTGACCGTGGCTTCGATGCGGGACTGGAGCACGACTACGGTCGCTCATTGAGCATCGCACGCGCGCTGGACGATGATGTGCTGCTGGTCTGGGGCATGAACGGGGCGCCGCTGCTGCCGCAACACGGGTTCCCGCTGCGGCTCATCGTGCCGGGCTGGTATGGCATGGCGAGCGTCAAATGGCTGAACCGCATCGAGGTCCTCGACCACGCTTTCGACGGCTTCCAGCAGACCGGAACGTACCACTACAAGACCAGCGCCGATGATCCAGGCACGCCCGTGACGGGCATTCGCGTCAAGTCGTTGATGGTGCCGCCGGGCATCCCCGATTGGTACACGCGCGAACGGCTCGTGGAGGCCGGCCCGGTGCCGCTGTTCGGACGCGCCTGGGTTGGCGACGGCATCGGCATAGCAAGCGTCGATGTGGGCATTGACGGCGTCTGGCATCGTGCCGAACTCGATGATGCGGTTGGCACTTACGCTTGGCGGGGCTGGCGCTTCACCTGGGACGCAGCACCCGGTTCCTACGAGTTGAGCGTGCGGGCGACCGACCAGGCCGGCAACGTACAACCGCTGACCACGCGCTATGACCGCGGTGGCTTTGGCAACAATGAAGTCCACCGCGTCGCCGTCCGCGTGCGTTGAAGCGGCCGACTACATGAGCGCTTTGCCGCGCGCGGCTGGCAGGTAAGCACGCGCGTCGTGCTGTCCACCGCAAACGTTGCCCGCTATCCCGGCAACGCCCTCACCAACGGAGCATCCACGCCATGGCCGACGACGCCCGTCCGACGCTCGACGCCCCTGACGATGATCCCCACCTCTGGCTCGAAGAGATCGAGGGCGAGGATGCAGTCACCTGGGCCCAAACACAGACCACGCGCACGCTCGAACGCTACAGCGATGGCTCCTTCGAGCGTGACCGCGATATCCTGACCGCTCTGCTCGACCGGCCCGACAACATCCCCCACATCGTTCGCCGCAACGGGCACGTCTATAATTTCTGGACCGATGCCGCGAACCCGCGCGGGCTGTGGCGGCGCACCACGCTCGACGATTACCGCACGCCCACACCCTCATGGGAGACCCTGATCG
>JBCBJZ010000125.1:0-10768 GCA_038522635.1 Pseudomonadota bacterium | reverse complement strand
CGAAATCGCCCAAAGATGATCTAGTCTTAAAGTGCAGAGCAACTTTGGGCGCAAAGGCAAGGCAAGCGTGTTTAAGCTGGTGACTCGCACTTTGCGCCCGTTGCTCTAGATCGTCGATCGATCGATCGGGATACCCGTTGGGCGCAACGCTAGGACGTGCGGTCGAGCCTACGATGCGCACTTTGCGCCAGTTTCCTTGCGCCTGTCTTCATTAGGCCGGATCGATGCCGTCCATGCGCACCGCGACGCCGGCCGCTGCCATTGCCCGTTTCGCCTCGGCAATCGTGTAGGTGCCGAAATGGAAGATCGACGCGGCAAGAACCGCGTTGGCGCGCCCCTCCAAAATGCCTTGCGCAAGATGGTCCAGCGTGCCCACGCCGCCTGAGGCCACGACGGGCACACGCACAGCATCGGCGATCGCGCGGGTGAGGGCGATGTCGTACCCAGCCTTGGTGCCGTCGCGATCCATCGACGTCAGTAGGATCTCGCCCGCGCCAAGATCGACCACCTCGCGGGCGTAGGCGATGGCGTCGATGCCGGTCGGTTTGCGCCCGCCATGTGTGAAGATTTCCCAGCGGGGATCTTGTGACGCGGGCCCCGAACCGCCATCACATGCGCCGCCCTCACCCGCAGCGGCACCTGCTGCACCAGCATCCACGCGTTTCGCATCGATCGCTACTACGATGCATTGGGCTCCGAACTTGTCGGCGGCTTCACCGACGAAGGCGCGTCGCGCCACGGCAGCGGTGTTGATCGACACTTTGTCGGCACCCGATGCGAGCAACCGCCGGATGTCTTCAACCTGGCGGACGCCGCCCCCTACGGTCAGCGGCATGAAGCAGCGCTGCGCGGTGCGTTCAACGATATCGAAGATCGTGTCGCGATTCTCGTGGCTTGCCGTGATGTCGAGGAAGCAGAGTTCATCGGCGCCCGCTTCATCGTAGGCGGTGGCCGCCTCCACCGGGTCGCCGGCATCGATCAGATCGACGAAGTTGACGCCCTTCACGACGCGCCCGTCTTTGACATCAAGGCAGGGGATGACGCGGGCCTTCAAGGTCATGTCAGCGGCTTCCAGGTTTCGGCGACCGCAAGCAGATGCTGGATCGCGACCAGTGCGCCCTTTTCGGCATCCGGCGCTTGAGGGTCGAGGCCGGTCACCGCGAGCACCGCAAGTCGGTCCAGGGCAACAAGCGCGTCATGGACGTCAATTTCCTTGGGGCCCTTGTCGACGGCGAACGCGTTCGTGCGCAGCCGCAGGCCGTCGTGAACGTCCATATCGAGGTGCGCGTAGGTGGCACTGGTGCCCGCAAGGCGATCGTTCAGAGCGCCCACTTCGCGCGCGATCGGCACGCCTTCAGCTTCGATGAGCGCGCGTTCGGCTTCATCGATGTCGCGCGCGCCGTAAAGTGCGGTGTGCGCAAGTTCGGCGGGACGCAGACCGCACGTCTGCTGCGTCATCGCCGCCCACGCGTGGCCCGTCGCGGTCGCGAGCGCCATGCCCTCGAACAGACCGCTCGTGGTGGTCTGGGCCGTGTGCAGATCAGGGTGGGCATCGAACCAGGCGATGCCCGGCGTGTGCTCGGCAAGACCGGCGATAGCCCCGACCGCGGCGATTGTACAGCTCCCGCACAGGATGATCGGCAACTCACCCTCGCTGACTGCCTTGCGCACCTCAAACGCGATGTCGCGGGATAGCGCGAAGCCGCCAGCCAACTCGGTTTCGCCCGGATCTTCCGAGCGCAAATAAGTCTCCAGGACCTTATGCCCGGCATCGGTCAACGCGGTGGCGAGGCCCGCGCTGCGCACGGCCCAGGGCAGGTCGCACCAGGTGACGCCGAACGGTTGGTTGGGCCAGTAGGCGTAGATCAGTGAAATGGTCATGCGCGGCAGCCCTTCCTGGCGTTCGCTTGTCGGTGGCCTGAGCCAAGGATGCCCGCCCCCAAGGATGCCCGGCCGGGTGGCGCGGGGCGTCAGGCCGAAGCCGGCGCTGCAGAAGCCAGCAACGCCAGCGCTTGCGCGGGATCGATGCGACCATCGTAGAGCGCACGGCCGGTGATCGCGCCCTCCAGCTTCGCGTTGGCCGGTTCCAGCAGGGCGCGAACATCATCGAGCGAGGCAAGGCCGCCTGATGCGATCACGGGTATAGACACCGCATCGGCTAGTGCTGCCGTCGCCTCCAGATTGAGACCGGTCAGCACGCCATCGCGATCGATATCGGTGTAGACGATCGCGGCAACGCCGGCATCTTCGAAGCGCTTGGCCAGGGTGGTCGCGTCCAAAGTGGACGTCTGCGCCCAGCCCTCAACGGCCACATGGCCGCCTTTGGCATCGATGCCGACAACGATCCGGCCGGGATGCCGGGTGCAGGCCTGGCGCACAAGATCCGGATCGCGCAGCGCGGCCGTGCCGAGGATGACGCGGGCAACACCCTTTTCAAGCCATGTGTCGATGGTGGCGAGGTCACGGATGCCGCCGCCAAGTTGGCAGGGCACGCTGATGGACCCCAGAATCGCGTCGACGGCAGCGGCGTTTACGGGATGGCCAGCGAAGGCCCCGTTAAGGTCGACGATGTGCACCCATGGGAAGCCTTGGTCCTGGAACGTGCGGGCCTGCGCGGCCGGATCGTCGCTGAAGATCGTCGCTTCATCCATGGCGCCGCGCTTCAGGCGGACGCAGCACCCATCTTTCAGGTCGATGGCGGGGAAGAGGATCACGGCGGGTGGTCGCCTTTCTTGCTTGTGAGGCTTTTGGCGCTGTCGGCGGCGCCATGCCCGTGACTTGCGCAGGCAACGTGGGCGCAAAGGCGCGCTAGAGTTCATCCGCCTCAGGTGGAAGCACCTGACGCGAAAGATGAACAGCAAAACAAAAGCTTAGATGTCGGTTCCGCTTCAAGGTGAAGCGAACTGACTCTAGGCCTTGAGGCTGCTTGAATTCCCAAGGATAACGACCGGTGTCAATGCGCTGTGGGGGAGGCGCGATGCAGACGGTTTTGTTCGGGGGCCTAAGCCGTTTGAAACCGCTGCCAAGGTATGTGTTGCTTGAACAGGTCCGTGATGTCCCCTGAATTTGCCGCAAGTGCTCTTGATCCAGGCGGCGTGCCGGGTCGCCCGCCGGGCGCGAGGCTCACCTTCGAAGATGCGGTCGCCATCTGGACCGCACGCTGGATGCGCGTCCGCCCGGTGGACCTTTGCCGGCGCTACGGTTGTGATCCGCGCCGCCTGTACGAGGTTTGGGGCGAAGACACCTTCATCGGCAGCCGCGCTGAAGCGCTGGCGCGCCTGCAGGCGGATCACCCCGGTCTTGTCGATCGTGTGGATCTTGGCACCCATCGCCGTATCCCGCGTACGATCGATCCCGCGTTGCAGCTTGATCTTTTTGGGGAAGACGCGAGCGAGGCGTGAGCGCTTGTGGCCTACCGTCCGTGTTCTTTCGGGACCGGCCGGCAGCGCCACCTAAATGTCGTAGCTGACATGGCGCAGCGTAAGGTTGAGCCGCCCGCCAGCGGGATCAATGCCTGTGGCGCTCAGCAGATCGCTCGTGCCCGGCTTGATCCGGTCGATGCCGTGATAAATCAGCCGCGATGCGCCGCCGAACACCAGCACATCGCCGGACGTCAGCGTGACCCGCTCCTTCGGGTCAGCTCGTTTCAGCCCGCCGATCGCGAAGACGGCGTCATCGCCGAGCGAAACGGAAACCACCGGCGCATCGACGTGCTCTTCATCGCTATCCTTGTGGAGGCCCAGCTTCGCGCGCTGCGTGTAGTGATTGACCAAACAGGCTTGTGCCGGATGTGCAAAGCCGGAAACCGCGTGCCACACGTCCATGATGCTTGCGGGGATCGCCGGCCAGGGCGCCTCGGTCTCAGGGTGCAGCGGCTGGTAGCGATAGCCGGTCTTGTCGGCGACCCAGCCAAGCGGGCCACAATTGGTCATGCGTACCGATAGCGGCCTGCCGGTGCGCGGCATGGAGGGGTGGTAAAAGGGCGCGAGCGCAAGGCATGCGCGCACATCATCAAGGATCGCGACCTGGGCTGCGCGATCCAGGTGGTTTTTGTAAAGCACCACGCCGTCGCGCATGGTCTTTTTCCTTTATGCGGTAAGCCGTGCAGGCATGGCGAAGGTTGAAATCGCCCGCCGGCTGCTCACATGCATCACCTGTCCACAGCGCGGTGTAAGTGCGCCACAGCACTTGAATGCGTGGCGTTGCGGCCCTAACGGCCGATCCCTATATACCGCAGTGACGCTAACACGAACTTTTGGGGACCGCGGCGGGCGTGGACGTCCGGTGTAGACCGGCCGCGCTCAGCGCTGGGTGCCATCAGGGCCCACGCGGTCCGCCGACGCAAAGAGAGGACTGAACCTTTATGTCAAAAGTGATCGGGATCGACCTTGGCACGACGAACTCGTGCGTGGCCGTGATGGACGGTGGCAACCCGCGCGTGCTGGAAAACGCTGAAGGCGCGAACACCACCCCTTCGATCGTTGCGTTCACGGAAGATGGCGAGCGCCTCGTCGGCCTTCCCGCGCGCCGCCAGGCTGTCACCAACCCGGAGAACACGCTGTTCGCGATCAAGCGCCTGATCGGACGGCGCTACGACGATCCGACGGTGGAAAAAGACAAGGCCATGGTGCCTTACCAGATCGTCAAAGCCGACAACGGCGATGCCTGGGCCGAAGCCCACGGCAAGACGTATTCGCCCTCGCAGATTTCAGCTTTCATCCTGCAAAAGATGAAGGAAACGGCAGAAGCCAAGCTCGGCGAAACCGTCACGCAAGCCGTGATCACGGTGCCAGCCTACTTCAACGACGCGCAACGCCAGGCCACGAAGGATGCGGGCAAGATTGCGGGCCTCGAAGTCCTGCGCATCATCAACGAGCCGACCGCGGCCGCCCTCGCCTACGGGCTCGATAAGGGCGAGAGTTCGCGCATGATCGCCGTCTACGACCTTGGCGGGGGCACGTTCGATATCTCGATCCTCGAGATTGGCGATGGCGTGTTTGAGGTGAAGTCGACGAACGGGGATACCTTCCTGGGCGGCGAAGACTTTGACATGCTGCTCGTCAATTACCTCGCTGACGAGTTCAAAAAAGAGCACGGCATCGACCTCAAGCAGGAAAAGCTTGCGCTGCAGCGCCTGAAGGAAGCGGCTGAGAAAGCGAAAAAGGAGCTCTCCTCCACCACGCAGACGGAGATCAACGAAGCCTTTATCGCGATGGACCCGAATACCAAGTCGGCGCTCCACCTGACGATGAAGCTGTCGCGCGCCAAGCTGGAGAGCCTGGTGTCCGATCTCGTCAAGCGGACGATCGAGCCTTGTAAGCGTGCGCTTTCCGATGCGGGCCTGAAGGCGGCCGACATCGATGAAGTGGTGCTCGTCGGCGGCATGACGCGCATGCCGAAGATCCAGGAGGCTGTGAAGACGTTCTTCGGCAAGGAGCCACATCAGGGCGTGAACCCGGACGAAGTCGTTGCCGTGGGCGCAGCCATTCAGGGCGGCGTTCTGAAGGGCGACGTCAAGGATGTGCTGCTGCTTGATGTGACGCCGTTGTCGCTCGGCATTGAGACGCTGGGCGGTGTGTTCACGCGGCTGATCGATCGCAACACGACGATCCCCACGAAGAAGAGCCAGACGTTCTCGACGGCCGAAGATGGGCAAAGCGCGGTGACGATCCGTGTTAGCCAGGGCGAACGTGAGATGGCGGCGGACAACAAGTTCCTCGGCCAGTTCGACCTTGTGGGCATTCCGCCTGCACCGCGCGGCATGCCGCAGATCGAGGTGACCTTCGACATCAACGCCGATGGCCTCGTCAACGTGTCAGCCAAGGACAAGGCGACCAACAAGGAACAGTCGATCCGCATCGAGCCGTCAGGTGGCCTGAGCGATCAGGACATCGATCAGATGATCAAGGATGCCGAGGCGCACTCGGAAGAAGACAAGAAGCGCCGCGAGTTGGTGGAAGCACGCAACAAGGCTGAATCGCTTATCGATAGCACCCGCAAGACGCTGGGCGAGGTTGGCGACAAGGTCGGCGATGCTGAAAAGACCGCGATCGAGGATGCGGTGAGCGCCCTTGAAGAAGCGGCCAAAGGCGAAGATGGCGCGCTGATCAAGACCAAGACAGATGAGCTCATGCAGGCGTCGATGAAGCTCGGCGAAGCGCTTTACGGCGGCCAGCAGGCCGGCGGTGATGCGCCCGAAGCCGACGAAGCGGACGCCAAGCGTGATGAGGGCGACGACGTGGTCGATGCCGACTTCGAAGAGGTCAAGGACGACAAGAAGAAGTCGGCCTAATCTGACAAAAGGCGGTGCGGTGGTCCACCTCGCACAGGGTTGCGAGGGGGAGCGCCGCACTGCTGTTGCCCCAAGGGGGAAGAGGGCGCACGCGCGTCCCATCGGCGCCACCGTCGACCGCTCAGATGCTGTGGCGCGGTTCTTAAGCTCCCCGCCGATCTTGCGACCCTAGCCGTCGAACCACCGTCCCAGCGATCCGCCGCTTGCCGCCCCATCGCTTTTGAAAGCCCGCGCCATGGCCAAACCGGACTACTATGAAACGTTGGGCGTCGAACGGGGGGCCGACGACAGTGCGCTGAAGTCCGCCTACCGCCGGCTTGCGAAAAAATACCACCCCGACCACAACCGCGACGATGCTGACGCCGAAGTCCGCTTTAAGGCGGTGAGCGAGGCCTACGACGTCCTCAAAGATCCGCAAAAGCGTGCTGCGTACGATCAGTTCGGACATGCCGCTTTCGAAAACGGGATGGGTGGACGCGGTGGCCCCGGCGGCGGCTTCGGCCCTGAGTTTTCATCGTCCATGTCGGACATCTTCGATGACCTGTTCGGCGAGTTCATGGGTGGCCGGCGCACCGGCACGCGCGATGGACGAGAGCGCGGCGCGGACCTGCGCTACAACATGGAAATCAACCTCGACGAAGCCTTCAGCGGCAAGACGGCGCAAATTCACGTGCCGACCAGCGTCACCTGCGAAACATGCGGTGGGTCAGGCGCGAAAGCCGGCACGCAGCCGACCACCTGTCAGACGTGCGGCGGCATGGGCAAGGTTCGCGCAAGCCAGGGCTTTTTCACGATCGAACGGACCTGCCCTGTTTGCCATGGGCGCGGCGAAGTGATCGATGATCCCTGCCCCGATTGCGATGGCGCCGGGCGCGTCACGAAGGAGCGTACGCTTTCGGTGAACATTCCGGCCGGCGTCGAGGATGGCACGCGCATCCGGCTCGCCGGCGAGGGCGAAGCGGGCTTGCGCGGTGGGCCCAGTGGCGATCTCTACATCTTCCTGTCGATCGCGCCGCATACGTTTTTCCAGCGCGATGGCTCAGACCTGTTTTGCAATGTGCCGATCTCGATGACCACCGCAGCGCTCGGCGGCCAGATCGAGGTGCCAACCGTCGATGGCGGGCGCACGCGGGTGAAAGTGCCCGAAGGCTCGGAGAGCGCGAAGCAGTTTCGGCTGCGCGGCAAGGGCATGCCCGTGCTGCGCTCGAAGATGAAGGGTGATCTTTACATCCAGATCGACGTTGAGACGCCGAAGAACCTCACGCGCAAGCAGCGCGATTTGCTGGAGCAGTTCGAGGCGGAATCGAGCAAGGGCACGAACCCGCAATCGGAAGGCTTTTTCGCCAAGATGAAAGAGTTCTTCGCCGACAAGAACACCTAAACGGTCAGGTCAGCACCTGCGCGAACCCTTCGCCGATGGTGCGGTCGAGCAACGTGCGATAGGCCGCGTAGTTGACGTCGTCGCGGGTGACGCGCCCGTAGCTCGGTGTTTCGCCATCGCGCACGGGCCGCAGCACGATCGGGGTTGCTGTCGGCATCAGATGCGCCCCCTGCCCCGCCTGGAGCGTTGTCAGCACGCCGAACATCTCGCCCGTGATCAGCGGTCGCGTCAGCACCACCATGCGATGTTGCCCGTGACGGTTGGTGACGAGGTAGATGTGGCCGGACTGGTGGGGGATGGCGACGTTGCCGAACTGGGCGAACTCCTTATCGACGCGGCCGCCTTCGCTGAAGGTGAGGCAATCTTCCGTGTCATCCCAGCGGATGGTGGTGCGGTAGGCGTAGACGGCAGCGGCTTCGCCGAAAGAGGGGCGCAGGGTGAGGTGGTCGCCCTCCAGCCAAGTGACGGCTGCGCGCGTATAACTGCCAAGATCGCCGGAAGCTGTGCCTGCCGCGCGCGTGGGGGCGGGTTGCCCATGCTCGGGCAAATCACGCAGCGAGATGTCGAGTGCCTGTTCAAGTCGCACCAGGGTCGCGAAGGTGAACGGGCGCTGACCGGAGAGGCCCTTTTCAAGCGTCGACAGGGAAATGCGGGCATCGTCGGCGAGCCGTTGACGCGAAATGCGCCGGCGCGCCAATTCTTCGCGCACCCGGTGAGTGAGGGTCCCCATATCGAAGCCGCCGTCGGCCATAACCATCGCACCTTCCTCCTTGCGCTGTTCACCCGCGCCCACGTTTAGACCTGATCCGGGGCACGTTTGCGACCGTCCCCTTCCGTGATGCGTGCAATCGGCGCGCCACGATAGAGGGACGTCGCCACACATCCTGCCACGCGCCCTGGACAAGCGCGTCCGCAACACCGGCGGCGTCAGCACACGTTCGCGACCAGGGTGAAGCAGCTGTGCGGTTTGCGGGCGGAAGGGGCGCGTGTTGGCGCCTTCCCGGACGGCGCAGTTGCAGGTGAGAGGATCGCTCGTGAAGGCCCTGATGGCTTTGAGGAGTGAACCGATGCCTGCTAACCCGAACGATGTCGAAGCTCGCTACCACCCGATCGCCGCGCGGCGAGCCTTGCAGCGACATGCCGCGCGTGCTGTCGCACGCAGCGTCGTCGCCAAGCCTGCCGGGTGCCAGCTTGCGCGCGCGGGCGGTGCTACAACGCTGATGCGTGTGCGCCGCTCCATGGTGGTGCCACCGGTGCGGCGCGTCTGCGCTGACGGGACGACATGTCCTGAGCGCCAAGGCCCTCAGCGCCAAGGCCCTCCGCTCATAGGCCCTGAGCGCAAAGGCCCTGAGCGAACTGCGGCATGCTTTATTCACGCCCTGCTCGCTCTGGCACTGCTGGGCGTGGTGGGTGCGAGAGCCCCGGCCGCGCTTGAGCGGTCGCTGGCGGTGCTGGCAGGCGTCGCTTCAAGCGGGGCCATCACCGCGCCAAGACCCCTCCATGCTGACCGGGCACGGTGAACGCCATGCGGATCGTGCTCATCAATCCCCCTCATGAATCGATCGGTTCGCGCATGCCGGGCGAGATGTTACCGCCGCTCGGCCTGCTCGCGATCGGTGGTCCGTTGATCGACGATGGCCACCACGTCACGCTGATCGACGGTGATGTCGATAACCTGCCGCTTGATACGATCATCGCGCGCGCGGTCGCGCTCGATCCCGACGCGCTGCTGATCGGCCATAACGGGTCGACCTCCGCGCACCCGACTGTGGAGCAACTCGTCGCGAAGGCCGCGCGCGCCATGCCGACGGCCTGGATCATCTATGGCGGCATTTTTCCGACCTACCATTGGCGCGAGGTGCTCGATGTATGCCCGGCGATCGACATCATCGTGCGCGGCGAAGGGGAAGAGACCGCCCGGCGGCTGATGCGCGCCCTGGCCACGGGCCGGCCTGTCGACCTGCGCACGATCAACGGCCTTGCGTTCCGCAAGGATGGCACGCCGACCGTGACGGCACCCGCAGCGATGATCGCGGATCTTGATGCGTACCGCGTGGCGTGGGAGCTGATCGATCATGCGCGCTACAGCTACTATGGCGGCAAGCGCGGTGTGGTGATTCAGTTCTCGCGCGGCTGTCCTCATCAGTGCAGCTATTGCGGGCAGCGTGGCTACTGGACCCGCTGGCGCCATCGCGATCCGGTCAAACTTGCCGCTGAGATCGGCCGCCTGCACCGCGAGCATGGCGTCACCATGATCAGTTTCGCCGATGAAAATCCGACCACGTCCAAGAAGCAATGGCGCCGGCTGCTCGAAGCGATCATCGCTGAACGGGTCGATGTGACCATGATCGCGACCTTGCGTGCCGATGATATCGTCCGCGATGCGGACATTCTCCCGCTCTATCGCCAAGCGGGCTTTGAGCGCTTCTTGATCGGGATCGAACACACCGACGCGCTGACCTTGGAGAAGGTACGCAAGGGCGGGGCGACGGCGACCGATCGCCAGGCCATCACTTTACTGCGGCAGGCGGGCATCCTTTCGCTGATGTCGTGGGTGGTCGGCTTTGCCGATGAGCGCGAGGCTGACTACTGGCGCGCTTACCGGCAACTGCTGCTGTACGACCCCGACCAGATCATCACGCTGCACGTGACGCCGCATCGCTGGACGCCTTTCTTTCGTGAAGCCAAAGACCGCAAGGTGCTGCAAGCCGATGTACGGCGGTGGGACTACAAACATCAGGTGTTGGCGAACCCGCGTGTGCCGGCCTGGCGGACATTCTTATGGATCAAGGTGATCGAGGTGCTGATGCAGGCGCGCCCGAAAGCGCTGCAGCGGACCTATTTGCACGCGGACCCGAAGCTGCGTCATGGCATGCGCTGGTACGCGCGGATCGGGCGGCGGGTTTGGTTGCACGAGATCGCAGCGTTCCTCTGGCGCGATCAGCACATTCCAGATGGCGCAGCGCCGACGCTTGCAACCTTCTGGGGCGCACCGCAGGACCATGAGGAAGAAGCTTTGAGTCGCAAGCGGCTCGAGCCTAGTACGCGGGCGAAGCGGCGAGCGGCTTAGATCATCTTCGGTCGAATTCCGGCTC
>JBCBJZ010000124.1:0-11168 GCA_038522635.1 Pseudomonadota bacterium | reverse complement strand
CGGAACCGACATCTAAGCTTTTGTTTTGCCGTTCATCTTTCGCTTCAGGCGATTCCACCTGAAGCGGATGAACTCTAGAGCAAAGGGCGCAAAGTGCGAACCACCGGCTCAAACAATCCAGCCTTGCCTTTGCGCCCAAAGTTGCTCTGCGCTTTAAGATTAGATTCGACGCATTGGCTCTTCAGCCATGGCAACAAAGCGCACGCCGCATCGCCGGCTGGCGACGACGGACAGCGAGGCCTAAGAATTGACGTCTGAACTCTTCGTTTATGGAACCTTGCTTTCCACCGACACGGGCGCTTTGGGGCGCGCGCCCCGCGCCCGGCTTCAGCGTGAAGCGATGCTGGTCGGCGCCGCCATGATCGAGGGGCGTCTTTACCATTTGGGCGCTTACCCCGCCTTAGCGCCGCCGCGCAGACGGCTCGACCAGGTGCACGGCGAAGTTTGGCGCTTGCACGATGCAGACGCCGCGCTGCCGTGGCTTGATGCCTATGAGGGGATCGCGGTGGCTGACGGTCCCGGCGAATACGAACGTGTGCTCCGCGAGGTCCGCGTGCCGGCGCGCGCTGAAACGCTGCAGGCGTGGGTTTACCTCAGTGCGCAAAATCTTGATGCCTTCCCGCACCTGCAGGACGGCCGCTGGCGCGGGGCTTAAGCGGTTGAGAGCCAGCGCTGTTCGCACCTTTCGCAATCACCGCCTCACCCATACTCATCGTCGGCAGCGGCCGGCTTTGGTGCGTGCGCCTCTTGCGCAGCAACATCATTTCACGCACGCTGTCACCAGGCGAGATGGGAAAAGGCATGGGCTATGCTCTATTTTGCGCTGCAAAGGGTAGGCGTCGCGATCCTGGTCGCGATCACGGTTTCAGCGCTGACCTTTTCGATGATCTATCTCTCTGGCGATCCCGCACTTGCGCTCGCCGGTGAAGGCGCCAGCAACGAAGACATCGAAAATGTGCGCCGCGCCTACGGCTTCGACCGTCCCATCTACGAGCAGTACTTCAACTGGCTTTGGAATGCGCTGCAAGGCGACTTTGGCCGCTCCAACTATCTGAAGTCCGACGTCGCAACCGTCATCTTCGAGCGCCTGCCCACGACGATGTTGCTCGGCGCCTGCGCGTTAACCTTCGCCTTGCTGCTCGCGATCCCGCTTGGCGTCATCGCCGCCATCCGCCCCAACAGCCTGATCGATCGCGCAGCCTTGACGCTCGCCGTCGTTGGCCAGGCCATGCCGAGCTTCTGGTTCGCGCTGACGATGATGCTCTGGTTCGCGATCACCTGGCGGGTGTTGCCGGTGTCGGGCAACTCGACCTGGGCGCACTTCGTGATGCCCTCGATCGCGCTTGGCTATTACGTCACGCCAGCTGTGATGCGGCTCACGCGGGCAGGCATGCTGGAAGTGCTCTCGTCCGACTACATCCGCACCGCGCACGCCAAAGGCCTGCCGCGCATGAAGGTGCTGTTCAAACATGCGCTGCGCAATGCGATCATCCCGGTGGTCTCACTCGCCGCGGTGCAGTTCGGCTTCATGCTCGGTGGCTCGATCGTCATCGAAAGCATCTTCCGCATCAACGGGCTTGGCTTCCTCGCCTGGGAATCGATCCAGCGTGCCGACCTCCCGATGATGCAAGCCATCGTGCTGGTGCTCAGCGTCTTCTACATCTTGCTGACGCTGATCGCCGACCTTCTCAACGCGTTTCTTGATCCGCGCATCAGGGTGAGCTGACATGAGCGACGCCACACAAATCGGTACCTCCATCGGCAACAAGGGCGCGCGCGAAGGCACCGCCCCTTTGCAAGCCGGCGTGCCGCAGCCCGGAGCCTTGGACGCCACGCCCGGACAGAAACTGCGACGGCGCATTTTCGGACATGCCGGCGTCGTCATCGGCGGCACAGTCCTGTTCATCATCGTCATGATGGCGATTTTCGCCCCGCTTATTTCACCGGCCGATCCGTTCGATCAGGAACTCTCCAAAAAGCTCATCCCGCCGGTCTGGAGCGACAGCGCCAAAGCCACCTGGGAACATCCGCTCGGCACCGATCACCTGGGCCGCGACTACATGAGCCGGCTGTTTTACGGGGCACGCATTTCGCTGTTGATCGGCTTTTCCGCGATGCTCATTTCCGGTGTCATCGGGACCGTGTTGGGCGTCGCTGCCGGGTACTTCGGCGGCCGCGTCGACATGGTGGTCAACTTCATCGTGACAACCCGGCTGTCGATGCCGGTGGTGCTGGTGGCACTTGCCGTGGTGAGCCTCGTTGGCTCGTCACTCACCGTGGTCATATGGGTGCTGGGGTTGCTCATATGGGACAGGTTTGCGGTGGTGATGCGCAGCGCCACACAGCAGGTGCGCAATCTCGATTTCGTCGCATCAGCCGAAGCGCTCGGCTCTTCGCGCTGGTACATCGTCAGCCGCGAAATCATGCCCAACATCCTCAACCACCTGATCGTGGTCGGCACACTGGAAATGGCGCACGCCATCCTGCTCGAAGCCGCACTTTCGTTCCTTGGGCTTGGCGTGCAGCCGCCTGAACCCAGCTGGGGCCTGATGATCGCGGAAGCCAAAGGCATGATCTTTTTCGACAGCTGGCTGATCGTCATCCCAGGGGCCGCGCTCTTCATGTTGGTGCTGGCGATCAACCTGCTGGGCGACGGCGTGCGCGACATCACCGCGCCTGAAAACCGCAAGTGATGACGCAATCCTCTGGCAGCGCGGGCACCCCGCGCTGTCATCATCGCGGATGACCTCAAATCCCGGGAACACCCCATGACCGCTTCGTCCGACCGCTCCGCCACCGCCGATGCGCCGATCCTGGAGATCCGCGATCTCACCGTGGCGCTGCCCTCAAGCGCTGAGCGGCCCTACGCGGTCGAGAACCTGACGTTCGACGTCCACCCGCGCGAAATCCTCTGCGTGGTCGGCGAAAGTGGCTCCGGGAAATCGGTCACGTCGCTCGCCACAATGGGACTGCTGGCGCCCGGCCTCAGCATCGCGACGGGCAGCATCCACTTTGAGGGCACCTACACGCTGACGCTCGGCGCGCGGGCGCACAACAAGCTGCGCGGCGATCGCATGTCCATGATCTTCCAGGAGCCGATGACGGCGCTCAACCCGTCTTACACGGTCGGTGAGCAGGTCGAAGAGGTCTTCCAAACGCACCGGCCGGGCATGGCCGCGAGCGAACGCCGCGCCCGCGCGCTCGCGCTTTTCGAAGAGGTCCGCCTGCCCGACCCCAAACGTTTGGCGCGGTCTTTCCCGCACCAGCTTTCCGGCGGCCAACGCCAACGCATCATGATTGCCATGGCGCTGGCGCTCGACCCCAAGCTCCTGATCGCCGATGAGCCCACCACGGCGCTCGACGTCACCACCCAGGCGCAAATCCTCCACCTGCTCAAACAGCTCAACCAACACCACGACGCCGGCATCATGTTCATCACGCACGACTTCGGCGTGGTCGCGGAAATCGCCGACCGCGTGATCGTCATGCGCCACGGCCGCATCGTCGAACAGGGCACCGCGCAGGAGGTGCTGAACAACGCGCAACACCCCTACACCCAGGCGCTGATCAATGCCGTTCCGCGCCCCGCGGACACCGCTGACGAAGCGCCCGATGATGAGAACGTTGTGATCAGCGTCGGTGGCCTGTCGAAGACCTTCCACACCCCGGCCGGCATCTTCAAACCGGCGCGCACCGTTCACGCCGTCAAGGATGTGAGCTTCACGGTGCGGCGTGGCGAGACACTGGGCATTGTGGGGGAATCGGGCTCGGGCAAGACGACGCTGGTGCGCTGCCTAATGCGCCTTCTCAAACCCGATGCCGGCAGTATGACCATCGGCGGCGTTGATTTCGCCAACCTGCCCTCACAGGCGTTACGCGAGCACCGCAAAGACATCCAGATCGTGTTCCAGGACCCTTACGGATCGCTCAACCCGCGCCGCTCGATCGGCAGCCAGCTCATGCAGGGCCCGCGCAATTTTGGCGTCCCGCGCGATGAGGCGATGGCGCGCGTCAAGCGGCTGCTCGAAATCGTGCGCATGCCGGCAAACAGCGTTGATCGCTATCCCAACCAGTTCTCCGGCGGCCAGCGCCAGCGGCTGTGCATCGCGCGTGCGCTCGCGGTAGAGCCGAAAGTCTTGATCGCGGATGAGGCGGTCTCGGCACTCGACGTGTCGATCCAGAAGCAGGTGCTCAAGCTCATCAACGACATTCGCGATGAGTTCGGTCTCACCGTTATTTTCATCACGCATGATCTTCGCGTCGCAGCACAGGTGTCCGACAACGTGCTCGTCATGCAGAACGGTGACGTGGTCGAGAGCGGCCCGGTGCACGGCATCTTCAACGACCCGCAGCACGCCTATACGAAGGCGCTGCTCTCCGCGCAGCCGGGCCTCGATTGGGACATCCCGACCTTTGAAGGAGCCGAAGACCGGGTGGCGCTCGCGACCTGAGCCCCCTCAAGCGCGCGCGCCCTCCCCAAAAGAGCACGAGGCTCCCAACCAGAGCCTGCTGATGCAACCGGCCACACGAACCGCTTTCCAACACGCAGGGAGACCCACGGCATGAGCGAAGCCGGCACAACCGCCACGGCCACACGCGCTGGCGCCATCGCACGCGTGCGCGCTTACCTGGACGACGGCAGCTTCGAGCGCGAACTTGCCACGCGGGTCGCCCATCGCACCGAGAGCCAACTGCTGCCTGCGAGCCTGCCCGCCTTGCACGCCTACTTGAGCGAAGAGATGGTGCCCGCGTTCGAAGCGATGGGTTTCACCTGTACGATCTTCGACAACCCTATCGACGGCCAGGGGCCTGTCCTGCTCGCACACCGCCACGAGGATGATACAGCCCCGACCGTACTCGGCTACGGTCACGGCGATGTGGTGCGCGGCCAGGAGGAGCTATGGACCAAGGGCGCTGGCCCTTGGGTCACCGCGCGCGATGGCGACCGCCTTTACGGTCGCGGCACCGCCGACAATAAGGCACAACACACGATCAACATGGCCGCCATGCGTGCGGTAATGGCCGAGCGTGGCGGGCGCTTGGGCTTCAACGCCAAAGTCATGCTGGAGATGGGGGAAGAGGCGGGCTCCAAAGGCGTCAAGGCTCTGGTCGCCTCACACCGCGATGCGTTCGCGGCCGACGTCTTCATCGGTTCAGATGGACCGCGCGTGAAGGCCGACCGGCCGACGCTTTCGCTGGGCTGCCGCGGTGCGCTCAACGTCGATCTCGTATGCGATCTGCGCGAGGGTGGTCACCACTCGGGCAACTGGGGCGGGCTGATCGCCAACCCCGGCGTGATCCTGGCGCACGCGCTGGCTTCAATCGTTGGGCCGCGCGGCGAACTCAAGGTGGACGCGCTGCAGCCACCGCCGATGAGCGAGGCGGTCCGTGAGGTGCTTGAAGACATCGAAATCGACGGCGGCACCAGCGGGCCTGAGGTCGATGTCTGGTGGGGCGAACCCGACCTCACACCACCGCAGCGGGTCTACGCCGGCAACGTGTTCAACATCCTCTCCTTCACCACGGGAACGCCCGACAAGCCGGTCAACGCGATCCCGCCGAAAGCGACCGCCAACTGCCAACTGCGCTTCATCGCCGGCACCAACGTGGATGATCTGATCGGCACCTTGCGCGCGCACCTTGATGCGCACGGCTTCGAAAGCGTGGACGTTCGCCCGCCGCCCGCCGTCAACGATGGCGCTTTCGCCGCCACCCAGACGCCGCCCGACCACCCCTGGGCGCAGTTCGCACGCGGCTCCATCCAGCGCTCATCAAACGCCAAACCTGCCGTCATCCCGGCGACCGGCGGCTCGATCTGCAACGACATCTTCACCGATACGCTGGGGATCCCCGCGCTTTGGGTGCCCCACTCCTACACCGCCTGCTCGCAGCACGCGCCCGATGAGCACATCTTGATGCCCGTCTGCCGCTCCGCGCTTGAGGTGATGGCGGGCCTCTATTGGGACATCGGTCAGGGGGATGCACCGGCGGCTTCGACTTAGAATTCATCCGCATCAGGTGGCGTAACCTGAAGCAAACCGCACCAAATCCAAATGATCGAGCGCAAAGTCCGCCCCGCCACGGTCAATCCGTCGACCGCACCGCCCCCGATGCGATCAGCGTATCGATCTCCTCAGCCTCGAAGCCCGCCTCGCGCAACACATCGCGGCTGTGCCCGCCCAAAAGCGGCGGCGGACGGTCGCGCGCACCTTCGACCTCGGGATAAAGCACCGGCTGGCGCAGCGTCCGCGTGACCGGCGTCTCACCGTCAAAGTTCGGCTGAAAGAAGCCGACGGCATCGAGATGGGGATCGCGCAGCAAATCGTCAGGCGTGTTAACCGGTGCCACCGGAATATCGATGTCGCGCAGAAGGCTCAACCACGCTTGCGTGGTCTTCTGCGGAAGCGCGCTCGCCAACATGCCGTAGAGCTCATCGGAGCGCGCGCTGCGCTGCGTGGCATCGGCGAACCAAGGCTCGTCCAGCACGTCCGCGCGGCCGAGCACGGGCAGCACGCGGGTCCACTGCGCGTGCGTATAAGCCAGAACGCCGAGCCATCCATCCGCCGTGCGATAGGGCCGACGGTTGCGCGTCATGGTGCGGTGGTAGCCGGTGCCGCCGTCGGGCTTGAAGGTCGCGCCCATCAGGTGCTCGTTCATGGCAAAGGCGGTCACCGCTTCGAACATCGGCACCTCGACATATGTGCCGCCGCCCTGGAGTCGCTCTTTGCACGCAGCCCCGTCGCCAGGACCATCGGCCGATGCGCGCCGTTCGCGATGGAATAACGCCGCCATCACCGCGTAAGCGATGTGCAGCGCGCCGACCTTGTCTGCGGTGACGGACGGCGCGTAGGTCGGCTCACCATCGCGCACCATGTGCACACCCGCCAAACCCGACGCGGCTTGCACGATGTCATCGTAGGCCGGTCGACCGGCGTAAGGGCCGTCGGACCCGAAGCCGAGCGCGGCGCAATAGATCAGCCGCGGGTTCAGTGCCCTCGCCGCTTCAGGGCCGAAACCCAGCCGATCGATCGCCTCAGCGCGCATGTTGTGCACCAGCACGTCAGCGTCGCGCACGAGCGCCTGCAGCACGCGTCGGCCCTCATCCGTTTTGAGGTCCACGCACAAAGAACGCTTGTTGCGGTTGACGTTGGCGAAGATCGGCCCAAGACCGGGTGCCGCTTGCGGTGGCACCGGGCGCACCACATCGCCATCGGGCCCTTCGACCTTGATCACATCGGCGCCAAGGTCACCAAGGATCTGCGTCGCAAGCGGCCCGAACAAAACGGACGTGATGTCGATGACGCGGACGCCAGCCAGCAGCGGTACCATCAGAACTCCAACGCACACTCAACTTCAGTGTCCCGCGGGACGCATCGCCCATCCCCCGCGCCGGCCGCTTGGCCCATTCACATCGAGCCGCAAGGCGCGCTCAATAGGTCTGCGGCGCATCCGGTCCGGCACCGCCGCGCACGTCCTTCACGCCTTGTGCGGCAGCCGACGCCAACAACCGTGCATCGCTCGCAAGCGTGATCATTTCAAAGCCCTGCGCGTAGCGCTGATGTGCGGTCGCCGGCGCATCCGTATGGCAGGCCGCGATCCTACCGCTCGCACGCGTCGCATCGCAAATCGTCTGCATCGCGGCCAGCACCGTCTCATCACTGGGCGCCAGCGTCGGCGTCTTCCCCATCGACAACGAGAGATCGGACGGCCCGACGTAAGTGCCGTCGAGGCCATCCACGCTTAGGATCTCATCCAGGTTCTGCAGCGCCGTCTCGGTCTCCACCATGGCCAGCAGCATGACCTCGTCGTTGGCATGCTGCCAGTAGTCGGCACCCGCATAGATGTTCGCACGCGTCGGCCCGAACGAGCGCGCGCCCAACGGCGCGTAACGACACGCACGCACGAAAGCTTCGGCTTCTGCTTTGGTGTTGATCATCGGGCAAATGATGCCCATCGCCCCGGCGTCGAGCAGCTTCATCATGATGCCGGGCTCGTTCCACGGCACCCGCACAAGCGGCGTCACAGCGGTCGTCGAGATCGCCTGCAACATGCCAAGCGCGGCTTGGTAATCCACCAACCCGTGCTGCAAATCGACCGTGACGCTGTCGAAGCCAGCATGCGCCATGACTTCTGCAGAAAAGCCGTTGGGGATCGCACACCACGCGTTCACCGCGCGCTCCCCGCTCTTGAGTGTCGCCCGCAAAGCGTTGGTCCGCATGCCCCCTCCTCTCAACTGTGTTTGCCCCGCTTCAAGTTCACGGCGGTTCAGGCGCCTTCCGCCACGCTCGCGACATCGCGGATGGTCCCGGCGATGTCGTCGACAATCTTCACGATCAGCGCGTCATTGTCACCTTCGGCCATCACCCGGATCACGGGTTCAGTGCCCGAGGCTCGAATGACCAAACGACCGCTTTTGCCGAGCGTCTCTTTGCCCGCAGCGATCGCCTTCGTGACGCGCTCATCCTTCAGCGGCTGGCCGCCATTGTAGCGCACATTCTTCAGCAGTTGCGGCACCGGCTCGAAGCGACGGCACACCTCACTGACAGGCTGTTGGGTGGTCACCACGCCGGCGAGCACCTGCAGCGCGGCAACCAGGCCATCGCCCGTCGTGGTGAAGTCCGACAGCACGATGTGCCCCGACTGCTCGCCGCCGACATTAAAGCCGTGTTTGCGCATGTGCTCCACCACATACCTATCGCCGACGGCGGTGCGCGCGAGCGACAATCCATTGCGGGTCAGATACCGCTCAAGCCCCAGATTGGACATCACCGTCGCCACAAGACCGCCGCCGCGCAAACGGCCCTGCTCATGCCAGCTTTGCGCGATCACCGCCATGATCTGATCGCCGTCAACCAGCTCGCCCTTTTCATCGACGAGCACCACCCGGTCAGCATCGCCGTCGAGCGCGATCCCGATGTCGGCACGCATTTCGCGGACCTTCTCCGACAGCACTTGCGGCGATGTTGAGCCGCACTGATCGTTGATGTTGCGCCCGTTCGGCTCGACGCCGATCGTGATCACCTCGGCGCCCAACTCCCAAAGGGCCGAGGGCGCCACCTTGTAGGAAGCGCCGTGCGCGCAATCGATCACGATGCGCAAACCGTCAAGACGCAGGTCCCGCGGCAGCGTGCGTTTGGCGTACTCGATGTAGCGTTCCTGCGCGCTTTCCACGCGGCGCGCCCGGCCGATGCGATCGGCCGACGCCAGCAGGTTCGACGTCTCATCCTCCAACAGCGCTTCGATCGAGAGCTCGGTATCATCGGACAGCTTGTGCCCGTTGGGATCGAACAACTTGATCCCGTTGTCGTTGAACGGGTTGTGCGATGCCGAAATCATCACGCCGAGGTCAGCGCGCAACGAGCGTGTCAGCATCGCGACCGCAGGCGTTGGCATCGGCCCCAACTGGAACACGTCCATCCCGACCGACGTGAAACCGGAGACCAGCGCCGATTCGATCATGTAGCCGGAAAGGCGCGTGTCCTTGCCGATCACCACGCGGTGGCGGTGGGCACCGTGCTGGAAGATCTTGCCGGCGGCCATGCCGACCTTCAGCGCGACCTCCGACGTCATCGGATAGCGGTTAGCGCGACCGCGAATGCCATCGGTACCGAAAAAGCGTCGTGACATCCTGGCTCCTTCATCGTGAGGGGCGTTGGGGGAGGCTGGCGGGTTGGCTTGCAAGCACGCCGGAGCGCGCATGGGTGTGCGCCATTCGATCAGCCGTGGTTAACACGAATGGCGCGCGCGCAACACTCGGCAGCCGCCTGAAGCGCGGCGTTGTCCAGAGCCGGTTCCCCTTTGCGCTGAAGCGGGACCCACACCCCGAATTTTCGACGTGCCGCTAACCTTTCGCCTGCAACGCCGTCGCCGATCGCGCGCCAAACGCTGAGCGCTTGCCGCGTCTGCGCCACATCGTGCACACGGAGGATCTGGGCGCCTTGTGAAACGGCCTGCAGCGCAGCAGCGAGCGACCCTGCCAAGCGTTGGTCCGCGCGTGCGACACCCGATACCTGGCCGATGAAGCCCTTGCGTGAAGCGCCCACCAGGATCGGCACGCCGAGCGTGTGAAACAGGCTGAGACCGCGCAGCAGCGTGAGGTTATGCGCTGTGGTTTTGCCAAAACCGATGCCAGGATCGACCACGATCGCCTCGCGCGCGATGCCAGCCTCAACGCACGCGGTGAGACGCGCGCTCAACGCATCGAACACATCCAGCAACACATCCTGATAGCGCGGGTCAGCCTGCATGGTTTGCGGCGTACCCTGAGCGTGCATGAGGACCACCGGACATGCGAGCGCCGCGGCGGTGGCGAGGCCTTCAGGATCATGGGTCAGCGCCGACACGTCGTTGATGATGTGTGCGCCGGCGGCTAGCGCTGCGCGCATGACGGGCGCGTTGCGGGTGTCGATCGAAAGGCGCGCTGGCGTCCGCGAGGCCAGCGCTTCGATGACCGGGATGGTGCGTTGCAGTTCCTCATCGATGCTGACGGGTTCAGCACCCGGCCTCGTCGATTCACCGCCGATGTCGAGGATTGCCGCGCCCTCGTCAGCAAGCCGCAGCGCGTGCGCGACGGCGGCCTCATGGGTCGTGAGCCTGCCGCCGTCCGAGAAGCTGTCGGGTGTGACGTTCACGATGCCCATGATGTGGGGCTGATCCATCGCGAGCCCTGCGATCGGCGCGCGCGGGCGAAGGGCGGCCAGCAGCAGCGCGGCTTCGCTTTGCGAACCGGGACCGGTTTCGGGAGCATCGTTGGCAGGCGCGCTCGCCGGTTCTACACGGGCGGTCACGTTGCCGTCGGCGGCCCGCATCATCGTACGGATCGCCGTGAACGCGAGCGGTCCACCTGCAAGGCGCAGCGGGTCTTGCGGCGCAGCGGCCGCCGCTTCCTCCACGGCAACCAGCCCGATCGGCTGGACGTAGCATTGCGCACGGCCATGCGGGTGCGCCCGGGCATGGCGGGCCGTCGTGCTCGCATCGGTGCTGGTCATGGGCGGTCCCAGGCTTCATCCGTCGGGAACTGGCGTGGCTTCATCGCTAGAGTTCATCCGCCTCAGGTGGAATCGCCTGAGGCGCAAGATGAAGGACAAAACAAAAGCTTAGAGCAACGGGCGCAAAGTGTGAGTCACCGGCTTAAACACTCACGCCTTGCCTTTGCGCCCAAAGTTGCT
>JBCBJZ010000123.1:0-11189 GCA_038522635.1 Pseudomonadota bacterium | reverse complement strand
CGAAAAAGGCGCCGTTCAGCGCGACACCGTAAAGCCCGCCGACCAAGGTGCCGTCATGGCGCACCTCAATCGTGTGGCAGTGCCCTTGCGCGAACAGATCGCCGTACAGTGACCGGATGCGGTCGTTGATCCAAGTCGATTGGCGCCCGGGACGCGGCGCCGCGCACCCTTCAATGACAGCGTCGAAATCACGGTCGATGTCGAACGTGAACGTGCCCGCGCGCAGCGTCTTGGCAAGTGACCGGGGCACGTGCATCGCGTCGAGCGGAATGATGCCGCGGCGCTCAGGCTCGATCCAGTAGAGCGCAGGGTCATCCGCACTCTCGGCCATTGGAAAAATGCCGCAACTGTACGCCTTCAGCAGCACCTGCGGCGTGATGTCGATGAGGATGTCGTCGCGCGACGCCATCGGATCGATCCTCGTTGCGAGTGCGCGGCGACGACCACCGCGGTGAAAGCTCTGCAGCGCCCCGCTAAGCCGGGACGGCCGACGGGTAGTCAGTCAGATGATTGTGGCTGGTTGAGGAACGCTTCCAGCCAATGGATGTCATAACTGCCGTTCGCGATATCGGGTTCGGCGAGCAAGTCCGTAAACAAAGGGATGGTCGTCTCGATGCCGTCGATAACGAACTCCGAAAGCGCGCGCCGCAGCCGCATCAGGCATTCGTTGCGGGTCTTGCCGTGCACGATCAGTTTGCCGATGAGGCTGTCGTAGTACGGCGGGATCGCGTAGCCATGGTAGACGCCTGAATCAACGCGTACGCCAAGTCCGCCCGGCGGATGCCAATAGCTTATGCGGCCCGGTGAGGGCGCGAATGTGCGCGGGTTTTCAGCATTGATGCGGCACTCGATGGCATGGCCCGAAAGCTCGATATCGCTTTGGCGCAGCGACAAGTCGGCTCCTGATGCGACCCGAATTTGCTCGATCACCAGATCGACACCCGTGATCATCTCGGTCACCGGATGCTCGACCTGCAAGCGCGTGTTCATTTCGATGAAGTAGAACGCGCCGTCCTCGTAGAGAAACTCCACGGTGCCCGCGCCGCGATACTTCATCTTGCGCATGGCATCGGAGACGGTCTTGCCGATCGCTTCGCGCGCGGCTGCATTGAGAGCCGGTGAGGGTGCTTCTTCGAACACTTTCTGGTGGCGGCGTTGCAGCGAACAATCACGCTCGCCCAGATGGATCGCATTACCGCGTCCATCGCCGAACACCTGCACTTCGATGTGCCGCGGCTTGGTGAGATACTTCTCCAGATAGACCGCGTCGTCGCCGAAGGCCGCCTTGGCTTCGCTGCGCGCGGTTGCAAGCGCCGTCGGCAGTTCGCTCGCATCGCGGGCGAGTTTCATGCCGCGCCCACCGCCGCCGGACGCTGCCTTGACCAGCACGGGGAAGCCCATACGCTTGGCGATGCGCATGGCTTCGCGCTCGTCGGTCACGGCGCCATCTGAGCCCGGGACCACCGGGATGCCGAGCTTCTGCGCGGTCTCTTTCGCGGCGATCTTGTCGCCCATCGTCTTGATGTGACCGGAGGTCGGACCGATGAACGTGATCTTGTGCTGCTCAAGGATTTCAGCGAACCGGGCGTTCTCCGACAAAAAGCCGTAGCCCGGATGCACAGCGTCTGCGCCGGTGATCTCGCAGGCCGCCAGAACGGCGGGGATGTTGAGGTAACTCTCGCTTGCCTGGGCAGGGCCGATGCACACGCTTTCATCGGCGAGGCGCACGTGCATCGCGTCCGCATCGGCGGTTGAGTGCACCGCGACCGTGGCGATGCCGAGTTCCTTGCACGCTCGCTGAATGCGCAACGCGATTTCGCCGCGGTTCGCGATCAGGACCTTGTCGAACATGGCAGGCGCCTTCAGGTTGGTGGGGGGCGGGGCTGTTGGGCCGTGACGGTTTGCGCGAGACCTTGGCGTCGTGGTCGGCCAAGCCGGCGGGCGAAGGGTTGGCTCACATCGCAGCCGCGAGGGCTGGCTAAGTTTACGAGCGCAACGGGCTGAAGCGCGGTGTCAGCCGATGGGATTCATCCGACGCTTTTCTCACCCCACGCTAGTTAGCCTATCACCACCAGCGGTTCGCCGTACTCGACCGGCTGGCCGTTCTCGACCAGGATCGCTTTGATGGTGCCGGAGCGGTCGGCAGGGATGTGGTTCATGGTCTTCATCGCCTCGATGATCACCAGGGTGTCGCCTTCGCTCACTTGGGCGCCGATGTCGATGAAGGCGGCCGCACCGGGTTCCGGCGCGAGGTAAATGGTGCCGACCATCGGTGACTTTTGCGTGCCTGGATGGTTGGCCACGTCGCCAGGAGCTGGTGTGCCACCCTCAAGTGCGGCAGCCGGCTCGTTGCCCGCCAAAGCGCCATGCGCCGCCACAGGTGGTGCGACGGCCGCAAGCCCCGCGGGTGCCACCAGCCCCGTGGTCTGAAGCATCCGTGCGACCCTGATTTTCAGGCCGCTCTTCTCGATCTCGATTTCGCTTAAGCCGGTCTCGTTCAGCAGCTCGGCCAGGTCGCGGATCAGCGCACGCTCAGGATCGGATGCGTCTTTTGCGTCTTTCGCCATGGGAGCCTTTTCGTGAGCCTTCTTGTTGTGGGTCATGCGACTGGTTGTGGGTCATGCGGTGGGCATGCAGCGCAGCCACGCTGTGCATGCGGCCGCTATGCGATGTGAAGGGCGCTCGCCCGATGTGATCACGCGGACGACCGAGACCAACGGCGCGCGTGGAACTTAGCTTGCAGGTTGCTCGCCCAGGATGCGCGCCATCGCATGGAGTGCTAGCGCATAGCTGTCGGCACCGAAACCACAAATCACGCCGTTAACCACGCCTGAGAGGAACGACTTATGACGAAAGTCCTCGCGTTGGTAGACGTTGGACAGGTGCACCTCGATAGCAGGCAGTTCGGCGGCGCTGATCGCATCGCGCAGCGCGACCGACGTGTGTGTGTAGGCACCAGCGTTCAGCACCAGGCCCTGCTGGACGCGGCGGGCAGCCTGGATCCAATCGACCAGCTCACCTTCGTGGTTCGACTGTCGGCAGGTCAACTCAAGGCCCAGCGAAGGCGCTAGCGCGTTGAGATCGCGCTCGATGTCCGTGAGGGTCGTGCGGCCGTAGATTTCGGGCTGGCGCAGCCCCAGCATGTTGAGGTTGGGGCCGTTGAGGACCAGGACCGGTCTGGCCATGGCGCGTTCCTTTGTTGGCTTGATTGATGTTCACGGGATGCTGCTTAGCACGCGAACAAAGCAACGGAAAACGGACGGCTCTGGCACCGTCCGTTTCCAAATCCGTTCAACAGGCGCGGCTTGCGACAGCAGGACCATCAGGCTCAGCAGTTCTAGCAGACGTCGCAGCCGTTTTTGCGCAGGTCTTTCACGTGATTGGCGAAGACATCGCGCAGGTTCTGCGGCGCGCCCGCGATCGCCCGGTCGCCCACGAGGAAGTGCGGGGTGCCGTTGATGCCCATGCGCTGGGCCAGCGCGCGGGTGTCAGCGATCTCCTTTTCAACGACCGGGTTGGTCAGATCCTTGCGCAGCTTGGCCATATCGAGGCCGTGGCGCTGGGCGATCCGCAGGGCGCTTGCCATACCGGCGCGCCCGCGCAGGTTCAACAGATCGCGGTGGACTTCCCAGTATTTGCCCTGAAGGCCTGCTGCGAGGGCGACCCGCGCCGCTTCCTCCGAGCCGCGCGACAGGATCGGCAGCTCTTTGAAGACGACCCGTACTTTGGAATCTGTCTTCATGTAAGCCGCAAGATCAGTAAATGCACGTTTGCAGTAGCCACAATTGTAATCGAAAAACTCGACAATCGTGACGTCGCCCTGTTTGTCGCCGGCCACGGGTGAACTCGCTTTGCGGAAGATCTCGTTTGCGTTTTGCTTGACCGCAAGCTTGGCGCGGGCGGCTTCCTCTTTCTCAAGCTCTTTCTGTAGGGCCTGCTGCACTTCGAGCATGAGGCGCGGGTTCTTCAGTAGATAGTTGCGGATGATGCCCTCGATCTGCTTGCGCTGGGCTTCATCGACCGGGCCGGCCTGGGTTTGCGCCAGAGCCGCTGGCGTCGTCGCCGCGCCGTAGGCGAGCAAACCACCGACCCCGAGCAGCGCGCAGACGGCGCCGGTGCGGACGAAGGTTGGCACGCGCGCGAGGGCTTTCAATCGGGTCATGGTCAATGTCGCTTTCTTCGGTTGGCTGAGCGGTGCGCCCAAGGAGGAAACTTCCAGCAATCTGGGAGGGAACGGCGTGGCCAGGCGTATTCGGACCAGCATGGAGGGTTCAGACGGCGAAACGTGAAGGCGATCGACAGAGCGCCCGACGCGCCCGCAGCGTCAGCCGCGCGGGCGGTACTTGATGATATCGTCAGCTTTCAACCATTTGGGTGAACCCCGTCTGAATTTGACGATCGCGCGGCGGGCAAAGCGTTTTGCGCCCTTGAGGTTGCCTGAGCGAAACTCGGCCTGAGCCTGCGCGAGGAATGCCTCTGGCAGCCGGCCGGCGCGATAAAACGCAGTTGCGAGAATGCGAAAGCCCTCCGGATAGGGATCGACAAGGATCGCACGTTCGATCAGTCGCACCGCCCGTTTGGTCGCCTTGGGCCCGCGGTTGGATGCCTGCAGCGCCTTGCCGAGCTTGATGCCGATCAGCGTGGCCCGTTTCGACAGCTTGTAGGCGCGCTCCAGCGAGGGGATGGCGAGCGCGTATTGTCCCGAGCGCAAGTAAAAGTCGCCTTTCACCTCGTGGAAAAACGGGTTCTTCGGCTGCGCGGCGATCAGCTTGTCAGCCTCCTGAACCGCGCGGCGGAGGTTGCCGCTGAAGTAGTGCGCAATCGCGCGGCCGTAGCGCGCGGGCAGCGTCTGTTTCCCTCGGTAAAGGTTGAGTGTAGCGTAGGGTGGATCGATGTAGCCCCGGATTTTTGCGCGCATCAAGTTGTGGCGCAGCAGCAGTTGGGGTGGGTCACGGCGCTTGTAAAAGCGGCTGGCGCGAACCGCGCGGGTCAGCCTCGCGATGCGCGCGCGTGGCGCAGGATGGCTGCGCATGAAGGGGTCTTGGAAGCGGCCATCGAGCGTGGCGAGCTCCTGATCGGCGAACCGCTTGAACGTTTGCAGCATGCCAAGGCCCGATTGGCCGGTACGCTCCAGATAGCCCAGGGCAGCCTGGTCCGCGGCTGATTCCTGCCAGCGCCGGTGTTGCAGCAAAGAGCGCAGCAGCAGCGCATCCCCGCCCGCCGTGACGCCACGACCGGCACCGCCCAAATCCTCGTTGCCTGCAGCGCCGCCCGCTACCATCAGCCCGATGCCCAAGATCCGCAGCAGCAAACTGCGCGTCTGGTCGCGCGCGATGCGCTGGCGCAGGTTGGCAAGGTGCGAGCCGGCAATATGTCCGGTCTCGTGCGCGATGACGCCGATCACCTGGTTGGGCGTGTTCGACTGGACGAGGGTGCCCGTGTTGATGAAGACGTTGCGGCCATCGGCGACGAACGCGTTGAAATTGTCAGCCCGCACGATGCGCATGCGGATGCGCTGACGGTCGAGGCCGGCGGCGCGGAAAATGGGCCGCGAATAGTCACGCAGCAGGTTCTCGATTTCGGTGTCGCGGATAAGGGGCAAGCCCTGCGCGCGGGCCTGCGGTGCCGCGAACGTCGCCACCGTCACCGCGCCTGCCATAAGGCCGAGACCTAGCGTCCGGGCTACGCCGTGCGGCCGGCTAAAAGCGAGGTGGGTTGTGCTTGCGGCAACGGAGCGACCCATTGCGTTCTCATTCCCTTAAAGCTTCGGCTGAACAACGGCATAGACGAGCCGCGGCGCCAGCGATTCTGAGGCTCCAGCGCTTCTGGAGCGGCAGACACACGCCTGTTGCCTACCATAGGTGCAAACGCAACGCGACCATGACGCGGGCGACGTCGCACGGCCCGGCGCACGCTTGACCTTGAGAATGTGGCCCGTCGATGGCCGATTTCGGGCGACAGCCTTTCCATTTGTCCACGTAGGGTTCCCCGCTTAGGTGGAAGCGCCCCATGCGCGTAATGAACGGCAGACCGACCAGGCCGCGAACGACGGCACAATCCCCGGCGCGAACCATGTTAGCTTGACCCGCGACATCACCAGGGAGACCACGCACCATGGCCGATGAGCCACATCAGGCGAGCGCCACAGATCTTGCAGCCGCTCCCCTAGCATCTGCTGATGCACCAACCGCCGATGCCTCGACGGCAGAGCGCGCGCGTTCAGCCCTGCGCGCTGCCCAACGTAGCGACATCGATCCGTTCATCGTGATGGACGTGATGCGCAGCGCCGCGGCCCGTGAAGCTGAAGGCCACAAGGTGATCCACCTGGAAGTGGGGCAACCCTCCACGAAGGCCCCGGCGGCAGCCCTTGCCCGGGCGCGCTCAGCACTTGATAGCGATCCGCTCGGCTACACGCTTGCCACGGGCATGCCGGCTTTGCGCGAACGCATCGCGCAGCTCTACCAGGATTGGTACGGCGTGAGCGTCTCCCCGCAGCGCATCGTCATCACGAATGGATCGTCGGCTGCCTTCACGCTCGCCTTCCTCGCCGCGTTCGATGTCGGCGACCGGGTGGCCCTCCCGTCACCTGGCTACCCCTGCTACCGCCACATCCTAAGCGCACTCGGCCAACAGCCGATGGCCTTGGAAACCGATGCTTCAACGCGTTGGATGCCCGACATTGAGCGCCTTGCCCAAAGCCATGCGACCTCGCCGCTGCGCGGTCTTCTGCTTGCCAGCCCCAACAATCCGACCGGGACCATGCTGAGCGCAGAACGTTTGCAGGCGCTCATCACCTGGTGTGGGCACGAGGGGCTGTGGTTTATCTCCGATGAAATTTACCACGGTCTGCATTTCGACACGGCCGCCCAGACCGCGCTTGCAACCTCGCAGGACGTGATCATCATCAATAGCTTCTCGAAATACTTCTCGATGACCGGCTGGCGCGTTGGCTGGATGGTGGTGCCGGAGGTGTTGATCCGCACTGTCGAGCGGCTGGCGCAAAACCTCTTCATCTGTGCGCCAGCGATTTCGCAGCACGCAGCGCTTGGCGCCTTTGACGGCATCGACGAATTGGAAGCCAATCGCGCGGTGTACGCGGCCAACCGGTCGATGCTGTTGGAGCGCCTGCCGACGTTGGGTTTCACCGACCTCGTGCCGAGCGATGGCGCGTTTTATCTCTACGCCGATGTGAGCGCGTTCAGTGATGATGCGCTCGCCTTTGCGCAACGCATGTTGCACGAGACCGGTGTCGCGGTGACACCAGGGCTGGATTTCGATGCCGCACGCGGGCACCGGTTCGTGCGCTTCTCGTTCGCGCGCGATACCGCGCATATCGCTGAGGGGCTGGACCGGCTTGGCGACTGGGACGCGCTGAAACGCTGATCGCTCTTGGTCTGAATTTGCGCGAACGGCCGCTTCACGTCATCGCGTTCATGCGCGCGAAGCCGGCTTCAAGGTCAGCCTTGAGATCGGCGATATCTTCAAGACCCACGTGAATGCGTAACGCCTGGCCCGGTTCGTCCCACGTGGTGGCGGTGCGATAGCTGCGCGGGTCGAACGGGATGAGTAGGCTTTCAAAACCGCCCCACGAGTAGCCCATGCCGAACAGCTTGAGCCCGTCCAGCATGGCGGCCACCGCGGGCTTGGCAAAACGAGGCTGCAAGGTGAAGCCGAAGAGGCCTGATGCGCCTTCGAAATCGCGTTGCCAGAGCGCGTGGCCGGGCGCCTCTGGCAAACCTGGATGCATCACGCGTGCAACTTCAGGACGATCGCTGAGCCAGCGCGCCATCGCGAGGCCGGAACGCATGTGCTTCTCCAACCGCACATCGAGCGTACGCATGCCGCGCAGGCCGAGATAGACCTCTTCGCTGCCGGGGTTGTTGCCAAGCAAGCGGCAGGCCTCCTGCACCCGCGATGCCGCGCGCGCGCTAGCTGTGATCGAGCCCAGCATCGCATCGGCGTGGCCTACAATGTACTTGGTGGCCGCCTGGATCGAGACATCGACGCCGTGTTTGAAGGGCTTGAAAAAGTGCGGGCTCGCCCACGTGTTGTCCATCAACACCCAGATGTTACGCGCCCGTGCAGCGGCTGCGATCGCTGGGATGTCCTGCATCTCGAAGGTTTGCGAACCGGGTGATTCTGTGAACACGAACGCGGTGTTGTCGCGAAAGAGACGCGTGATGTCAGCACCGATCAGCGGGTCGTAATAGGTCGTCTCAACGCCGAGCCGCTTCAGCACGCCATCGCAAAAGCGACGGGTGGGCGCGTACACACTATCGGTCACAAGGATGTGGTCGCCGGTCGTCACAAAAGCGAGCATCGCGTTGGTGACAGCGCCCAAGCCCGACGGCGTCAGGCAGGTGAGATCACCACCCTCCACCTTCGCGATCAACGTCTCGAGCGCTTGCGTGGTCGGCGTTCCAAGGCGCCCGTAGCGGTAGGGTTGGTCGCCCGTTTCGAGCTTCGCCATGGTGGGAAAGAGCACGGTGGAGCCGCGGTACACCGGCGGGTTGACGAAGCCGTGCTGTTCTTGCGGGTGGCGACCGTGGTGCACAAGGTCGGTGGCCGGACGGGGTGCGCCATCGTCGGTGGCTGCGTTGGGATGTACGATCGGCTGGCCGTTGGCGTCGTGATCGGTCACAGGCGTCCTTTCGGTGGGGATGAGCGTGCGATAGTGGGGCTAAATGGCGGGGCTGACGTGTCGGTGAAAGCGGACGGGTTCGCTGCGACGCCGCCGAAGGTCATCCCACGCCCATCATCCCACGCCGCCTGAGTGCCCCAGGCACATTTTTCGAGGTCAGTTGGCGATGATCTCAACCTCGGCGACGTCACCGGGGCCAGCGGTGAACTGCCGCTTGATCGTGCGCGTTCCGTTGCGCGCCACCAAGACATACGTGCCAGCCGCCAGAATGTGTGTCGGCAAAGCGCCGAAACTCTCTTTCACCAATTTGCCCTTGGGCGTCGTGATCGTCCAGCGGGTCCCCGCCAGCGTGTCGCCACCGCGCTTGTTGACCAGCTTGAAGGTGATGCGGGCCGCGTTGTGGTTGATCACCGCAACGGTCAGCTTTCCCGCTTCTACCGCAAGGTCGCTGCGCACCTGCGCGTTCGCATCGCCGTAGGTTGAAACGATGCGGTAGATGCCGGCGTTGAGACGGACGATGACGCCGGGTTTGGCGCCTGTCATGACCTTGGTAAGAGCACCGAAGCGGTCGCGCTCATCGGAGTAGATGTCGTAGCGCACACGGGCGATGTTGCCCGGTTGGTCCTTGGCGAGCAGCGCCTTCACCTGCAGGCCGCCAGCATTAAGCGTGAAGACTTGCACCGGTGGCGTATCGGCTTTCACTTCGATCACGCGGGTGAGGTTGGCGCGTCCGAAGGCTGCGTTCACGACGTAGGTGCCAGGCGTCAGGCTGACCTTGGGCGTCGGCTTCTTATAGGTGCCAAGGAGGATCGGTGCGCGTTCCTTGCGTTTCGCTTTCCGGAACACATGCCACACGAGCCCCTTTGAGATTTGGTCGCCGTTCTCAACGAGCTGCGCTTTGAATGTCACGCGCATGCGCCCGTTGGTCGAGGTCGGTGGCGCAGCCTTGGGCTTGCGGCGGGGCACCACGGTGGTGTTGGGAACCGTCGCCCAGGAATTGGGAACGGTGATCTTGGGCGTGATGTCGGTCGGTGGGGCGGGGACTTCGGTGGTCGGCCAGGCGCTTGCCGGGACACGGTCGTTGCGTTTGGCCTGCGACCACGCCTGAGGCGACGGCAGCGCGATCGTGATGGCAAAGGCGAACAGCAGGGGTGCGCTCAGTGCTGGCGCGGCCCGAGGCGGCGCTAGCGGGCGCAGTAGCGTCAAGAGGCGCGACAGCCTAAGGATGCGCGGCAGCCCTAAAACGCGCCGGCCAAACCCTGCTGCATCAACCATCAACGATCTTCGTGCGGCGGCGCCCATGGCCACGCGACCCTCTCGCTACATTTCAACAACCGGCGATCAACCGCGTGCGCGCGCTTGGCCCACATGATCAACACGTGTGATGCGGTGCCCTGGCATAGGCGAACGAACGGCCGTGTTTGTGGTACACGATCAGGCGCGTCATGCGCTGTGGCCCTCGTTCAACACTGCCCTCGTTCAACAGCCCTCGTTCAACCTGCCGCGGGCTCATCCACGCGATCAGCGCGGCGCCTGCAACGCGATGCGCCTGCGTTGCCCGGCCAGAACCTCAAACTCCTGCGTCACCTCACCCCGTAGCGTCTCCGCCCGCACCGCGTAGCGGCCCGGGGCCAAAGCCGTTGTCGGCGAGGCTTCACCGCTTTGCCACAACGTTCGCCCGGCAAGATCGTTGATCATCCAGACGATGTCACCTGCCGGCAGTTGGCCAGGCGCGGTCTCCATCGACAAGCGCACCAGTCCTGCAAGCGGCGTGATCGTCACGTTGCGCGCTGTGCCATCGGTCAGATCGACGTCGATGTTATGACGGACATTGGCGTTGCCGATCTGTGTCTCAATGCGGTAGCGCGCCGCGGGCAACGTCAAGGTCGGGCGCGGCCGGTTCGTGCGTGCGATCAGCGCCTTGGTGCCGGCGGCGGCGTAAATGCGGTGTGAGATCGGCAGGTTCAGCGCGCGCAGCGGAGCAGGCAGCGTCACATTAAGCGTGACGCCGGTGGCGCGCAGGTTGATCCGTTCGCTCAGATCGGCCCCCGACTGGACCGCCACCCGCTGGCGGACCTGCACCGCGCCTAACCGCGCTTCGATTGTGTAGCTTCCGGCTGGTAGCGTCAGCGTCGCTCTTTCACCGCTGGCCCGTGCAACCTCACGCAAGCCGCCCGGTGCATCGGGATCGGCTTCGAGCACACGAAATTGGGGCTTCAGCGCGGACGCATCGCGCGGCGGCATCCCCGTTGCGGTCAACCGCAGCAGACCGGTGTTGAAGATGAAGCTCAGCGCTGCCACGCTGCCCGATGAGACCTCCACCAGCTTGGCGCGCCGCACGATCCCGCGCCGCGCTGTCACGATATAGCGGCCCGGGCCCACGCCCAGATGCGACTGCCCTCGCGTCGTGACGACGAGCGGTTGGCCGGTCGGGTTGTCGGGCTCGGTGTCGGTGTTCGTTGCCGCATAGAGCACGAAGGTTGTGTCGCGGTTCGCCTGGCCGCGCAGGCTGGTTTTCGCATCGAGCGCGATGACGCCGCCGGTCAGC
>JBCBJZ010000122.1:0-11232 GCA_038522635.1 Pseudomonadota bacterium | reverse complement strand
TAGAAGTTCTGGATCGGCATGTGGTTGTTGCCGTAGGCGACCTTACCTTTGACGGACGGGTAGTTGCCCGACTTCATTGCGGCGCGGATCACGTCTTTCTTGCTGACATCGCCGCCGGCCGCTTCCATGGCCGCCTTGATGAACATGATCGAGTCGTAGGCTTGCGCGGCATAAAACGAGGGGTACCGGCCGTAGGTTTTGCGGAAATCGGCAACGAACTTCTTGTTGGCCGCGTTGTCCAGGTCCGGGCTCCAGCTTTGCGTGTTCTCAGAGCCGAGCACGCCTGCGATCTTGCCCTTCTGGAACTTCGGCAGTGCGATCGCATCGACTGTGAAGACCGTGTAGAGCGGCAATTTCCCCTGCAGGCCGGCCTGCTGGTACTGCTTGATGAAGGCGCCACCCGCACGTCCTGGATAAAATGCGAAGAGCGCTTTGGCGCCGGAAGCTTTGGCTTTGGCGAGCTCGGCGGAGAAGTCGAGCTGCGGGGTCTTGCCCCAGCTGGTGAAGTCCTTACCGAGGATCTTGCCCTTGAAGGTGCGCTCCACGCCGGCAACCATGTTTTTGCCTGCCGCGTAGTTGGGCGCCATGATGTAGACCGACGGCACGCCGCGCTGGGTCAGGACTTCGCCGAGCGCCATCGGCGTTTGGTCGTTCTGCCAGGACACCGAGAAGAAATTGCGGTGACACAGCTTGCCAGCGAGCTGCGAAGGACCGGCGTTCGCAGAAATCAGGAAGGTGCCGCTGTCGAGCACGGTTTTGCTGGAGGCGAGTAGCACGTGTGACCAGATGAAGCCGGCGACGAAGTCGACCTTGTCCTGCTTGACGAGCTTGTCGACTTTCTGCTTGCCGATCTCGGGGCGGAAGCCGTCATCTTCCATGATGAGGTCGACCGGCTTGCCAGCCATTTTGCCGCCGATGTGCGTCATGGCGAGGTTGACCGCGTCCTGCATGTCGCGGCCGATGACGGCGGCACCGGTGGTCAGCGTGGTGACGAAGCCAACCTTGATTTTTTCCGCAGCGAGCGCCGCGGGCGCTGAGGCCGCAGTCGCGGTCAGCGCGAGACCGGCGGCAAGCGCGATGGCGTGTCGTTTCATGTGAAGGTTCCTCCCGTAATCCAGCCTCAACCGCGCACGATCATGCGATCGGTCCTGGGCTTGTTGTTGTCTTAGCTGTGCATCGGCGATCAGCGTGTTGCGGCGTCCGTCGTGCGAAGTGTAGCCGGGTTGCGCCCGCGCTGCGGTATGGCCTGGCTACGACTTTAGGTGCAAGCGGGGCGCCCACGCTTCTGCCTCGGCATGTTAAGCGCTGGAGCAACGGGCGCAAAGTGCGAATCACGGGCTCAAACACGCACGCGTCGCCTTTGCGGCCAAAGTTGCTCTGCACTCAAAACTAGGTCACCGGTGGAAGCGCAAAGGCGCCGCAAGAAAGTGCTGTGCGTGCGACCACGATGGATGGGTTTGCCGAAGATGTCCGTCTTGCATGACCCAAGCCTTAGCGGCGGATGGTGATCGGCATCGAAAAAACGAGCTGGCTCGCCTTTGCGCCGTTGGGCGGCTTGGGGAACGGGGCGGCGCGCCGCACCATGCGCAATACCGCGCGGTCCAGACGTCGAGCCCCACTTGAGCGTGCAACACGCACGTAGCGCAGGCCGCCGCGGCGGTTGATCGCGAACGTGATGCGGACCGTGCCGTAGTGCGGGACCCGGCGGCCCAATCGGGCAGCGATGCGTCGCATCACCTTCAAGCCGTAGGCGTTGAGCTGACCACGGCGCAGACGGCCCTTGCCGCCGCCTCCGGGCGTGCGGGTGGCGTTGCCGCGACGCTTGGAGCCACGCTGGGTGGCTTGCAGCGCCGGGCGGGCCCGCGCTGCAGCATTGGCGGTCTTGCGGGGACGTTGGCGCTTCGTTTTGCGCGGCTGCGTTTTGGCGGGAGGCGTGGTGCGCGGTGGCGTGCGCGCGGGTGTTGTCGTGCGCGTTGGTTCGGGTGGTGCCGTTGGTATCGTGCGAGCGGGTTGAGCCGTGGCGGTGGGCTTCACAGCTTGCGGGCGGGTCGGTGCGGCGGTGGCTGTTGGTGTTTGCGGGCGTTGCGCGGCGGCCGCCGGCGGCGTTGCGGGCGTCGTCGGCGTTGCGGCCGGTTGCGTGGGCGTCGCCACCGTTGCTGTTGCCGGCGATACCGCTGTCGGTGCGGCTGGCTTGGGCGATGGCGTTGTGGTCGGCGTCGGTGCCAGTGCCTGCGATGGGGCCTGCGAGGGCGGCTGCGGGGGCCGCCGCAGGGGTTGCGGTGCCTTCACGGGCGCCACGGGCTTTGCGACGTGGGGTCTCAACGTTGGCGCGCGCGGCGATGGGCGTGCGGAGACGGCCCGTGCCGCTGCCGTCACGCGGGTCGGCGGCGCAACTGGGGCCGCCAATGCCGTTTGGGCCGCCAATGCCATTTGGGCCGGCTGCGCGACCCGCGCGCCCAAAATGCTGCCAAGCGTACCGCCAACCCGCACCTTGGGCCCGGCCTGGCGCTCTTGCCCGCCCACCACCAGCGTCCGCTCAAACGAGACGAACAGCGCTGCATGCACGCCAACGGCGGTCGTGAACGCCAACGTCCAAGCGGCGATGGTCGCGACCCGCATCAGCGTTTCGCCCGCTGCGTGATCAGCGTCAGATTGCGAAAACCCGCTTCGTTGAGCGCACCCACCAGCGCCATCAACGCGGGTGCCGATGCGCGCCGGTCCGCGACGATGGCAAGGGTGGCATCAAGCGTGCCGGCCGCGCGTGCCGCCTTGAGCCGTTCGACCATCGCTTCGAGCGCGCGTCGATCGCCGCGCCACACCAGCTGACCGTCCTGTTGCAGCAGAACCGTGCGTGGCCCGCGCGGGCCGGCGACACCCTCGCCGACTTGGACCAACTGCACATCGCCGAGCGTGAACTGGCGCAGCGTGCTCGTCACCAGAAAGAAGATCAGCATCAAGAACACCACGTTGATGAGCGCGATGAGATCGGCTTGGCGACGGGGGCGTTGTGAGCTTTCGGATATGCGCATGGGCGGCCAGCATGGGTACAAACGATGGGCGGGCGAAGCGGCCGGACGTTCAACGCGGTCTTAGAAGTCCGGGCGGCCCTAGTAGCGCACGCGGCCCCAGAAGCCCACGTGGCCCTAGAAGCCCAGGCGGCCCAGTCGGCCGAGCAACCGCGGGAGCGCTGACGTTCAGATCAACTCGTCGCTGCGGTCATCGGTTTCACCGTAACGCTTCAAGACGGCCGGTTTCGTGCCCTCGTAGACCTTCTCCAGTCCGGCCGCGATCTTCGCATTCTCGCGCTCAAACAGGCTGTTGCCGGCGATGTCCGATTCCACGATGAACGGGCCGAAGCGCGCCACCTCGATCACCCACATCGCCTGCGCCAGCCCGAGGTCGTCGCGCCACAGCACATCGCGCACATGCTGCACGCCACGGCCGAGCAACGCACCTGTGCCGTAGCCGACCGTTGTCAGGTAGACCGCGCCTGCGGGCACAAAATGGCGCTTATAATCGTCGCCGCTCATGCCACCTTTGCCAATGATCAGCCGCGCGCCTGAAGCTTCAAACCACGGGCCGATCCATTTCGAAAAACGGAACGACGCCGTCGCGGTCACCGCGCCCAGACGGGGCGTCCCATCAGCCTCAACCGTCGCCGCGGGTGAGCAATGGAAGTTCGCCGCGCTGATCTCAGGCAGGGCGAGAGGCAAGGCAGCGCCCTCCTCGACCACGCGCTTGTAGACGCCTTCACGGGCGGTGTAGACGACGCCGTCCAGGTAAACCACATCGCCGAGCGCAAGCGCCCGCAATGCGGTCTCATCGGGCGTTGTGCTTAAGCTGTGCGTTGTAAAGCTTCGCGCGCTGGCCACGTGACGCTCTCCCGCCGTTGGAAAGGGGTAAACCACTCGGGGTCGGTCCGCTCGACCACGCGGCCGTCGGGGTAGAGCCGGGCGGTAGCGCGCCGTGATGAGAGGCAAAACGCGTGCACACTCATCTGCATGCCGCCCGTATGGCAGTAGCCGACTTCGATGTGGCAGTCGATCACCATCGATTTCCCGACGAAGCCCATCGCGCCCATGCCGATCGAATTGCCAAGTTCGATGAACTCCTGCTCCATCGCGGCGATCTTCGGATCGGGGTTGCGATCGCCCACCGTGCGCAGGCAGGCCGCACGCTTGCCAAGCACCATGCAGGTGTCCTTTGAGCCGCCCAGTCCGATGCCGATGATCGCCGGCTGGCAGGCGAGCCCGCGCTTGCCGAACGCGACAAGGCTGTCGAGGTAGAACCGTTTGATGCCCTCAAGCCCATCGGAAGGGAACAGCATGCGGTAATCGGTGCCGAAGAGCCCTCCTTTGTGGACGGTGGTGAGATCGACCCACGCGCCGTCAGGTTCGAAGGCGTATTCGATTTCAGGCGCCTGAATGCCAACGTTGTTGTCGTGGTCGGTCCGCCAGAGCGGATGCACGCGGTTGGGGCGCAGCGGCACAGCGTGGGTCGCATCGGCCGTGGCGCGCCGCAACGCTTCTTCGAGCGCGACAGGGCCGCCGGCGATCTGCGCCTCGTTGCCCATTTTGACGTACCAACGCGGGCAGCCCGTATCGCCGCACATGGCCCGCCGGTCCTCCTTGGCGGCCTCGTAGTTCTCAAGCATGGCCTGTAAGACGAAGGACGACAGGTCGCCATCTTCAACGGCGGCGGCGCTCTTGAGCCCGTCGAGATAGTCGAGCGGGATCTCGATGGCAGCCTTGTCCATCAGCGTCATCGCGGTTTCGTAGATGCGGTCAGCGTCGATCATGGGACACCTTTTGCGAGGGGCGACGGGTGAGGCGGAGTGACAAGGCTCGCTGCTTCAACTTGCGGCCGCGAGGATCTCAGGCGCTTCATCGAGCAACGTTTCGCCCGGCTTGACGATGGAAAAGTCCACCGGCTCGCGGGTGATGGCAAGGGCGTCGCTTTGGCCTGCGCTGCCCCCGCCAGGCTCTTGGCGCACCACCGTGAAGTACGATGTCGCGAGATCGCCCTCGTGGGGGAAATCCTCGCGGTGGTGGGCGCCGCGCGAGTTTTCGCGCCACAGCGCGGCCTGCGCGATCACTTCGGAGATTTCGAGCAGGCTGCGCAGGTTCAGCCAGTCGTGCCAGGTGATGTTGAAGGCGAGATCATCGTCGGCAAGCCCGGTCTCGGCGATCTCGGCCTTGAGGCTTTGCAGCGTGGTGATCGCACGGTTGAGGCCCGGCGCGGTCCGCATGACGCCCGCGTCATTCCACATCGTTTCAAGCAGCGCCTTGCGCAGCGCGTGCACGTCACCCGCTGGCTTGGCGAACGGGTGACGCGCCCGATCAATCTCATCGCGCAAGCGCCCCTCATCGGGATCGCGAAGCGTGCGCAAGGTGGTATCATCGCGAGCATCGGCGGCCATGATGTCGCCTGCGATGCCGCCATAGACGGTCGAATTGGCAACGCCGTTGCCGCCGAGCCGGTTCGAGCCGTGCGCGCCGCCCGCGTCTTCGCCCGCCACGTAAAGGCCGGGCAAAGCTGTGCGCGTATCGGGCGTACAGACGAGCCCGCCCATCATGTAGTGCGCAGTCGGCACCACCTCGACGCGGCCACCGGCCAAATCGAACCCGCAATCGGCGCAGCGCTTGACCATGCCTTTGAACTTCGTCGCGACGGTCTCAGGGCCCAAATGGCTCATCGCGATATACACCCCGCCAAGCGGCGTCGTGCGGCCCTTGCGCATCTCGTCATAGATCGCGCGCGAAACGATATCGCGGGTCGCCCGCTCGCCCTTGTCATCGTAGTCGAACATGAAGCGGCGGCCGTTGCCGTCGAGCAGGTGACCGCCCGCGCCACGCAAGCCCTCTTCGAGCACGGTACCCGTCATGCGGGTCGCTTCGCCGCCGAGCAGGCCGGTGGGATGAAACTGCACCATCTCCATATCGCGCAGAGCAAGCCCGCTGCGCAGCGCCATCGCGAGGCCGTCCATGCTCTTGTCGCCCGAAGGCGTGTGGTAGCGGTACATGGTCGGCCCACCGCCGGTCGCAAGCAGCACGGTGCGGGCGCGCACGAAACGGAAGACGCCCGAGCGCATGTCCACGAACAACACGCCTGAAAGTGTGCTGCCATCGTTCGTCGGGATCAGCGCCAACGCGCGATGTTCTTCAAGCTGCTCCACGTCGCGCGCGCGCACCTGTTCCATCAGCCGGTTGATGATCTCGATGCCGGTGAGATCGCCCTTGTGTGCGGTGCGGTCGAAGGACTGCCCGGCAAAGGCCTTTTGGTGGATGGTGCCGTCAGGAAGGCGATCGAAGAAGCAGCCGATCTCGTTTTCGAGTTCGCGCACCCGCTCAACGGCGGTCTCGCACAGGCGCCACGCCATCGCCTGATGCGGCAGCCATTTGCCGCCGATGATCGTATCCATGAAGTGGCGTTCGACGCTGTCGCCTTCGCGCAGAGCCACGTTATAGCCGCCCTGTACCATGCGCGTGCAGCCGCTTTTGCCGATCAGGCCTTTGACGGCGATGGTGATCTTCAGGTCCGGGGCAGCCTTCAGGGCATGCAGGGCAGCAAACAGGCCTGCGCCGCCGCTACCGATGATGAGGATGTCCGTCTCGTGGCGTTCAAGCATGCTTACACCGCGCTTAAGGCAAAGCCGAGGGAGACCACGAAGGCCGCCGCGGCCGCACCGGCTGCATAGAGTTTCTGAGGCGGCGACCAGGGTAGCGCTTCGATCGCCAAAAGGCGAAGGCCGCCGAAAAGATGCAAGCCCAGCAGCAGCACCAGCACGATTTCCGCCGTCTTGACGAGCGGCAGGTCGGTCCACCGCAGCATCGCATCAAGGTCGCCAGGCCCGCCCAACGCGAGGCCAAGCACATAGAAGTGCGCGGGCAAAAACAGCGCCAGCGCCAGCCCCGAAATGCGGTGCACCAGATAAGCGATATAAAGGCCGTCACGGCGTGGCGTCGCTTTCAAGGGCATCAGGCAACCACCGCATAGACGGCGCGCAAGCCAAGCAGCGTCAGCCCGACCGCGATGGCCATGGTCAAGGCGCCAAGCCAACGCTGCGGCACACCGGCCCACTCGTGCGCGATGGTGCGTACGCCAATGCTGGCGTGGACCGCGACCGCGATCACGAAGATCCCGTAATAGAGCGCCCAGCCGACGCTTCCTTGCGTGCGCGATAGGATTTCGCCCGCCGTCAGTCCCCCCTGGACCGCCACGATCATCATCACGATGTGACCGATGATCAGTGGCAGCATGATCAGGGCGCTGATGCGCTGGGCCATGTACAAGCGGATGTCGACCATGGCGCTAGAGCTCCCGACGGATGAAGGCGGCGACGGTCGCGCGCTTGAGCCCGGCAATTGAACGGGTGGGGTTCAATTCGTTCGGGCAATAGGTCATGCAGCTTTGGTGCGCGTGGCAATTGGTGCAGCCGCCTTCACCGGAGATCGCGTGGAGTCGCGCCGTTTTGCCGGCGTCGCGCGCATCGTTTTGCAATGTCCAGGCCCGGTTGAGCGCTGCGGGGCCAAGGTAAGTGTCGTTGTGGCTGACGGTGTCGCAGGCCGCATAGCAGATCGCGCAGTTGATGCACTCGATCGCTTCATCGACCTTGACCCGCTGTGGGCTTTCGGGCGCGATCGCCGGCAACGCATCGGTGCGGCTGGCTGAAGGCTCAAAATACCCTTTCGCTTGCGTCCACTTTTCGAAAAAGACGCTCATGTCGGTCGCAAGGTCTTTGATCACCGGCAGGTTGCGTAACGGCGCGATCTCAAGCGCGCCTTCGACCGCCACGTTCTTCACATGGCTGCGGCAGGTCCAACGGGGGATGCCGTTCACCATCATCGCGCATGAGCCGCACATGCCCACGCGGCACGCAAAGCGGTAGGCGAGGGTTGGTTCGCTGTGCTGCTGGATGTGCGTCACGACGTCGAGCACGGTCTGGCTCTGCGCGCGCGGTACCTCGTAGTCATGGAAAGCGCCAGCGCTGCCTTTGCCGCGCCACACCCGGACCTTCAGCACTTGCGCCGTTTGGTTCTCTTTCTGCTCCATAACGTCCCGTGCTTGGCGGACCGGTGGGCGGCTTAGGCCCACGGTCGACGCGCTTGATGTTGTTTCGGCCAGCTTGTTTCAGCCGAACGCTCAAACTAACCGGGACAATTGGGTTTGCAACCATCACCCCACGGTGCAACCATGCCAACGGCTGATGCAAAGAGACGCAAGGGAACGATCGGTCGGGAGCAGGGCGACACCGCTTGCGGTTGCGTCTGGAGTGCTTCTTGTGAACCGGCGGCAACTTGTGCGCCCATCGACCGTAATCACGCGCTGCCTGCACTCAAGGCAGCGTGCACGCAAAGCAGGAAAGAAGCGGCGTTCCGGTCACGCCAACCCGCGCGCCATCCCCTCAACTGCACACGAGATCAGCCAGCTTTCACGGCCTCGCAGAGGGCTGAGACTGGCAGATCCCTAGGGAGAAACTGAATGAAGCTCGTGAAGTCCACGTTCGCCACCGCTCTTGCCGCCTGTACGTTGGCTGCGTTCGCGGTGCCCGCCGTTGCCGAATATCCGGAGCGGTCGATCACCATGGTCATCCCCTACGGTCCGGGTGGTGCAACCGATATTTCAGGGCGCACGATCGCTGCCCCGCTGGGCAAAGCTGTGCCGCGGCCGCTGTTGATGGTGAACCGTACAGGTGCTGGTGGCGCAACCGGCTCGGTGTCCGTCAAGAACGCCAAGCCCGATGGCTATACGATGCTGTTCGCCCGTGTCGGCTCGCACTCGGTCAACCCGGCCATGAAGGCGACGCTGCCTTACACGCTCGAAGATTTCGTCTTCGTCGGCGTCTACGAAATCAACCCGGTCGCCTGCGCGGTGAAAGCCAATTCCGACATCAAGTCGATGGCCGACCTGATCGCCAAAGTGAAAGCCAACCCCGGCAAGATCAGCTACAGCTCAGCCGGGGTCGGCTCTCTGCTGCACATCGCTGGCGCGATGGTGCTGCGTGAGTTCGGCATCGAGAACCCGCTTAAGGACGCGATCCACATCCCGCTCAAAGGCGGTGGCGCCGCGGCAACGGCGGTGCTCGCGGGGACGGCGACGTTCATCTGCACCAACTCATCGGCACTCGCGAGCTTTGTGAAAAACAAGCAGCTTCGCCCGCTGATGGTCACCACCAAGAAGCCCGTGGTCGGATTTGATGCACCGACGGCCGCTGATCTCAACAAGCCGAACCTGCACCAATTGGTCGGTTGGACGGGCATTGCTGGCCCCAAAGGTCTCCCCGATGCGGTCGCCGCCAAGTGGCGTGGCTACATGGCGAAGGCCACGGCCGATGCGGAATTCCGCAAAAAGATGGAAGCCCGCGGTTCGGTGATCCGGCTGATGGATCCAGCTGAATCGAAGGCGTTCATCGAGAACCAGTACACGATCTTCCGCAAACTGGTTGATGATCTGAACATGCGGATCAAAGGCTGATCGGCAGATCTTGAAGAGCCTGTCCGGGAGCGTCGTGTTCCCGGACGGGGTTCAGCCGTTTCGGGCGCGCTGCGCGTGGCCGCCAGAATGAGGGTGACCGGGCGCAACCGGGTTCAGCGGGCCCAACCCGTGTCACCCGTGCGAAGAAGCACAAAACGAGATGTGGCCGCTTAAGCCATGGGGGGAGCGTAAAGCATGGGCGGCACCGCAAGGTTGTCATTCCTGGGGATTGGAACGATCGCGTTCGGCCTTTTGGTGCTGCTGGTGGCGATCCCCTACGGCGTCACGTCACCGAGCAACGTTCAGACGCTGGTGTTGTCACCGCTGTTCTGGCCCACCATCGTGGCTTGGCTGATGATCATCCTTGGGGCCTTGCACATGGCCCTGCATGCTTTGCAGCCCTCAAGAGCGCGGGACGACAAGCCCGATGCCGCAGCGGTTGAGGCTGATCGCGAAGCGACCCCTGCGGTGCCATTGCATGGCGGTGCCGTTGGCGGGGCAACGCGCTTGGCGGCCGCGTCCGCGATCATGGTCACGCTGGTGCTGGCGACGCCGACGGTGGGTCTCGTATGGACCACCATGATCGCCTTCGCCTTGATCTCGTTGATCATCCGAACCTCAAGCCCGCTCATCTCGCTTGTGGTCGCGGTGGCCCTGCCGTTGATCCTCTACGCGTTCTTCAACCACGTGGCCGGCGTTGCCGTGCCGCAAGGCAACTTCATCAGGCTGCCTTAGTGCTGGTCCGCTTCAACGACCAGCCGGGCCGGGCTTTGAGGTTCCGTTTCGCCGTTCATCTTGCACCATGGGTGATGCCACCTTGGACAGATGAATTCTTCACTTTCCCGGCGTTCATCTTGTCGCCTTCCGGTGCTTCCACCCGCGCGGATGAACCTCAGATGCCCCATGGTGCGCGCGCATGAGCGTCCTTGACAACATCTCCGCGGCCCTGCCGCTGGTCGCGAACGTTGAAAGCCTGATGGCGCTTTTCATCGGCATCGTGGTCGGCGTGGTCGCCGGTGCCATTCCCGGCATGTCGGCCACCATGGCGGTGGCCCTGACGCTGCCGTTCACGTTTTCGCTGCAGCCGATCACCGGCATCCTGCTGCTGCTCGGCGTTTACAAGGGCGGTATCTTCGGCGGTTCGATCCCCGCGATCCTGATCAAGACGCCCGGCACGCCCGCGTCCAGCGCGACGGTGCTCGATGGCTATCCGATGGCGGAGAAAGGCGAAGCCGGCAAAGCGCTCGGCATGGCGCTTTACGCATCGTGCACCGCGGACTTGATGTCCAACCTGGCGCTGATCTTGTTTGCCGGCTGGCTCGCCTCGTTCGCGCTGAGCTTCGGCCCGCCCGAGTTCTTCACGCTCATCTTGTTCTCGCTCACGATCATCGCGGGCGTCTCGGGCAAGAACCTGCTGCTCGGCCTGCTTTCTGCGGTGCTTGGCCTGCTGCTGGCGACGGTGGGCCTCGATCTCGTCTACGGCACAAACCGCTTCAATCTGAACAACCCCAACCTGATGGGCGGCCTCAACTTCATCGCCGTCCTGATCGGGCTGTTCGCCATTCCTGAACTGCTCGCCTACGTCTTCAAGCCCGGCGAACAAGCCGGCAGCGTGCGCACGTTGGGGCGCCAACACGTCACCTTCGCGGAGTATCGGCGCTGCTTCCGTTCGATCGTTCGCGGTGGGTTCATCGGCGTGGTGCTCGGCAGCATCCCCGGCATCGGCGCAGCACCGTCGGCCTTCCTCAGCTACAGCGA
>JBCBJZ010000121.1:0-11353 GCA_038522635.1 Pseudomonadota bacterium | reverse complement strand
AGCCCTCCTCGGTTGGAGCGCTTGAATCAGTGTTCGTCGGAAAACGGAATCCCGATTATGAGTTTATGGCCTAGGGTGTCTTCACGCGATGCGGGCTGGCATGCGATCGGCGGCTAAGGCATGTGGCCTGCGGAGGAACGCTGGCGAGGGAAGGGTGCGAGGTGAAGGAGGCAAGTGCGCGCGTACGCCATGCTCGACTACGCAAAACTCTGCTATGACGAGCGTTCGGTGACTGGTCGTCATCGCACGACACGCACTTGCCAACCGATGGGGTGACGTCAACGCCAACGCGCCCTGCGTCACCCAACCCTCCATCAGAGCCTGTCACGCCGCAGCAAGGCGGGCCAGCCTCAAGGGGTAGGCTTTGCCGCTTACGCCGCCCGCGTCGGACGGGTCACCGGCAAAGGTTTATTGAAAGCGCCGTAAGCACTTGAACGATGTTTGTCACGGCCGTTCGTGCGGCGTGGTTGCGGCATCGGCTTGGGCACCACCACCATGCGGGCGAGCAACGCGCTCGCCGCATCGCCAGCTGTGGTCCAGGTGTCGGTTTGACCGGCGCCTGCAGCATTCTGCGGTTCGGGGGGCTGAGGGGCTATGAAATCACGCAATGGGACGCCTCGCGTGTTGGGGGTTGGGGCTTTGATGGGTGACGTCGTGCATCCGGTCAGGATGGGCGGGGGAGCAACGACACGACGCCACGCTTTTGAGAACGCATCACAGAGAGCGGTCGGGACGCAGACCGTTTGGCGAGGGTGGCGAGCCGCTGGGAGATACGCTTACTTCGCTCTCGATCAGCGGCCCGCTTGGACGCGTTGAGCGCGCGGCTCAACCAACTTTTGGGACCACGAGATGAACCATGGGACCCCGACGCAGCACTGTACGCAGACACAACAAACCCAGCCGAGACGCGTGAACACTCTTCCGCTGGTACGCGAGACAAACGTGGGGCGGGCGCCACTGGGGCTGGCGCACGCTGCCCGGTTGATGCGGCGCGAGGGGCGCCAACCGGTTGACCTGAGCCGCCGGCAAGAAACGCTGCCAAGGCGGCGGGCTGTTCGAACACACCATCTTGCCGCGCGCGGGGGGGCTGCGCTGATGCGGCGATGGCGCGAGAGGGCGACGCGAAACCCGACGTACGCAGAACTGAACTGACCGATGACGGCTTAGGGCGTGGGGACGCCTCAACCGTTGACGCAACAACGCCACTGAACAGGGAACGGGAAGGGGACGATGTGGCCGCCGAAGAGGGCTTTGACGAAGGACGCGGTGACATAACTCATGCTCCTTATCGGACAACGTTAACCTAGCACCATCCCACACATGTACGCAATACGTTCTCTCTGCGTTCCCGTAACATCCCTAATTAACCGTTACTTTGGGGCCACGGCAAGGCGCAATACTGGCAACCCAGCGATTTTTTGCTTGGTAATTGTTCATCTACGCACACTGCAAGGGCGTCGTGTGCCATCGCACGGTTCGGCTAACCCACGGGAAACGATTGTGTTTTCCTGAGGAGCGCAGACCCGAGCGGGGTTCAGCGCGTCGCGGTATCAATGTTCTTTGGCAGCCGCGTTGGCCGATTTCAGGCCGATCACGAACAGGATGAAGCTTGCGATCACGTTCCAACCCGCGAACGAAAGGCCCAGAAAGCGCCCGGCCGCCTCGTTGCAACGGATGACGTTGGTTTGCTGCATCGATTGCACGAGCGTTTTGGCGTTGAAATCCAACGTCTGCGCGCTGCCGCAACTTGCCGGGCCTGGCCAATAGCCCCACTCGATCCCGGCGTGGTAGCCGGCCAAAGCGACGTTCGCCAGGAAGATGAAGGCGACCGCCAACAGGATCAGCGTGGCAAGACGGCTGGCGTCCATGCTGAGGGCGAACAGGGCTGCGAAACAAAGCGGAACCGCTGCGTAAAACGCGTAGCGTTGCTGCAGGCAAAGCGGGCAGGGCGCGTAGCCGCCAAGGTGCTCATAGGCGAAGACGGTTGCCAGGATGCCGAGCGAGGCGACCAGAATCAGACCACCGCCCTTGTAGGCCGGACCTTGCTTCGTCGCCTGAGCCGTCAACGCCATGACACTGCCTTTCAACCCGCGCTTTTCAATGCGCGCCTTTTGGCCCGCAACACGCCGCGCGCACCACGCCGCCTAAAACACGTAACGCAGCGCGATAAAGCCGCCGACCAGCACGATCACAAACAAAATCGACAGCAGGTTCAACCACTTCTCGATAAAGGCTTTGATCGGCGGTCCGAAGAAATAAAGCAAGGCCGCGACGGCGAAAAACCGCAGCCCGCGGGCGATCACACTGGCGATCAGGAACACCAGGAGGTTCAATCCCGCCACGCCGCTGGCGATGGTGATGACTTTGTAAGGGAAGGGCGTCACACCGGCGATGAAGACGATCCACGCGCCGTACTCGTTATATTGCGAAGAGAATTGCTCGAACTTGTCGGCGTGGCCGTAGACCTCAAGCACCCGCTTGCCGACGGTGTCATAGAGGAAATAGCCGATCGCGTAGCCGGCCAGCCCCCCCAACACCGAGCCGATCGTGCAGATGCTGGCATAAACCCAGGCCTGCAAGCGCCTGGCGAGCACCATTGGCAGCAGCAGCACGTCGGGGGGGATCGGAAAGAACGAGCTTTCTACAAACGCGACCCAGAACAACGCCCAGCGGGCGTGGGCGTGAGCCGCAAGGCCCATCGTCCATCGGTAGAGCGCGTGCATCATGGGGCGTGGGGCCTAAGGTTGTGCGCCGCAAGTGCGGGCTTCGGGCGAGCCGCGGTGGCCTAACACGAATGAAAAGAGGCCGACAAGGATGAACCTGCCGGCCTGGTGAGGTGGCGTCGCGGGAGCGGGAGGGAAGCTCGCGGGGCTGCCGTGCGGCAGAACACTGTCGGGCGACACACTCCGACGATGGAAGGGCGAGGAGGAAATCGTGCTGGCCCGGTTCACTTCAGGCATCAGCGTCGTGAAGGTGCGTTATGGCCTCGTCGGTCAGGCGCAACGCGCGGGCGCTGCGCCCGCAGGGACGGCTTGCTCGGCAGGCTCGCGCTCGACCAAGCCCTTCACGGCGGCCCGCAGCATCTCCGAGCGGTGCAGGCGACCGCGGCGCTGAAGCGTCTGCAGATCGGCCAGCGTCAGGGCGGAAGGGGCTTTCTTGGTGATCTCGGTCATTTGAGGTATCCTCAGGTTAAGATGACGGTGTGTGTCATCGTTGAACGTGAAGATGGCCGGCTGGCTTTGATTTTACAAACGATGATGTCTCACCGAACGGTTGAGGAAAAATAAGTTATCGATGGCGACACCCTTACCCCCACTGAACGCCCTGCGCGCGTTTGAGGCCACCGCCCGCCACCTGAGTTTCACCAAGGCGGCGGAGGAGCTGAACGTGACGCCGGCCGCGCTCAGCCATCAGATCCGTGGCTTGGAGGCGTTCCTGGATTGCAAATTGTTCGTGCGATTGACCCGGGCGATCGCGCTCACCGCCGATGGTGAAGCGCTGTTTCCCGACGTCCATGCCGGCTTCACGAGTTTGCGCGCGGGCGTCGAGGTGCTGCGTCAGGAAAGCGACAATAACGTTCTGGTGGTGAGCGCCGGGCCGGCCTTTACGGCGAAGTGGCTCGCGCCTCGGCTTTACCGGTTTTCGCTGGCGCAGCCGGAGATCGACATGCGCATCGCCGCCACCCTGGCGATGTCGGACTTCAAAACCGACGAGCTTGACGTTGCGATCCGGTTCGGCAGCGGCGGCTACGAGGGCGTGCACGAAACGAAACTGTTCGATGAGCTTGTGATCCCGCTGTGCAGCCCGCGGCTGCTCGAAGCCTACGGCGGCGCGTTGGCACTGGAAGATCTGGAAGCGTTGACGCTGATTCATGATGACAGCTTGTCGTTCGCGTCCGAGCTTCCGGGCTGGAAGACTTGGCTTGAGGCTGCTGGCTGCGGCGCCGTGGATGCGTCGCGGGGCCTCCGGTTCAACCATGCCGATCACGCGATCGATGCGGCGGTCGAGGGCGCGGGGATCGTGCTCGCGCGCAAGATGTTGGCGGGGCATGACTTGCGTTCGGGCCGGCTCGTTGCCCCGTTCGGCCTTGAGTTGGGCGTCGGGCGGGCGTTTTACCTGCTTTGTGCGGAGAGCCGAAAGCACTGCGGCAAGATCGACGCCTTCCGGACCTGGGTCCTGGATGAGGTCGCGTGCATGCTTGACCAGGGGAGCGAGGCGCCTGCCGGATCGGTGGCAGGCGGTGTGGCCGACGTTGTGACAGGCGTTAAGGCAGACGGTGTGCTAGGCGCGCGCGTGTCCCCCGCAAGGCCAGCGAAGCCGCGTGCAAAGCCGGGCAAAGCAACATCGAGATCGGCGCGACGTAAGCCGACCGCCGCCTAACGTTAGCGCCTCGATTGGCCGCCGCGCGGGCCTGCCGGAACGTCTGTGCCGCCGCTGCGGTGGGCCTCTGCGGTGGACGGGCGGTGCGGTGGACGGGCGGTGCGGACACGCCACACGCGAATCGCGTAGCGTCAGTCAACGGGAGATTAAGCCCATGGCGCTGATCGAGACCAACGCGGCCCTTCGCGAGCAGATCCGCAGCTTCCTGCAGTGGCGTCGCCAGGAGGTCACGTTCGTCGAACTGCTCCGTTTTGTGCCCGCGCTTAAGGGCGAGCACGATTACCTTTACCCGGGGTTCGACACGATTGTGTTGTGGCGGGGGCTTTCCATCGACGGCATCGACGCGCTGACCATCATGGTGGAAGATGGCGAAGTTGACCTGCAACCGACGTCGACGCTGACATACGTGTTTTTCGATGGCTACCGTTCGCGCTTGCCGATCGCCAACGCGCGGCGCCGTTACCGCACGCTGCGTTGGTGGCCGATGACGCTGGCGTTGCGCGAGACAGACGTGGAGGCGGCGCAGATCGCGGTCAGCCGCGCGCTGGCACAGGGCGAGTAACGAAGGCCCCAACGACCCAATTTCGGTCCGCTTCAGGTGGAATGACCTGACCGGTTCTGCTTGATACTAAAGCGAACCGAGTTTTAGGCCATTGGCCATGAGCGGCGCTATCGCCGCTGGCGATGATCCCCTTATCGATGATCCCGAGGTCACCATGAGCGATCCCACCAACGCTGCCCCGCCGTCTGATGCCGCTGGCGTCTCCGGCGCTGGCGAGGGCAACGGCGCGACCCAGGCGTTCCAGGCCGAGGTCTCGCGGCTGCTGCATCTGATGGTGCACGCGGTCTACACGGAAAAGGACATCTTCCTGCGCGAGCTGATCTCAAACGCGTCGGATGCTTGCGACAAGCTGCGCTACGAGGCCATTGCGACGCCGGCCCTGCTGAGCGACGACACCGCACTGCAGATCACGCTTGAACCCGACGCCGAAGCGCGCACGCTCACGATCCGCGACAACGGGATCGGCATGAGCGCGCAGGAGTTGGCCGATAATCTGGGGACGATCGCACGCTCAGGCACGCGCGCATTCTTGGAGCAGGCGTCGGGCGCAGAAGCCCACAAGGCGCTGATCGGGCAGTTCGGCGTCGGCTTTTACTCAGCCTTCATGGTGGCCGATCGTCTTGAGGTGGTGAGCGTCAAAGCCGGTAGCGATGAGGCGCAGCTTTGGTCCTCTGACGGGGCAAACGGCTTTACCGTGACACCGGTCGAAGGGGACGCGCGCCGCGGTGTCAAACGTGGGACCGCGGTGGTGCTTCACCTGAAGGACGACGCGGACGCGTTCTTGGAGCCCCACACGCTTGAACGGATCGTGCGCACTTATTCCGATCACATCTTGTTCCCTGTGCTGCTGGCTGCCTCGACGGGCGATGCTGACGGCGATGAGGCTGCACCCGAAGCGCGTGGCGAGGCGAACGGCGAAGCGCGTCAGATCAACACCGCCAGTGCGCTCTGGCAGCGCGCTAAAGCGGACATCACCGAAGACGAATACAAGGAAGCCTATCGCACGGTCGGCGGCATGTTCGATGAGCCAGCGCTGACCATCCACTACAAAGCGGAGGGGCGGCAGGAATACGCTGTCATGCTGTTCGTGCCGAAGATGCGGCCGTTCGATCTGTTCGATGCTGAGCGCAAGGGGCGGGCGAAACTCTACGTGCGCCGCGTCTTCATCACGGATGATGCGCAACTGCTGCCGTCCTACCTGCGGTTCGTACGCGGCGTGGTCGACAGTGAGGATGTGCCGCTCAACATCTCGCGGGAGATGCTGCAGAACAATCCGCTCGTGGCGCAGATCAGGCGCGCCGTCACGGGCCGCGTGTTGAACGAACTTTCCGGATTGGCAAAGCGCGACGCGGAAGCGTTCGAGGCCGTATGGGACACGTTTGGCGCGGTCATGAAGGAAGGCTTGTACGAAGATTTCGAACGCCGCGAAGACGTCTTGAAGCTGGCGCGGTTTCGCTCAACGCAGGGCGAGGGCTGGCGCAGCCTTGCAGCTTACGTGGAAGCGATGCCCGAGAACCAGACGGAGATCTACTATCTGGTGGGCGAAACGCTGGAGCGCGTGAAGGCGTCTCCGCAACTCGAAGCGGCAAAGGCGCGCGGTGTCGAAGTGCTGCTGCTGACCGATCCGGTCGATCATTTTTGGACCACGGCCGGCCTCGATTTCGAAGGCAAGCCGCTGCGTTCGCTGGCGCAACGTGAGGTCGATCTGTCGGGCATTGCGGCGGCGCAAGGTGACGACAAGGCTGGGAGCGATGAGCCTGAGAAGGATGCGAGCGCTAAGGATGATGCGGCGAACGCGACGCTGATCGCAGGGTTGAAGAACGCACTGGATACGGCCGTGAGCGATGTGGTGGCGTCCAAGCGCTTGGTTGATAGCGCCGCCTGCCTGGTGGCCCCTGCCGGTGCCCATGATCGCGGTCTTGAAAAGCTGCTGTCGCGCCAGGAGCGCGGTGAGGTGAGTAAGCCGGTGCTTGAGGTCAACCTGGGGCACGCTTTGCTCAAGGCGGCGCAGGCCAAGCATCAGGCCGAAGATGCAGCCGGGCTTGCCGACATCGCCGGGCTGTTGCTGGATCAGGCATACGTGCTTGAAGGCGAGGTACCACAGGACCCGGCGGCGTTTTCCGCGCGCATCAACCGGCTCGTGCTGGCCGGGCTGAAGTAGACCGACTAAAGTGATGGGCGTTGCTTTTTTATGCGCGCAAGGGCGCTTGCCACACGCTTTCTGACGGCGTGCCCGCTTGCTCCACGTCATCGACCTACCGCTCGCCGCCCCTCCCACCGCTCGTTGCCCCTCCTCTCGCCCCTCCCCCCTTTCCTCAACGATCAGGATGAAGCCCGATGGCCGCCTCCGCCCCTTCGAAACGTGCCCCCGCTTCGGCCGCTGCCGAAAACCCGCTGCTGCAATCGTGGGAAACGCCGTTTCAGATGCCACCGTTTTCCAAGATCAAAGCACGCCATTTCGTGCCCGCATTCGAAAAGGCGATGGCCACCCATGCGCGCGAGATGAAGCGCATCGCGAATGCCAAGGCGGCGCCAACGTTCACGAACACGATCGCGGCCATGGAAAGGAGCGGCGAGGCGCTCTCGCGGACCTATGGTGCTTTCGGGCCGCTGGCTGGCGCCCATACCAACCCGGATCTGCAAGCCGCCGAGCGCGAATTGGCGCCCCGCTTCGCGGCCCATTTCAGCGCGATCAAACTGGATGCGGACCTCTTCAAACGCGTCAAGGCGCTGCACAAGGATCGTGCGAAACTGAAGCTGAGCGATGAGCAGCGCCGCGTTTTGGAGCGCACCTATGAATCGTTCGTGCGTGATGGAGCGCTGCTGAAAGCGAAGGACAAAAAGCGGCTGGCAGAGATCGATCTGCGGCTGGCCTCGCTCGGCACCGCGTTTTCGCAGAATGTGCTCGCCGATGAGAGTGGGTGGACGATGGTGCTCGACACCAAGGCTGATCTGAAAGGCCTTCCGCCGGCCGCCGTCGCCGCCGCCCGCCAGGCTGCGAGCGACCATGGTCATGAGGGAAAATACGTCATCACGCTGGCGCGGTCTTCGGTCGAGACGTTCTTGAAATTCTCAGCCCGGCGTGACTTGCGCGAACGCGCGTTCAAGGCCTGGGCTGCGCGCGGCGCCAACGGCGGTGAGACCGACAACCACGCGTTGATCGCTGAGATGGTGTCGCTGCGGGCGCAGCGCGCGAGCCTCCTCGGCTTCGACAGTTACGCGGCTTACCGGCTCGACAACACGATGGCGAAGACGCCCGAAAATGTGCGGGCGCTGCTGGATGATGTGTGGGCGCGCGCAAAGGTCCGGGCGAAGCAGGAGCGCGATGCGCTGCAGGCGCTGGTGCACGAGGAGGGCGGCAACTTCGAGATCGAGCCGTGGGACTGGCGCTACTATGCGGAGCGCTTGCGCAAGGCGCTGCACAACATCGACGAGACGAAGGTCAAACCGTACCTGCAGCTCGAGCACATGATCGAGGCGGCCTTCGACACGGCCACGCGGCTGTTCGGCGTGACCTTCAAGGAGCGCAAGACGTTTCCGAAGTATCACCCCGATGTGCGCGCCTGGGAGGTGCGGTTCCCTGACGGACGGGCGCCAGCGTTGTTCGTGGGCGATTACTTCGCGCGCAGCTCGAAGCGTTCGGGCGCCTGGATGAGCGCCATGCGCTCGCAAAGCCGGGTGCGCGAGGACATCCGGCCCATCATCTACAACGTGATGAACTTCTCAAAGCCCGCAGCGGGCGAACCAGCACTTCTCAGCTTCGATGATGCGCGCACTTTGTTCCACGAGTTCGGGCACGCCTTGCACGGGCTTTTGTCGGACGTGACGTATCCGTCGATTGCCGGGACCGCGGTATCGCGCGACTTCGTCGAACTGCCCTCGCAATTGTTCGAGCATTGGCTGATGCAGCCGAAGGTGTTGGAGATGTTCGCGCGACATGCCGATAGCGAAAAACCGATGCCGAAGGCGCTGCTGAAAAAGATTAAGGCTGCGGAGACGTTCGACCAGGGCTTCGCGACGGTCGAGTATACGGCGTGCGCGTTGGTCGATTTGGAGCTGCACGCGCTCGATGACGTCGATGCGGATTTCGACATGGCAGCGTTTGAGGCGGCGACGCTCAAACGGCTCGGGATGCCGCGCGAGATCATCATGCGCCACCGGTTGCCGCACTTCCAGCACCTGTTTTCAGGCGGTGGCTATGCGGCAGGCTACTACAGCTACATGTGGTCTGAGGTTATGGATGCGGACGCGTTCGAAGCGTTCGAAGAGGCCGGCGACATCTACGACGCGGAGACGGCGAAGCGGCTGCATGACCACATCTATGCGGCTGGCAACCGGCGCGATCCGGAAGAAGCGTATGTCGCGTTCCGTGGCCGCGCGCCGAAGGTGGATGCGCTGCTCAAAGGGCGCGGGCTGGCGGACGCGGCTTAGTTCGGACTGACCACCAGGCACGCCGGTCGCAAGAAAGACAAAAGAAAAAGACGCGCAGGCAACCGCGCGTCTTCTTTTGGTCGTAACGATAACGCTTAGGCGATCTTGGTGATCAGCTCGCGTTGCCCGGTAATTTGGCAGCGCCAACGATCGGGCCGGCTGTGCCCGACTGCAGCAGGACGGCGCAATCATCACGCCCGGCCACCATGTTGCTCGGTTGCGCGACCGTGAACGTTGCCGCGGTACCGTTCCAGGTGCCGACGCGCTTCAGCGATGTGACGACGTTATAGTAGGCCAACGTGCGCCCGCCGTTTTCACCGCTGCGGATCGGCACCACGGCCTTACGCTTCATGACCGCAAGCCAGATCGTCCCACTACGGCCTTTCCGGCCGTTCGCATCATCCCCGACCTTGACGACCAGCTTCTTGCCTACCGTTTCCATCGACATCGGCACGAGGCGGTTGGCGTAACGCGCATGGTGGCGATCAATCCGCGCATCGATCCGACGGCGATAACTGCCGACCTCGTGGTCGCGGCCGTTGATCACAACTTGCGGCGTGTAAACCCGGTTGTCGCCGCGTTTGCGCGCGTAGGCGTACTGGCGCTGGGTGAACTGACGCTTCGCGAACGTGTCTTTCCAGCCCAGGTAGTCCCAGTAGTCGACCGGCAACGTCAGCGCTAGAACGTCCGGGCGCTTGGCGTAGGTTTGCAGCAGGCGGTCGGCGGGCGGACAGGAATTGCACCCTTGGCTGGTGAAGAGTTCAACGACCGTGCGAATAGGCGTCGATTGGGCATGCGCTGCGGGCGTGGCGGCGAAGGTGGCCAGGATCAGGCCGAGCATCAGGGCAAGCGCTGGCACAAGGGTGAGCCCAACCCGACGCGTGTCAGCGGCGGCGTTCAGCAGGTTTGAGGAGCGCGGAAAAGCGGACAGCATGGCGTCGGTGCATCTTTCTTTCGTCGGGCGCGAGGCCTGCGGTGCGCGATCGCGATGCGCGCCAGCGGTTGGTCTCACGGGTTCAGGTCGACCGTGCGCATGGCGAAAGCTACCGCAAACATGCAACGTCGGATCGGATTTTCTGGTTAAGAGGTAACACCGCAGCGCGCGTGCACACATACAAATGCGCGTAACGAATGGGTGAGCGCAAAAAAGGCGCCCTGTTGCCGGGGCGCCTTCTGCGTGATCCAACACTGTGCCGGCGGGCCGTCGGGCAGCTTCTCGCTGGCGGTAGAGCTCACCGCGAAAAAGCGCTTAGTCCAACGGCTTTATGGCCCTATTGCGCTAGGCGGCTTGCGCCAGATTGCGCAGCACGTAAGGCAGGATGCCGCCGTTTTTGTAGTAGGCCAGCTCATCCTCCGTATCGATCCGGCAAAGCAAAGGCACGTCTTTCGTTGATCCATCGGCAAAGGTGATCTGCGCGATCAACGTGGCGCGTGGCTTCAGGTCAGCAAGACCGCGGATCGTGACCTGCTCGGTGCCGGTGATGCCAAGCTCCTGCCAGGACGCGCCGTCCTGGAAGACGAGCGGCAGAACGCCCATGCCGACGAGGTTGGAGCGGTGAATGCGCTCCAACGACTGCGCGATGGCCGCGCGTACGCCCAGCAGGCGGGTGCCTTTGGCCGCCCAGTCGCGGCTTGAACCCGTGCCGTATTCCTTGCCAGCGAAGACCACCAACGGCACGCCTTCGGCTTTGTAGCGCATCGCGGCATCAAAGATCGGCAGCATGTCACCGCTCGGTTGGTGCTCGGTCATGCCGCCTTCAACGCCTTGCAGCATCTGGTTGCGGATGCGGATGTTGGCGAACGTGCCGCGCATCATGACTTGGTGGTTGCCGCGCCGGGCCCCATAGGAATTGAACTCGTTCGGCCGCACCTGGTACTCGATCAGGTACTCGCCGGCGGGGCCATCGCGCTTGATGGCGCCGGCCGGTGAAATGTGGTCGGTGGTGATCGAATCGCCGAACAGACCCAACACGCGGGCGT
>JBCBJZ010000120.1:0-11390 GCA_038522635.1 Pseudomonadota bacterium | reverse complement strand
GTGCCCGACGGGCAGACATTGCGCACGCAACGGAAGATGGCGCGACGGCCTTGCGTTCCCACGCGACGGCGCGTGGTGCCGGTCGGGCACAGGCAGCGACCTGCACTCACCTGGCCGCCGATGCAGATCGGTGGGCGCGGCAGCGTCACGCAGCGCACGCCATCCTGGCGGGTCCCACGCGGGCAGCCACACCGACCGTTGCGGAAGCGAATGAGGTTGCCAGGGCACGGCGACACGCAACGCCCGTTGATGTAGCGCGAGGGGAAGCGGCAGACGGAGACGCACCGGAAGCGGCGCACGCCACGCTGCTCGCGACGGGTCCCGGCCGGGCACAGGCAACGCCCTTGGAAGACGTTACCACCCACGCAACGAACCGGCGGTACGCACCGGCCGCGCACGCGCACCAGGCCGCTCGGGCAGGGACGCACGATCCGCACGCAGCGTTGGCTGCGGTTGCTCCACCGGGTGCCTGAAGGACAGCGGCACACGCTGCCATCGAAATAGGTGTTCGCACGGCACTGATCGCCCGGCACCACACAACGCCAGACGCGACGGTCAAAGCGCAGGCCCGACGGACACACACAGCGCGTTCCGACGCGTTGGCGTCCACCTGTGCAGCGCGCGAGGCACCGGCCGTTGATCAGCCTGAAGCCGGGGCGGCAAACGCGCACGCAGCGCCCGCCACGCGCATAGGTGCCGGCCGGGCAACGTTGATCGAAGCCCGCAAGGGGGATCGGCGGCAACGGCGGAGGTACCAGAATATCGGGTGCCACCAACGGGATGGGTTCGCGCAAATCGACGACCACATCGGCGAGCTTATGCGTCGCACAACTGCGATCGTTATCCGGCACACCATCGCCACTGGCCATCGCCCCCCAACCGAAGAGCGCGGTCATCAGGTCTGCATCCATCGCCCCGTTCTCGGGTAGGCCGAGATCGCGCTTGAAATCGTTGATCGCCTGCTGGAGCAGCGGCCCGTCAGCGCCATTGATCGCACCGAAGTAGTAGCCGCGGCGGGCCAATTCGAACTGAACGGTGCGCGCTCTTGTTGAGGCGCTGGCGGTGGCGAGCCAGTTGATCGCGCCGCAGTTTTCAAAGACGGGCGACGCCCAGGCGAACGGCAAGCGGAACGTCAGCCAGACCGAGATCGAACGACCCGGCTTCAGGTAAACCGGCGGGCGTGAGCACGACAGGCGGCCGCCAGCCTGCTGGCAGGTCCACGGCGCTGCGCCCACGTTAACCAGGACCGCGCCCGGCTCAAGCAAGCGGTCGCTCAACAGCACCGGGCCGGCGTACGCACGATTGCCACTGTTCGTGACGCGCAGCTGAAACCGGCACAACCCGCCACGCTCGCACGACCCGACGGCACGCTTTTCAAGCGCGAGATCGTAGAACGACCCATCCGGCACCGGTACATCCTGGCCAAAGTCAGGTTGCCAATAGCGCACCGGCTCAGGCCCAGGCTGGCCGCAATCGCGAAGGATGCGCACCACGCCCATGTGGCCGCGGCCCTTGTGCTGCGCAAAAAGCCCATCGAAGTCGACGAAGCGGGCGCTCTGCGGGGGCACCGCATCGGGGCGCACATTGTCAAGACGCATACCCTGCGCACCATCGACCTGGCCGATGAACCCCGGTGCGACGCCATCCGCGCCGGCGCGCGCACGTTGGCCCACGGGCGAGCCGCCTTTGCTGAGCCCATCGCCGGTGGTCCACAGCGTGGCTTCGCAGCGCGTGTAATCGAGGCCGCCTTCGGGCTTGTAGCCGTAGCCCAGCGCCACACCGCCTGAAGAGAAGCGATGGTTGGTCTCAAGGCCAATCGCATATTCATCAGGCGACGGGGCCCACCGTGTGCCATCGACGGGGTTGGAAACCGGGCTGTAACGCAGCACGCGGGCCGGTCCTTGCGCGACGGGTGATGCGTAATTCCAGCTCCCCGTGACGGGTGGGCGCTGCGCCAAGATCATGTCGCCAGCGGACGTGAAGGTGATGTCGGCGACTTCGAAACGCTCGGCCGACTGGGGCAATGCGAACTCTTTGCGCGGATCGCCAAAGCCGCCGTCCTGGCGGATGCCGACAGACCAGATTTCAACGCCGCTCGCGACCGCGTAGAAGAGGCGCCCGTCGCGGATCCCAAGGCCCCAAACGCGGCGATCAGGATGCGTATAGCCCCACGTCGAGGGGTCATCGCTGCGGAACCGGTTCGACGTGATCTCGGCGCGATCGGCGGGATCATCGAATACGGGTTCAAGGCCGGCGTTCTCGCGGCCCGTGATGCCGTGATCGTACTGGCCCAGGTCACGCCCGCTCTTGCTGAGGCGGTGGATCATGCCGGTGTCGAGGTCGGACACGAAAAACTGTTGCGAGCGCGGATCAAAGACGATGTTGCCGAGGCCCGGTCCGCTGTTGGGTTTGCCTTCAAACTGAATGGTCGCGAACACGGTTGGCTTGCCGGTAACGCCGTCGATCTTCCAGATTGTGCCGGGCCCGGCTTGAGAGGGACCGAACAGGCCATCCATGAAGCGGGCCTGGTCGCTGCCTTCGCGCACGCGTTGCGGCCAGCCGCCCTGGTCATCACCGGGTTTCACGATGTGCAGGCCGTAAGAGGAGGTGGCGGCAGCGTAAATATTTGGCGCCGGCCGGCCCGAAGGAAGCCGCCGGTCATCGAGGGTTGAGCCGAACACCTGTCCGATCTGGCGCGCGGTGAGGGCGAAGACTTCCGCTGCACCGCCACGGCTCATCGGGTCAACGTCGCCCGCGTTCGGGCGCACACCGCTGATGTCGAAGATGCGCAACGCTGCGCCGTCGGGGTTGATGAAGGTCTCATCGGCCTTGACTTTGCGGTTGTTCTGATCGCTGGCCTTGTCCGCCGCGAGCACGCCCGAAAAGCCCGTGATGACGAGCTGGCCCGGATCGACGAGCGAACCCTTCGGAGCAGCCGTGTTCGCCTCAGGACCTGGGAGCGCGCCAGGGAGAGCGCCGGGGAGCGCGCCTGGAAGACCATCGTCCTGCGCGAACGCAGCACCGGTCACAAGCAGCGCGCCGAGCCCGAGGGCCGCGGCGAAGCGTTGAACCGTGCGACCACACATGGCCGCGTATCGGGGCCCCCATTTCCAAAGTACCATGGTGGAAAACTCCCCGCCTTTATGTCTTGAACAAAACATCAAATTCGATCCAACTTTGTATCAACGAATTGTGAACTTCTCGTAACGAAGTTATCGGTCGCTGATCGGTCGAAGCAAGATTTTTATGGAGCATCCAAGGCAAAATAAGTGAGGAGAATGGGGGCCTTCATGAACGGTTCATGATCGTTCATGTGCGGTTCATGAACATCCCGGCAGACGCGTATTCATTATGCTGCGCAACCCCAATCATGGTGCAGCGCAGTAAATCGATAGTATTTGATACGAAGATCAACGTTTTTGAAATGGCGAAAACTGCCAGTGGCGCTGAAGCGGCATCCGCGCTTTTGAGAAACGCTGACACTGCGTGAAACTCAAAAAAAAGCCCAAACCAATCGCGCTGCCGGCAAAAGCCAACATCGTGCGTTCAGTGCGGATACGGGTTGCCGGCCCACGATGCCCGGTCGTGGTCGCACCATCATCGTGAAGCTCGATCGGGCTCCCGTTTGGCGTTTGAGCATAACCCGCGACGCGCGTAGCCGCTGCGCCTCACCGCTCAAAATGGTCGGAGCGAGAGGATTTGAACCTCCGACCCCTTGTCCCCCAGACAAGTGCGCTAACCAGGCTGCGCCACGCTCCGCCACCCCCTCCTTTGCCCGCTCGCAGCGCGCGGGTCAACCTTCGCCCCGTTCTCTCCCCGCCCGCGTCCGGCACCATTGGCGGCCTGTCGGTCAGCGCCAGGTTGACGTGCGAAAGCCCATCATCGCGCGGCCAAATCGGCCGCAAGCGCATCGGCATCGCCGGGTAGCCGTTCAACCCTCGGCAGCAGGGCACCCTCCGCCAACGCCACGGCCGCGCGATGCTGCGGGCCAACATCAAGGTCATGAACCCGCATGCCAGCGGCGCTCACCCAGGCGGCAGCCTGCGCGTGCAAAGCCGCCCGCGCCTCGTGACCGTCGCCCAGGCTCAGCGCCTCACGCCACCCGCGCGCGCTGAGCCACGCCCCAACGCCACAGCCGTCGGCTTTGGCCGCGGCTTCAATCCGAACCCATGCGGGTAACAGCGCCTGCGGTTCCTCTGCAGCCGCGGATGGGGGCGGCCGTTGCGCGGGCCCGGTGGTTTGCGCGGGCCCTGAGGCTTGCGCGGGCCCTGAGGCTTGCGCGCGCAGCCCCTCGGCGAGCGCGCACAGCAACGCTGCGCGGTGCGCACCAAAGGAAAGGTCGCGCTCCCGCTCGATGTCGCAACCACACCAGGTGCCGGCTGACAAAGCGATCAGGCCCGCATCGGCGGTATGGGCCCACGACAGCGTTCCCTCATACTGCGCCACGACGGGTTTGCCTCGGCCGGTGCGCGCGAAGGGCAGCAGCGCACGCGCTTTCGCTTCGGCGGTGCTTTGCGCCTGCCCGGTGGCGATCAGGTCACGGGCCAGCACCAGGCGAGCGGCCAACCGGGTGAGCGCTTTGGTCAGGTCCACCGCGCGACTGCCGCCGCCGCTACCGCTACCGCCAACCTCGCGCTGGTGCGCTTCATGGTCATTCTGCGACGACGTCCACCCGTGCGTCTGCGCCCAGCCGAGCAGCCAGGCGTCCTCATCTGAACGGACCAACACGACCTTCGTCACCGGCTTCCTTTCGCGCGCGATGGCCGACGTCATGCCGCTTGCGATGCCGCATGCGGCCGCGGACCTTGAAGGCCACATGCGGGCGGCCCACCGTTAACGGCCTACGGTTGAGCTACCCGGCCGTCAGCTACACGCCCTGTCAGCTACCGGCCGTCAACGGCGCCCGAAGCCTCGCCAGCGCCGCGATGACCGACTGCGCCACGATCCGCCCTGTCCGCGGGTTCTCATCGCTCGGCACGTTGTACATCGTCATCTGCGCTTCGCCCGCATCCGAGCGCAGGGTGACCGCCTGCACGTTCCTGGTCAGGCTCGGATCGGCCCAAATCTCGACGCGCGTGCGCTCGGGCCCGACGCCGGCAAGCGCCAACGCGGCAGCGACGTTGACGTTGGCTGGAAAACCGCGCGCCGCTTCCCGCGCATTGCCTTCGAAGACGCAGCGCGGCTCGCGCAGCCCTTCAAGGTCGATCCCGTGCTGAAGCAGATAAGGCGCGCCCGCAAGCCCCGCCGGCGGCTTCCGCGTTTCAAGACGCACCTCATGCACGCGCCCCACCGCCATCGCCCGCACCGTATCAAGGCCGATCAGCGCCCCGGTCGGCACGATCAGCTTGGCGCCGGTTTGCGCAGCACGCGCGATGAACCCGTCGTGCTCGAGCAGCACGCCCACGGACAGCGGCAGGATCGTGCGCCCCGCTTCGATGGCCGGCGCTAACAGATCCGGCACATGGGCCGCCGGAACGCACTCAACGATGACGTCGGCGTGGTCGGCGAGGCCAGAAAGCGCGACCACGGGCGGTGGCGCACGCAAGGCGCTCACGCGGGCGCGCGCGCGATCGGGCCTGGCCGCGGCGACCGCGCTTAAGCGTAACCCGGGGACAACGCCCTCATCGAGGGCCTGCGCGACCCGCATGCCGATGGCCCCTAACCCGGCCACCGCAACACTGAGCGGCGCAGATGATGGCAACGATGCCGGCGCCATTACGGCTGGCGCGCAGGCGCGGCTGCATCAGCCTGCCATTGCTTCCAAACACGCGGTGCTTTCACGGCAAGCCATACCGCCGCGATGATCATCACGCCCGCCAGCACCGGACGTACCACGCCCCCCATCATGAAGAGCGGCGGTGTCAGGCACAGCAGCAGGGCTGGCGCATAGGCCAGCGTCCATGCCTTCTTGCCGCGCTCGCGCTGGTAATAGCTGAAGCCGATCGAGAAGATGCTGAGGATGATGAAAAATAGCGACCAGGGATGCGTGATGAACTGCAACGGGTCGGTCGACAAGGCCAGCGAACGCGACAGCCAGCGCTCCGCGATCGGCCCCAGCACAACCCCCAAGATCATCGGCGCCAAAGGAAAGCCGAGGCTTCGCATCGCGTAACCGACGACGCCGAAAATCGCCAACGTCCACATGTCGTTGACGATGTTGTTAAGCGCAAAGACGCCGATCCCGCAGTAAACCAGGATGATCGAGGCGAGCACGTACATGCGCACCCGCGTCACCAAAACGAAACCGCGCAGCGCCACCGTCTGTAAGCCGAGCACCAGGAAGTTGGCGAAGAAGAAGGCGATGAAAATCGCGTAGGCGATCTTCGGCTGCTCGGCGATGAAGCTGGGACTCGGGACCACGTCGTGGATGAGCAGCGCGCCCAACATGACGGCGGTGATCACGTCGCCCGGAATGCCGAGCGCCATCATGGTGATGAGCGCACCACCTGCGGTCGCGTTGTTGGCGGCTTCGGGGGCGATGATGCCGTCGGGGTGACCTTTGCCAAATTCGCCTGGCGTCTTGGACGATTTCTTCGCTTGGTCGTAGGCGAGGATGTTGGAGATCGACGAGCCGGCTGCGGGAAGCACGCCGGTGAAGACGCCGATAAACGCTGAGCGCACCGTGTTGACCCAACTGCGCATGATCGTGGCGACCGCGCGGCGGTGCTCGATGCGCACGCTGACCGCACGCATGTCGGTCAACGACTTGCGGGCCGCGGTGCGGTCGCGAATGTCCGACATCAACTGCGAGAAAGCGAAGAGCCCGATCAGCACGGGAAGGAACGCGAAGCCTTCACCCAGATAATCGACGCCGTAGTCGAAGCGCTTGACGCCGGTGATGTCGTCTTCGCCGACGGTCGCGATCACGAGGCCGAGCGCGCCCGCGATCAAGCCCTTGATCATGTTTTCACCGGCGAGACTGGCGGTCACGGTCAGCGCGAAGAAGATCAGCGAAAAATAGTCCCACGGCTGGAATTCCAGGCCGACACGCGCCAGTTGCGGTGCGACCGCAATCAACAGCAGCGATGAGATCACGCCGCCAAAGAACGATGACCACACGCCAAGCCCCAGCGCGTAGCCGGGCTCGCCGCGGCGTGCCAACGGGAAGCCGTCAAACGTCGTTGCCACCGAGGATGGCGTGCCGGGGATGCCGATCAAGATGCCGGCCATGAGACCGCCCGACAGCCCGCCCACGAACACGCCGATCATGGTGGCGATGCCCTGCGCCGGCTCCATGCCGAACGTGAAGGGCAGCGTTAGCACGACCGCCATGGCGATCGTGAACCCAGGGATGGAGCCCGCGATCAAGCCGGCGATCGCACCCACTGCCATCAACAGCAGCGTCTTGAGCGTGGCCAACTCAGCGATCGCCGCCAGCGTGTTCTCGATGATCATAGGGCGTCAGATCCCGGGGATGAGTTCACCACGCGGCAACAGCACGCGTAAGCCGAAGGTGAAGAGCGCCCACATGGCGCCGACCGATAACACCGCGATGGCGGCATGCAGGGCAACCGCGCGCAGGCTGATGCCGCCTAGCACGGTGAGCAGCGCGAACACGAGCAGCGTGCCGCCGATCAACGTGCCGAAATAGGGCAGTGTGGCAAGGAACCCGAAGTAAAGCGCGAAGCACAGGATCGGGTTGAGGAAATAGGCGAGCCAGCCAACCACGCCCTGAGGCGTGTCATCGCCCTCCGCTTGCTGCGAAGGTGCGGAGGCGCCAGTGCTCGCGGCAGCGGAAGCATCAGTGCTCGAGGCAGCGGAAGCGGGCGTCGAACGATCCGCGAGCGTCGGCGCCGGCGGTTGCGCGGGCGCCATGGCCGCCTCGGTTGCCGCAGGCGCTTCAGCACTCACTTTCGCAAGGATCGCCTGCAGAAAGTAGATCAGGCAAAAGCCCGTCAGCACGTAGACCACGCCGGTCGGCCAGGCCGCGGGCGAGAGTTCGCCGAACTGCGGATCGCGGATCTGCCCCGTGCTCCAGAACAGGAAGCCGCAAAACAACAAAAGCAGAATGGCGATCACACGTTCGCGGGTGATGGCGCGATGCTGTGCGCGCGCGCTGCTCATGGAAAGCGCCTCCCGACGCTTGGCATTCGTCCGCATCCCGGCGGGTGCATCTGCCAACGTTCAAACGAACAAACGAAAAGACAGGCAAAAGTGAATGCGCTGAAAAAAACGGCCGGGGCGATCGATCCGCCCCGGCCCCCTTGCGCTGCGACGCGCTTACTTTTTCTTGTACATGCCGATCTTGATCGCGACCTTCTCGTGCGCCGTGTAGGTCTTCTTGAACCAGGCCGCGTAGGCTTCCGGTCCCACCCACTTCACGGGCGTGCCTTTGGCTTTGAGCTTCTCAAGCAGCTCTGGGTTTTCAGCCGCCTTTTTAAACACTTGCGACCAGAACGCGATGATCGGCTTGGGCGTACCCTTCGGCGCAACAACACCGCGATCGAGCGAGTAGGTCATGTCGGTGCCGAGTTCTTTCAGGGTCGGCAGATCGGGGAAGAACGGTGAGCGTTTATCGCCAGCGAACGCGTAGGCTTTGAGCGTGCCCTGCGCCACGTTCTTCTTCGCGGTCGGGATGTTGATGGTGCCAAGCTGGATGGTGTTGGCCAGCAGCGCCGTCACGCGTTCCTTGGTGCCATCGAAGGGCACGTATTTGAATTTCGCACCGGGGTTCAGCTCCTCGATCAACAGCCACATGAACTGGCTGGTCGAGCCGAGCGTGGCACCCAGCGGGATCGTACCGGGTTTCGCCTTGGCCTGAGCGATCAGGTCGTTGAAGTCCTTGAAGGGCGCTTTGCCCGACGCGCCGATGATCTCCGGCGTCGAGGTAACCTGCGCGACCATGTCAAAGGCATCCCAGGTGAAACCGACGCGGCCTGCCAGGAAGCTCACGATCGCGCTTTGGTGGATCGCGAACAACGTGCAGCCATCGGCCTTGGCTTTGCGGGCTTCTTTCGCGCCCTTATTGCCACCCTGGCCGGGGATCGTGACGACCTGGATTTTGGTCTTCGGGTTCGACTTGTTGATGATCTCTTCGAAAATCGAGAAGATGATGTGCGTACCGCCACCCGCTTTCCACGGGACGATCAGGCGAGCGGTGGAGCAAGGCAGATCGACGGCGTGGCCGGCCGCTTGCGCGTGGGGCGCGTTAAGCGTCAGCGCGAGCCCGGCGGCGGCAACAGCACCGACCGCAGCTTTGTAGATCGACATGGAACGTGTTCCTCCAAAGGTATGGATTGCGGGGGGGATGAAGGCTGCGGGCAAAGCGCGCGCTTGCCGCCCCCCCCTCGACGCCTACCATAGCGGCGGGGCAGGCGTGATCAATGGTGTTCGTGGAAGTGCGGGCGCATTCGTGCGCGCCGCGTTGAGAGAGGCGTGCGCGCGCTTGCACGACGTGGCACGATCGCGAGAGCCGCACGAAGCCTGGATCATCGGGTGATCGATCAGGATCACCGTCGGTGAGCGATGTTGGGCCGCCACCGATCGAGCTTCAAGCGGAACGCTTGCGCGTGCGTTGGCCTCGAGCGCGGGTCGGCTCACCCTTCAGGTGCGCGCGTGCAAGATCGAGTTCGGCGATGGCGCGGGTCAGCAGCGCGCGTTGGCTGCCGGCAAGTGCGCTCGACCGCAGAGCCATGGCGGCCGCCTTGTTCAACCCGTCTGCATCTGGCGGCAGTGCCGCCGGCGGCGCTGTTCCTTCGCCGGTGGTTGTGCCCGTCGACGCGGCCTTGTGGCGTGGGGCGGCTGCACCTGCGCGCGCCGTCGCCGCTGTCCGGCGCCCGCCGCGGTTGTTCGCGCGCGCCTTTGACGATGGCGCTTTCGCGCGGGCTGGTGGCGCGGTCTGCGCGTCCTTCGGCTGCCAAGACGCCTTGACGAAATCGACGCCCTGCTCGCGCAGAATCTTCTGCACGCCTTTGATCGTGTAAGCCTCGGTGTGCAGCAGATGACGGATGCCGCGCAGCAGTGCCATGTCTTCAGGACGATAGAAGCGACGCCCGCCGCCACGTTTCATCGGCCTTACCTGCGAGAACTTACTCTCCCAAAAACGCAGCACGTGCTTTTGGATGCCGAGCAGATCGGCCACTTCGGAGATCGTCTTGAAGGCGTCATCTGCTTTTTGCGCCATGGTCACAGCCCTGAAGCTTTTAAGGCGGTTGCGGGTTGGCATGTTTCAACGACAGACGAAGCCGCGCAGAACCTAAGTGGCGCCTGGCAAACGCAAGACCGCACGTCGGCCCCGTGGCGCCATCCGTTTCAACGCGAAGCCGTCCGATCGCCGCTGCCCGCTTCATCAAGCCCGCCACGCGACACGCTGCGCTCGCGGAAAGGACACTGGGCTTATTCCGCCGCTTTACGCCCGCCGAGGCCGGAATTAATCCGGTCCTTCATGATGTTGGAAGCCCGGAAAACCAGGACGCGCCGCGGCGTGATCGGGACTTCCTTGCCCGTCTTAGGGTTGCGGGTTGCGCCCAACACGCTCGCCCTTTTCGCGGATCCCGAACGAACCGAAGGACGATAACTTCACCTGCTCGCCGTTCGTCAGGCTGTCTGATATTTCGAAAAGCACGCGCTCTACAAGCTCATGTGACTCGTTGCGGGGCAGACCAACCTTCTGCACCACCGCCTCAGCCAAATCAGCACGCGTCAACGTCTTACCACCCATAGGTGTCTCGCCTCCCCAAACCCGCTGCGCGTTCATGCTACGGTTCGCCCGTGCGAGGGTCAATGGCCAACAAACCGGCCAAGCTCATGAAAATGCGCAATAATTTCAAGAAAGCATCGATTGACAGGGCACACAAGATGCTTCTAGGGCGCGCGTCGTGGCCACGCTCAGCGGGTGTGCATGATGTGCCTTTGCGGTCACGCTGGCGCGAGGCTCGGAAACGCTGCGCGAGGCTTGGAAACGCTGGCGCGAGCCTTGGGAAACGCTGGCGCGAGCCTTGGGAAACGCGGCGCGACGGCTCGTAGCTTGGCGCAAACGGCCCCGCTTCACCACCGCACGAGCGCTGCACCCCACGTGAACCCGCCGCCCATCGCTTCGAGCAGGACCAAGTTGCCGGGATGCACGCGGCGTTGCTCGAAGGCCAAATTCAGCGCCAAGGGAATGGACGCCGCAGACGTGTTTCCGTGCCGCTCTAGGGTCACCACGATTTTTTCGGGCGCGACCTTCAGCTTCTTCGCGATGCCGTCCAAAATCCGCTTGTTGGCCTGATGCGGCACGAACAGGTCGATCTCATCGGCGCGCAGGCCCGTCTGCACCAGCGTCTCGTCGATCACCCCGGAAATCTTCTGGACCGCGTGACGGAACACTTCACGCCCGTTCATCCGCAGGTGCCCCACGGTCTTCGTCGAACTTGGGCCCCCATCCACGTAGAGCAAGTCTTCAAAGCGCC